>DATAUO010000237.1:0-36650 GCA_036268215.1 Steroidobacteraceae bacterium
CGCGCGGTGCGCCTGGTCGTCGACACCGGGCTGCATTCGCAAGGGTGGAGCCGCGACCAGGTCGTCGCGTTCTTCCGCAAATCGGGTGCGGTCGACGAGCCGACGCTGCAGTCGGAGACCGATCGATACATCTCCTGGCCGGCCCAAGCGCTCTCGTACAAGCTGGGCCAGCTCAAATTCCGCGAGCTGCGCGAGCGCGCGCACCGGGCGCTCGCGGCGAAATTCGACCTGCGCAAGTTTCACGACGAAATGCTGAACGGCGGGGTGCTGCAGCTCGACCTTCTCGATGCACGCACCAACGCCTGGATCGAGGCGCAGAAGAGCCGCTAGCGGATGCAAGCCCCATGACGACGCTCACCACGCTGCGCGACATGCACGCCAAGGGCGAGAAGATCGCCATGTTGACCTGCTATGACGCCTCCTTCGCCCGCGCGCTCGACGGCGCCGGGGTCGACTCGCTGCTGGTGGGCGACTCGCTCGGCAACGTGCTGCAGGGCCGGGCGAGCACCACCGCGGTGACCCTCGATGAGATGACCTATCACACGAGCTGCGTCGCGCGCACGAATCGCAGCGCGTGGCTCATCACCGACCTGCCCTTCGGCAGCTACCATGGGTCGGCTGAGCAAGCCATGCGCAGCTCGGTGGCGCTCATGCAGGCCGGCGCACAAATGGTGAAGCTCGAGGGAGGCGGCTGGACCGCGCCCATCGTGCGCTTCCTGGTCGAGCGCGGCGTTCCGGTGTGCGCCCACCTCGGCTTCACGCCGCAGTCCGTGCATGCCCTCGGCGGTTACCGCGTGCAGGGACGCGATGAGGCCGCGGCCCGCACCTTGCGCTGCCAGGCCGAAGAGCTCGCCTCCGCCGGCGCATCCATGGTGGTGCTCGAGATGGTGCCCGCCGCGCTCGCGCGGGACCTGACCGCGATGCTGTCGATTCCGACCATCGGCATCGGCGCGGGCGCCGGATGCAGCGGTCAGGTTCTCGTGCTCCACGACATGCTCGGGCTGACGAGCGGCGAGCCGTTCCGCTTCGTGCGCAATTTTCTCGCCGGTGCCGACGGCATCGAAGCCGCCATCCGCGCCTACGTCGCCGATGTGAAGGCCGGGCGCTTTCCCGACGACGCGATCCACGCGTTCTGACCGGCATGCAGGTCGTTCGCACGCTGGCCGAATTGCGCAGCGCGCTCGGCGAGTCGCGGGCCGCCGCGCTGGTGCCGACCATGGGCAATCTGCATGAGGGCCATCTGTCGCTGGTCGGGATCGCGCGTGCGCGTGGGCGCCCGGTCGTCGCCAGCATCTTCGTCAACCGCCTGCAATTCGCGCCGCATGAGGATTTCGAGAAGTACCCGCGCACCTTCGAGCGCGATCTCGAGCTGCTCGAGGGCGCCGGGTGCGACCTCGTGTTCGCCCCGTCGGACCGCGAGGTCTACCCGGAAGAACAGGGCTTCACGGTCCTACCGCCGCCTGATCTCGCCAAGAACCTGGAGGGCGCGATCCGTCCCGACTTTTTCACCGGCGTCGCGACCGTCGTGGCGAAGCTCTTCAACATGGTGCGCCCCGCCGTCGCCGTGTTCGGGAAGAAGGATTATCAGCAGCTCCTCGTCATCGAGCACATGGTGCGGCAGCTGCAATTTCCGATCGAGATCGCGCGCGGCGAGACGGTCAGAGACGCGAGCGGGCTCGCCCTGTCCTCGCGCAACGCCTACCTGGACGCCGCGCAGCTGCGGCAAGCCCCACAGCTCAACGAGGCTTTGCGGGTGCTGGCGGACGCCGTTCGCGCCGGGCGTACCGATTGGCCTTCCCTCGAGCGCCAGGCCGAGGATGTCCTGCGCCGGCGCGGCTGGCAAAGCGACTACGTGGCGGTCCGCCGCCGCGTCGATCTCGGCAAGCCGGCCTCCGGGGATGCGGGCCTGATCGTGCTCGGTGCGGCCCGGCTCGGGGGCACCCGCCTGATCGACAACCTGGAAATCTGAAGCGCCGCGGGCTCAGGTGCGGCAGCTGCTCGGGAGAAAGCTCGGATCGACGTCGGTGCGATTGTCGCCGACCGCCTCCATTCCGTTCGGCACGCCGCGGTACCCGCAGCGCCAGGACATCGGGCTCGCGGGGCTGCCCTTGACGACGATCGGCTGCAACGTCACGACATGTCCCTCGAGGTGCTTGTTGACGAAGTTGCCGAAGGTGACGTTGATTGGAGCCATGTCGCGACCGACAGCCAGAGCCGGCGCGCCTGGGCGGCCGCCACGGGGCCGGCCAGCGGCACGCGGAACAAGGAATCGGGGCAGCGGCTGGAGGCGCCGCAGCTCCCGGCCCAACCGCAGCGCGAACCAACCGAAAAACACCGCCGTCGCCGCGGCCAGCAGGATCAGCAACTTAAGGAGATAGGAGCCCGAGCCGAACACCAACGCCGTGAGCCCGGGGGGCCCCGCCCCCATCCCCGTATAGAGCTCGCCGAAGCTCGGGAGCACGAATATCGAGAACACCCCGCTCACGACGGCCAGCACACCGAGGACCCCGCCCAGGTAGGTCAGGAAGCCCAGGAACTCGCGCCGCGCCAAGCGGGCGGCCGAGTCGCCGAATCGCTGGTCGCGCAGGAACGCGGCCAGCACCGGGGCGATCGCCCGGTCCGGTGCCGAAGAGCGATGTAGGACCCAGGCGAGCGTGCGTGACCGCAGGTCCAGACGGTGGGCCCGCCGGCTTCCCCGGGAGACTGCCAGACCCTGATGGTCAGCGCCTTGGCCGCGATACCGTTGCTCACGTCCCTGAACCAGTAGTCGACCGCTCCTTCGTGAATGCTGGCGGCATACGCATCGGACCGGGAGTTGAAGGGTTGCGGGTCCCAGGATCGCGCCGTTATCCTCGCATCGATCACCGAGCCGACTCAAGCGCGATCGCGAGACGACGCGCGCCTCAGACCCTGACGAGGCTCACCGTACCCGTCTCGGGATCGAACATGATGCGAGCCTCGCCCCGCTCGAGCTGCGCCATCACGTGGGCCACCTTCTCGCCGAGCGAATACTCGCGGGCGCCGTAGTCGGTGCCCTCGCGCAGCACGAAGGATTCGACCACCGCGCGCAAGGTCTCGGGGCCGAGCTCCCGATGCGGGACGGCCACGGGCATTCAGCGCGCTGGGTCGAGACCGGCGGCTCCTGGCGTCTCGAGGCCGAGATCTTCGCGACCCTGACCTGCATGGGAACCGTCGACTGCGAGCGGGAGGGGTGAGCCGCCGGAGGGGGAGTCTCGCTCGACGAGCGCCGCGTCCGCGGCGGGCTCCGTGCCTGAAACGGCTTCCTCGGTCGTTCGCTCAGAGCGGCGCTGCTGTTTTTGCAGCTGCCGCGTCTTCCTGGCCTCTTCCTTCTGACGTTTCGCTTGACGGTAGTTTCGCTGAGCCAAGGTATCTCCGCTGTCGAATGCGAGCCGATCGCACCTGAATCTCATACTCTACTCCCCCCGTGCCGGCTCCGGGCGGAATCCACCTGCGTGATCGGTCAGCAACATGGAAACAAATGTGGTAGCGTGAATCCGATCGTTGACGTCCCAGTACCGACCACCTCACCGAGGTCATCATCGAGTCGGACCGAGCCACCCGCGATCAGGTGTGGCACCCCTCAAGTCATTTGGAAGTTGAATAACATGGCCAAGATTTACGTCGGAAACCTACCCTTCACTGCGACGGATGCAGAGCTCCGCAGCCTTTTTTCCGAGCACGGTACCGTGGAGTCGGTGTCGCTGCCGACGGATCGCGAGACCGGCAAGCCGCGCGGATTTGGCTTCGTCGAAATGAGTCAAGCGGATGCGGCGCGTGCGATCCAGAACCTCAACGGTAAGGATCTCGGAGGGCGCGCCCTGCGGGTCAATCCGGCCGAGGACAAGCCTCGCGGCGGCGGCGGCGGCGGCGGTGGCTTTCGCGGAGGCGGAGGTGGCGGTGGCGGTGGCGGTGGCGGCTTTCGGGGCGGCGGTGGCGGCGGCCGGCGCTTTCGATGAGCCCCGTTCCCGACCACGACGTGCTGAATTCCATCCCGCGCGCCGGCGAGAGCCAGGCCGATTTCAGGGAGCGCATGACACTGCTGCAGGCTGAAGCCGTGGAGCGCCGCCGGCAGGAGCTTGGCGAGCTGCGTTCGCGGCTGCATGCGCCGGCCGATCGAATCCGCATCTGGGAACGCCTGCACCAACTGCCACTGCCTCGCAGCGCCACCCATCGCCTGCTCGCCGTCATTGCGACCAATACCGGCTTGAGCCTCGATGAGGTGCGGGCGGAGCAGCAGGCGCGCGCGGCCGCCAAAGCCCCCGCGGCGGCAGGCTGACCTGAGAATTGCCGCGCGAAAAAGCTCCAATAGCACGCTGCCAAAGCGCGAGCAGCTCGTGGGCGAGCATCTTCAGGCACCCTCGCTGAGCAAGCTCTTTCCGGGGATCGAGCAATTGCGCGTCGAGCTGGTCTTCAACGACCCCAACACCCGTTTCCCGCAACCCTCATCCCAGCTGCGGACGCTGTATCCCGCAGCACCCGCGTTCTTCCGCTTCGCCTGCCCCTGCGCGGATTGCGACGGAGACTTCGACCTCACCGGTGCCGTAACAGGGATGGTCGCGAAAGGCATGGGGCGCAGCCGCACCGCCAGCCTCGACGGGCGCGTAACTTGTCAGGGCGTGCGGTTTCGCGATCACGCCCTCCTTCAGACCCCCTGTCCAATGGAGCTGACTTTCCGCCTCCGTGCCGAGCCGCACCCGGCGGGGTGATCGAACCAGCGCCGCGCGGCCGATCCGCGCCTTCGCGATCAATTCTCGGCGATGCCGTTCTCTCCCCGCGTGGCGAGCGCCACCCTCATCGCCGCGTCGTCGCCTTCGCGCTGCTCCCGGCGGTCGGCGGCGTGCTGCTCCTCCTTTCGGAACCGGTCGACGACGCGCCCCAGCGATTCGGCCTCGATGCGCTTCTCGCTCCAGGCGCTGCGGCGGTGCTCGTACTCGACGCGCGCGGCCTCGAGGCTCTTCGCGTGCTGGCGCATGGCCTCGCCGAGGCGGTCGAGAAACGTACGGTAATTCTGCAGCTTGACGGCGTCCATGGCGCCGTTGCCCTGCGCGGAGTTGCCGGTGTACTCGTCGCGATAGGATCGCAATTGCTCGAGCTGGCGCTCGAGATCGGCGACCTTGCGCGCGGCTTCCGCCATCGTGCGGCTCAAATCATTGGCCGTCGAGCTGGCGATCTCCTGGATGGGCTCGAATCTTTTCGATTTGGACATGAACATATGAACTATCGGCCTATGTCTTTGCCTGCGCCGAGAACTGCGTCACGAGTTGCTTAAGGTCGGCGTAACTTCGCTCCATCCCCACCGGCTGATACATGTCCTGCCTCAGGAACTCCATGATCTTCGGCCACTGCTCCACCGCCAGGTCGACCCGCGAGTCGGCGCCGCGCTTGTACGCGCCGACGGTGATGAGGTCGCGGTTCTGCTGGTAGGTCGAATACACCTGCTTGAACCGGTTCGCGAGATCCAGCTGCTCGCGCGTCGCGATCTGATGCATGGCCCGGCTGATGGACGCTTCCACGTCCACCGCGGGGTACAGCCCATTCTCCGCCAGCCGCCTCGACAGGACGATGTGCCCGTCGAGGATGGCGCGCGCGGCGTCGGCGATGGGATCGTTCTGATCGTCGCCCTCCGCGAGCACGGTATAGAAGGCGGTGATCGACCCCATGCCGCGATCGCTGTTGCCGGCGCGCTCGACCAGCTGCGGCAGACGTGCGAACACCGACGGCGGATATCCCTTGGTGGCCGGCGGCTCGCCGATCGCGAGCGCGATCTCGCGCTGCGCCTGCGCAAAGCGCGTCAGCGAGTCGAGCAGCAGCAGCACCTTGAGACCGCGATCGCGGAAGTACTCGGCGACCGCCGTCGCAAGCCATGCGCCGTGCAGACGCATCAGCGGCGGGTTGTCCGCGGGCGTCGCCACCACCACGGCACGCCGCATGCCGTCGGGCCCGAGTGTGTTGCTCACGAAATCCTGCACCTCGCGGCCGCGCTCGCCGATCAGCCCGACGACCGTCACATCGGCCTTGGTGTAGCGCGTCATCATGCCGAGGAGCACGGACTTGCCGACGCCCGAGCCCGCGAAGAGGCCGATTCGCTGGCCCCCGCCGACGGTGAGCAGCGCGTTGATGGAGCGTACGCCCACGTCCAGCGGATCGCGGATGGCTCTGCGCATCAGCGGGTTCAACGGCGCGCCCGTGAGCGACACCCGGTCGCTGCACTTGAGGTCGCCATGGTCGTCGAGCGGCCGGCCCGCCCCGTCCAGCACGCGTCCGAGCAGCCCGTCGCCCACCAGAGCCGAGGACACGCTCTTGGTCGGGATCACCCGCGCGCCCGGCATCACGCCGCGGATGTCGCCGGTCGGCATCAAAAACAGCTTGTCGCCGGAGAATCCGACCACCTCGGCTTCGATCTGCCGGCCTTCGGCGGTGTCGATCAGACACCGCCCGCCGACCGCGGCCTCGCAGCCGACGGCCTCGAGGGTCATGCCGACCATGCGATTGAGCGTCCCCTCGACCACGATCTCGGCAACGTTCGCCATGCGCTCGCGCGCGTGCGCCAGCGCTTCGGCCCAGCGCTTGGGACGCGGGCGCTCCGCCGCGGACACGCTCATGCGGGCCTCGCGGCGCCTGCGCCTCGGCCCGCACCGCCGGCAGATAGCCGTCGCCCGCTCATCGCGGTGTATCCGCTTGTCTCTCGGTCCCGAGCAGCTCGCTCAGGATGGCCCCGAGCCGCGTCTCGAGGCGGGCGTCGATGCGCGAGGTGGCGGTGGTGATCTGGCAGCCCCCGCGGGCCATCACCGGATCCTCGACCATCACCCAGGCGCGCTCGGCCTCGGTGGGTGCGAGATGCTGGCGCACCACGGCCGCATCCTCGGGATGAAGGTGCACGCGCACCTCGCGGGCGGCGACCGGCAGCGCGGCGATGGCCTCGCGGATGATTCCGATGATCTGCGACGGCTCGGTCTTGAGCTCGCGTCGGACGATCTGCCGCGCGAGCGCCATCGCCAGGGTGAGCAGCTCGCGCTCGACCTCGGCGTCGAGAGCTTCGAAGGGCTTGGCGAGATCGTAGAACATGCCCGCGAGCCGCTCGACCTGCGCGCGCACCTCGGCGCGCCCCGCTTCGCGGCCTTCCTCGAGCCCCTGCTCGAACGCCTCGCGGTGCGCCTCCGCCTGCAGGTCGGCGAGGCCGCCGACCGTCGGCGGGTCGAGCGCGGCGGCGCTGGACACGTCGGGCGCGGTCCAGCGCTCCGCGGCGGCCGATTTGAGCTTCGCGTCAGACAAACTCGCCGGCGCCCCTGCCGCCGAGGCTGATGGTGCCCTCTTCCGCGAGACGCTGGGCGATCACGACGATCTCCTTCTGCGCCGTCTCGACGTCGCTCAGCTTCACCGGACCGCGCGCCTCCATGTCATCCTTGAGGATCTCCGCGGCACGCTTGGACATGTTCTTGAGGATCTTCTCCTGCACCTCGGGCTCGGCGCCGCGCAGCGCGACCGACAACGTGTCCGAGCCCACTTCCCGGAGCAGCGCCTGGATGCCGCGATCGTCGATGTCCAGGAGGTTGTCGAAGATGAACAGCAGATCCTTGATCTGCTGGTGCATCTCGCCGTCGGCCTTCTCGATCTTGCCGAGCTCCTCGCCGCTCTTGTCCTTCTCCATCGCGTTCAGGATGTCGGCGACGGTGCGCGCGCCGCCGACGCGCTTCAAGCTGGATGACGTCGGGGTCGAGCTCGCCTGCTTCTCGACCAGCTGATCCAGCTCGGTGAGCGCCGTCTGCGGCACCTCCGAGAGGCTCGCAATTCGCATCAGGATCTCGGTGCGCTTGTCCTCGGGGAGCAGCGGCAGCACCGCGGCGGACTGCTCCGGCTCGAGGTGCGAGAGCACGATGGCGGCGATCTGCGGGTGCTCGCCGTTGATGATCTGCGCGACCGCTTTCGCCTCCATCCATTTGAGGGCTTCGATGCCCTGGCCGCCTTGAGCGCCGGACGACACGCGGTCGAGCAGCATGTCGGTCTTCTGCTTGCCGACCGCCTGGGTCAGCACGCGCCGCACGAAGTCGGGCGAGCCGCCCGCGATGTTCGCCTTGGAATCGGCGACGCCGATGAATTTGCCGAGCACCGCGGTCATCTGCTCGCGCGACACCTCCTTGAGCTCGGCCATCGCCGTGCCGAGCTTCTGGACCTCGCGTGCATCGAGCTGCTTGAGCAGGTTGGCGGCGTCCTGCTCGCCCAAGCTCATCAGCAAGATCGCGGCGCGTTGTGTTCCGGCGAGATCGTCGGCCTTGTCAGCCATCCGCGGAGACCCAGTCCTTCACGACCTGTGCGGCGCGCCTGGGATCCTGACCCACCAGGGTGCGCGCCGCGGCGATCTGCTGCTCGAAGCTCGGCTGCAGCTTGATGGCCTTGCCGCCGCCCTGGCCCGAAAGGATGACCCGATCCCCGTCGAGCTCCCCGATCTGCGCGCCCGCGGCGCTCGAGCGCCCGCCGGACCGGGTAAGCGCCTTCATCAGAGGTTTCAGCACGAAGAAGGCGACGACCAGCACGAGTCCGGCGCCGACCAGCTGCTTGGCGAGCTGGATCAGCCAGGGTGCCTGCCAGAACGGCGGCCCGTCGGCAGGGCCGATCGGCGTCACGCCCTTGAAGGTCTGGTTCAGCACGTCGATGTGATCGCCGCGATCGTCCTTGAGGCCGATCGATTCGCGGATCAGCTGCGTGAAGCGCTTGATGTCCGCATCGGTCATGGGGGTCGCCGTCACCTTGCCGTCGGCGTCGGCCTTCTCCCAATCATCGAGCACGACGCCGACGGAGAGCCGCTTGAGCACGCCGATCGGCTGCTTGACGTAGGACAAGGTGCGGTCGACCTCGAAGTTTCGCGTGCTCTTCTGTGCGGTCGAGCTCGGGCCCGTGCTCTGGGCCGTTTGCGCCCCCGCCGGCGCCGGGTTGCCCGGCGTCGCGGCGCCGGGGATGACCGGCGCGCCCGCGGTGCCGGGCGGCTGGTTGCTGAGCGCGCCGGGAATGCCTTCCGCGCCGTCGGCGCCCTTGTGCTGCTCCTGGCTGGTCTGCTCGCTGCGCACCGCGGTCTTCTGAGGATCGTAGTTCTCGTGCGTCTCCTCGGTCACGGTGAAATCCACATCGGCGGTCACGGTCGCGCGCGCCCGCCCCGCCCCGACGATGGGCTCGAGCAGATCGATGATGCGCCGCTGGTAGCTCTCCTCGAGCTTGCGCGTGTACTCGAACTCGCGTGTGCTGATCACGTTCTCGGCGTTCTCGTCGGGCGAATTCAGCAGCGCGCCTGCCTGGTCGATCAGGGTCACGTCGCTCGCCGACAGCTCGGGCACGCTCGAGGCGACCAGGTGCACGACGGCCGCCACCTGGCCCGGATCGAGGCGCCGCCCCGGATAGAGCTGCACCATCACCGAGGCGGTTGCCTTGCGGCTGTCGCGCACGAACACGGTCGGTTTGGGCAGCGCGAGGTGGACGCGCGCGGCCTCCACCCCTTGGACCTTGGAGATGGTGCGGGCGAGCTCGGTCTCGAGCACGGATTGATAGCGCGCGCTCTCCATGAGCGAGCTCGATCCGAGCGCGGATTCCTTCTGGATCATCTCCACGCCCATGGCATCGCTCTGCGGCAGCCCCTGGGTGGCGAGCCGGATGCGTGCCTCCTGGACCTTGGACTCCGGCACGGACACGGCACCCGACTGGCTCAGCTTGTACTCGATGCCGGCCGCGGCGAGCGCATCCATGACCTGACCGCTCTCGCGCTCCGACAGGCTGCCGTAGAGCACGGTGTAGTTCTGCCCCTGGGACCAGAGCACCAGCCAGATGGCGGCGGCGACCGCCGCCGCGACGCCCGCGAGCAACCCGACCTGCTTCAGCCCCGGAATGTCGCCGAGGCCGCGCGGCACGGCCAGGGCGGATGGAGGGGCGGGGACGATGTCAGCCATCGGTTATTTCCTCAAACCGACATGTTCATGACTTGGGTATAGGCGTCGACCAGCTTGTTGCGCACCTCGGTCATGGCGCGGAACGCGAGACTGGCTTTCTGCATCTCCAGCATGACCTTGGTGATGTCGACGCTCTTGTCGCCGGATTCGTACGCCTGCGCCAGCGCGCTCGCCTGATTCTGCATTCCGGCGACGCTGTCGACGCCGTTCTTCATCAGTGCCGCGAAATCCGAGGGCTCGACGCCCGCCGCCGCCGGCGCGACACCCTCGGCGCGCGCCTGCAGCGCGCGCATCTCGGCGAGCACCTGTTGAATCTGCATGCTGCTCATGTGCCCACCGCCGCGATGTCATGGATGCGCGGCACTTCGACGCCCGCGGCCTTGAACTGCTGAAGCTTGTGCCTCAAGGTGCGCGGGCTGATTCCGAGCCGCTCCGCGGTCAGTTTCCGGCTGCCCCCGGTGCTGCGCAGCGTCGTCAGGATCAGCTCGCGCTCGCGCTCCCTGAGGTCCTCATCGAGGCGGGGATTGGGCTCGCCGAAGACCTGCGCGGAGCGCGCGTCGTCCGCCGCCGGCGGCGTGTTGGCCCGGATCGCCGAGCCGGGCACGAGCGGCGCGCCAATATCCAGGTCCGCCGCGCGAACGACTCCGCCCGCCGCCAGCCACGCGGCGCGCTGCACGATGTTGGTCAGCTCACGCGCGTTGCCCGGCCATTCGTGCTGCATCAGCACGTGCTCGGCGTCGGACGACAAGGTCAAGGCCGCCTGGCCGCCGCGCGCGCAGACCGCCATCGCGCGCCTGGCAAGGGCCGGAATGTCGCCGCGCCGCTCGCGCAGCGGCGGGAGGCGGAGCGACATCACGTTGAGCCGGTAGTAGAGGTCGGCCCGAAACCGCGCGGCGCGGACCTCCCCGGGCAGGTCGCGGTTCGAGGTCGCGATCACGCGCACATCGAGGCTCAGGGTCCGGCTGCTGCCGAGACGCTCCACCTCGCGCTCCTGCAGAACCCGCAGGATCTTCGCCTGCAGTCCGAGGTCCATCTCCGAGATCTCGTCCAGGAGCAGCGTCCCGCCCTGCGCCTGCTCGAATTTGCCCGCGTGCGCGCCTTGGGCTCCGGTGAACGCGCCCTTCTCGTAGCCGAATAGCGTCGCCTCGAGCATGTTCTCCGGGATCGCGGCGCAATTGATGGCGACGAACGGCGCGCCCTTGCGGGCCGAATGATCGCGGATGAAGCGCGCGTAGACCTCCTTGCCGGTGCCGCTCTCGCCGGTGATGAGCACGGTCGCCTCGCTCTCGGCGATCTTGCGAGCGAGCGCCACCAGACGCTTCGACTCGGGGTCCACCGCGATCAGCTCGTTCGGCGCAACGCGCTGGGCGAGCTGCCGGCGCGCCATCTCGATCAGGGCCTGCGCGTCGAAGGGCTTCACGATGTAGTCGGTCGCGCCCTCGCGCATGGCCGCCACCGCCTGGGCCACGGTCGCGAAGGCGGTCATCAGCACGACCGGGAGGTCGGGGCGCTGACGCTTGATGGAGGCGAGCAGCTGATAGCCGTCGGGTCCCGGCATGTGCACATCGGAGATCACCAGGGCGATTTCGGCGTCCTGCAACGCCGCGAGCGCGCCCGGTGCGTCCGCCGCCGTGAGCACGGACAGCTGCGCCGCCCGCAGGGTGTCCGCCAGAGCCTCGCGCAACGGTGCGTCATCCTCGACCACCAGGATGAACTCTTGGCCCTGGCTCATGCCTCAACTCCTCTGTCGGCGGGCAGGTCGATCACGAAGGCTGCGCCCTGGGGGGCGTCGGAGAGCGTCACGCTGCCCTGATGCGCCTCGACCACCGACCTCACGATGGCGAGGCCGATGCCGTTGCCGCGCGCACGAGTCGTGAAGAACGGCTCGAAGATGCGCTCGCGGATCGCCGCCGGCACGCCGGGGCCGTTGTCGGTCACCACGATCTGCGCGCGTCCCGAGGGCGAGCGCCGCGCCAGGAGCTCGAGGTCGAGATCCGTGCTCGCGGCTTGCAGCGCGTTCGTGGCGAGATTGAGCACGGCCGAAACCAGCGAGGGCGCGTTGGCCCGCACCGTAAGATCGGGTGCCTGCGTTCGAATGGTCAGGCGGACTCCGCGGCGCAAGGCGGGCCGAAGCCACTGAGCGACCTGCTCGAGCAGCGCGCTCACGCTCACCGCCTCGCGCGCCGCGCCGCCGTGCGCGAAGGCGAGCATGTCGTTCACCAGCTTGTCGAGCTGCTTCAAGCTCTCGACGGTGCGATCCGCGCAGCGCCCGAGATCCTCCGGGCTGCGCCCGGGCAGCAGCATCTGGGATGCGTACAGGAGAGCCGCCGCGAGCGGCGTGCGGATCTGATGCGCGAGACCGGCTGCGAGCTCGCCCAGCGTCAAGAGCCGCTGCTGGCGCGCGAGCAGCAGCTGCATGAGATGCGATTCGGTCACGTCGGTGAGCAGCACCACCTCGCCGCCGCTGGCGAGCCCACGGCGCGAGATGTTGACGAACTTGCCGGTGCGGAGCTCGGTGGGCTCGCCGACGCTCGAGACGCCCTTGGCCGCCCGGGACAGCACGCCGGCGTAGGACTCGCCGATCAGCGGCTCTCCGAGAAGCTCGCGCGCCGCGGGATTGCACTCCTGGATCTCCCCCTCCGCATCGAGCACCAGGACGCCGCCCGGAAGACCGCTCACCAGCGCGGTCAGCCGCGCGGCCAGATGCTCCTTGCCGGCGTGCGCCTCGCCGAGCTCCGCGCGCAGCTGCTCGACCTCCGCGCGCAGCGCATCGAAGGCGCCGGCGAGATGCTCGGACACCGAGCCGAAGGCGACGAAGGCCGCCTGCAATTCGGAGCGCCGGGATTCGATCAGGTCGAGCTTGGTGGCAGCCATGCCGGAGGGGAAAGCAACTTCTGTGCCTCGCCGCCTTTTGCCGCTGCGATCAACCAGTTACGGGGTATCCGCGGCATCCGTTGCGGTCAGCGTCAATTATTTGTCGCGGCGCGCCGAGCGGCTGGCCGAGCCGGCTCGTCATGCGGAGCCGTAAATAGGGCCCGGTACATCGCGCCCGCGTCGGCGAGCTGGGTCAGGCGCTCAGCCGATACTTGCGCAGCTTCTCGACCAGCGTCGTGCGCCGCATTCTGAGCAGCCGTGCCGCCTCGGCCACGGTGCCGTCGGCCTCCTCGAGAGCCTTGCGGATCAATCCGATCTCGATCGCCGACAAATGATCCTTGAGGTCGATGCCACCCTCGGGAAGCGCGACCCTGTCGTCCGCGGCGCCGCCCAGCTCTGCCTCGTCGGCCGGGTCGAGCGCCGGGTCCTCGCCGCTGTCTCCGAGGGCGGCGGTCTCTCCCGCCTGCAGCAACTCCTCGAGCAGCGCCGGCGAAGTGACACTCTCGACCTTGAGGCCTGCGTACACCCCCGTCGACGACGCGCCGCGATAGCGGTCCGGCAGATCGCCCGCGCCGATGGTCCGTCCCGGGTGCAGGATGCTGAGCCGCTCGAGCAGGTTCGACAGCTCGCGCACGTTGCCCGGCCAGGTATGGCGGCCGAGACAGCTCAGCGCCTCGCGCTCGAAGCGGATCTGACGGCCATCGCCGTGGCTCTGCCGCTGCGCCAGGTGCTCGATGAGAATGGGCAGATCCTCCAGGCGCTCGCGCAGCGGCGGCATCTGGATGGGGAACACGTTCAGGCGATAGAACAGGTCTTCGCGGAATCGTCCCGCCGCGATGGCGGCCTCGAGGTCGCGATGCGTGGCCGCAATGATGCGCACGTTGCAGCGAATGGTTCGATTGCTGCCGACGCGCTCGAAGCTTCGCTCCTGCAGCACCCGCAGGAGCTTCACCTGCATCTGCAGGGACATGTCGCCGATCTCATCGAGGAACAGGGTGCCGCCCTCGGCGAACTCGAAGCGTCCCATGCGGCTCGACAGCGCTCCGGTGAACGCCCCCTTCTCGTGGCAGAACAGCTCGCTCTCCAGCAAATCCGCCGGAATCGCGCCGCAATTCACCGGCACGAAAGGGTGATTCGCCCGTCCCGACAGCTCGTGAACGTGCCGCGCCACCATTTCCTTGCCCGTGCCCGACTCGCCGAGCACCAGCACGTTGGTATCGAAGGGCGCGACCTGCTCGATGAGATGATGCACGTCGCGCATCGGCCGGGAGCTCCCGCTGGGGCGAAAGCGATGCGCGCCCGGCTGGGTCGGATGGCCGCTGCGCACGTTGCGCGCCTGGTTCAGGACCGCCGACAGCCGCCGTTGCTTCACCGGCAATTCGAGCTGGAACCATGCGAGATCGCCGCTGCTCTCCGCGATGCGGGGCAGCCCGTCGTTGCCGAGGTAGATGACGGGAAGCGGTTGGGGCAGCGCGCGCAGCTCGGCGATGAGCTCGGGCCCCGAGTCGGCCACGGTGTCCTTACCCAAAATGACCGCGAGGCAGTCCTGCGAGGCCGGGGCCAAGCGCTTGAGCTCGTCCACGTCGTGCGCGTGCAGCGGCTCGAGATCCAGGAAATGCAACAGGGTTTGGAGCGCGCGCGCTTCCAAATCCGAGCGTTCGATCACAATGACTTTCGGATCGGTCACTTCCGGGGGCTCCATCCCGTTAAAAACTGTGACGGACTCCGCAAATCTCGGGTTCCGTCTTAATCTTAGCGTCTAACCCTTTGACATTGCTCAATCAATGTCGGGTCGCGGCACATACTAACTGAAGCGATCGGAATAAAAGAACTCGGCAAACCCCCTCAATTATACATAAGGTAAACCCCTAATATTGAGGCAGATCCCGGGCAGGCCGCGCTCGGTTTGTCTCTGCCGGTGGGGTCGGAGGAAGCTCTCTCCCGTCTACGGGGATGCGGCTCTCGCGCCCGCGACGAGGCGGCGGTGGTGGCGGAAGATGAGCTTGTCGAGCTGCTCGACCACCGCATCGCTCAAGCCCGAGAACTCGAGCTGCGCCACGCGCACACCCTCTTCGGTGCGCTCGCCGACCACCGTGGCGGAGAACTTCACCGGCTGCGGCAGCGCAGTATTCACGTACACCGCGGCCTGTCCCGTGCTGCCGAGCGCGGGCATATCCTTGCCGCGCCATTCCATGCCGTGCGAGGTCAGGCGCACGGCTTGCGGCGCCGGCAGACCGCTGTTGCGAAGGGAGCTCTCGGCGGCGAGGCGCAGCAGGATGTTCACCTTGTATTCGAGGCGCTGCAGCTCGTGGATGAGCGCGGGTGACTCGTCCTTGAGCGCTTCTTGCACGCGCACTTCGTCGAGCGAGCTTTCCGCGCCGAGTACCTGGTGATTGTCGTGGTTCAGGCGGGCGAGCGCGACGCCTTCGGCGATCGGTCCCGGCGTCCACACCACCGGCAGCGCTTCTTCGTAGATCAGACCATCGCCGAGAAAGGCCTCTGGCATGGCTCCCCGTCCGAAAAAATAGGTGCGGCTAACGCCGCGGTCCGGTCATCGCGTAAGCAGCCACCGCGCGGCGGCCCACTGCCGCCATGTCGATCGCGCGCTCCTTGATGCGCCGATGATGCTCCATCGCGCCGATGGCGCGGTCGTTGAGCTCGGCGACTTCGGAGAGCATCCGATGATCCGCGGCGCTCAAGCTGCCGCGTTCGGCGCGGGCCGACTGTAGCAGCCGCATGCGCTCGGCGTCGAGCCGCGGGAGGCCTTCGGCGTCGGATTGCTCGGCTGCGGACAGCACTTGCCGCGAGAGCTCGAGTGCCCGAGCCAGCGCCGCGCTGCGGGCCCCGCTCATCGGGAGCCCGTCACGAGCTGGTCCCAACTGCTCTTGATCTTGCCGATGAGCCCCGCGACCTCGCTCGCGATGCGCGCATCGTTGGTCGCGTTCGCGACCGTGAGGCGCTGCATCATGTATTCATAAAGGGAGCGCAGGTTCGTGGCCACTTCCCCGCCCCGCTCCATGTCCAAGGTGCCGTTCAGCTGATTGATCAGCGCGACGGCCTTGGAGATGGCGTTGCCCTTGGCGACGACGTCGTTGACCGGGCCCTTGCCCTTGATGCGCTCCATGGCGCCGCGCGCCGCGGCAAGGTGCGCCAGGATCTGCTCGAACATGATCTGCACCAGCCGCGTGGGGCTCGCGTCCGCGACCAAGCCGTGGCTGCGGACCGCGCGATACTCGGCGGCTCTCCTCTGCGCGTACATCAACCGCTACCGGTGGTGCTGAGCGTTCCGCTCGACAGCTGGCTGTCGGCCTGCGAGGTCGAGCCCGCCGATTGGGGATTGAACTCGGCGGTCAGATAGGTCTGCGTCTGCTTGAGCAGCGCCACGGCGTTGTCCATGGCGTTGTATTCCGCGGTCAAGGTCGCCGAGTAGGTGGCCAGGCGCGCGTTCAGGGCGGTCTGCTGGTTGGCGACGTCGGTGAGCCCCGACTGCAGTCCCTGGTTGATGGTATCCAGCAGCCCGCCGGGCTCGGTGTACGTGTTGATCAGGCTGTTGAGCTGGCTCGCGATCCCGTTGGTGCCGCTGAACAATCCGGTCACCGACGAGAGCGCGCCGCTCAACGCATTGCCGAGCGTGCTCGCGTTGGTGTCGTAGGTGCCCTGGGTATTCGCGGTGATGCCGAGCGAAGCCAGCGAGGTGCCCGTCGCGGCGCTTCCGCCCTGCACCTGGTCGAGGACGTTCTGGAGCTGATTCTGGAACGATTCGAGCGTCGGATTGCCGAGCAGGGGGCCCGCCGTCTGCGTCGAGGGGTCGTAGCTCGTCAGACCTTGGATGGCGGTGATCAGGCCGTTGAGCGCGGTCACGAAGGTGCCGATCGAGGTCTGCGCATCGGAGGTGTCCGCGGCCACCGTCACCGTGGTCGGGGATCCCGTCGGCGTCGTCTTGAGCAGATTGATCGTCAGCCCGCTGACGGCGCCCGACACCTGGTTGGTGGGGCTGGTCGCCGCGAATCCGTTGATGGTGAAGTTCGCGTCCAGCGCGGCCTGGGTCTGCGTCAGGTTGGTGGTGTTGCCCGCCGGGTTGTAGACCAGTGCCGACAGCCCGCCGTCGCCGCCCGACTCGGTCACCGTGATCGAGTTGGTGGCGCCTGTCTTGGTACCGGACAGGATCAGGCGCGAGCCAGCCGAGGTCGTCAACACGCTGGCGGTCACGCCCGGATTGTTCGGTGCGCCGTTGATGGCGGCCGCGATTCCCGCAACGGTGTTGTCGGAGGAGTCGATGGCGATGTCGGTCGACACGCCGCCGACCGCGATCGTCAGGGTGCCGATGCCGATCGCCGTGTTCGCGCTGGCGAAGGCCTGCGAAGACAGGCTCGCCGCGGTCGCGAGATTCTGCACGCCGAGCGAATACGTCGCGGGGACGGCGTCCGCGTTCGCGGTGACGCTGGCCACGGTGTCGTCGGCCACGGTCGCGGCGTTGGCGGCCAGGCTGCTCGCGGTTTGCAGCGGCGTCAGCGCCGCCTGCAGCGTCTCGAGCGCGCTCTGGAACGTGCCGTAGGCCGACACCTGCGCGTTGAGGGCCTGCTGGCGATCCGCAAGCTGGGTGTTCTGCGCCAGACCTTGCGCGGTCGTGAGCGCCTGCACGATGGCATTGATGTCCAGGCCCGAGCCGATGCCCTCCGAGGAGATCAGCGTGTTGGCCGCACTGACCGCGCTCGAGTTGACGCCGGTGCTCGAGTTGGTCGTCGGCGTCGTCGTCGAGGGCGTGGAAGAGATGCTTGAGCTCATGAAGGTTCCGGGTCGTGAATCGTTAGCCGATATATCGGCCGTGCGACTCAGGACTTAAGCAAGAGGCGTACCAATTCGCCCGCGGGCGAAGGCCGCTTCAGGCGCGGTCGTCGATGAGGGTGCCGCCGGATACGCCGACGCTCTTCGCCAGCGCGGGAAACTCGGAGATGAGGAATTCGCCGAGCACCTCGCCCGTCGCGGGATTGATCTGCTCGATCACCTTGCCGGTCGGATCGACCCGGTACTGGTCCGGACGGCCCGAGACATTGAGGTGCTTGTTGAGCTGCGCCACGAGCTGCTCCGTCGAGGCAGCCGGGGTCGCCTTGGGTTGCTGCACCGCCACCGCCGGGGCAGCCGCCGGCTTGCCGCCCTGCGGCAATATCGTGCCGCTCCGCGGTTGGGAGGGTTTGGGTACGTACGCCTGACTTCCGTGCACTAGGCTCGCCGCCGGTATCGTCACCGGGTTTCCGTCGCTCGCCATGTTGACACCCACGTTTGACTAAATTCGCGTCATTCCTGCTCGTAAGATCCCTGGTAGGGCGGCTGCCCGGGCGTTTTCACCCCCGGGCAGCCGCAATCACTTCAACTCTTCCTGTTTTCGGCTGTTACTGCAAAAGCTTGAGGATGAGCTGCGGCTCCTGGTTCGCCTGGGCCAGAACCGAGATACCGGCCTGCTGCAGCACCTGGGACTGGGTCAGATTCGCCGTCTCAGAGGCGAAGTCCGCGTCCTGGATGGTGCTACGCGAGGAGGTCAGGTTCTGCGCCGTCGAAGTCAGGTTGCTGACCGTCGAGGTGAAACGGTTCTGGATGGCGCCGAGCTGGCTCTGGAACGAGCTCACCGTCGCCAAGGCCGAGTCCACCGCTGCGATCGCCGCATTGGCGCCGGCCACCGTCAGCACGTTCTGGTTGGCCAGGGTCTGGTTGCCGAGCGAGATCGTCTGGCCGCCGCCGGTCAGGCCGACATCAGCCGAGCCCGCGCCGCCGACCACGATGTTGCTGGAGGCGGACAGGGTGATGGTGCCCTTGCCCGTGGTCTGGGTTCCGGAGGCGCCGATGCCCGCGCCCGTGCCGGTTCCGCCGGTTCCCGCCGTGACGGTCTCGGTCTGCACGATGTCGCGCCCGTCGGACGCGGTGAGCTGCAGCGCGCCCGTCGGGGTCAGGCTGGCGGTGACGCCGGTCTGCGACGAGTACAGGTTGATCTGAGTGGCCACGTTCGATCCCGTCAGCACCTGGCCGGTGGCGATCGCGGTGCCGGCGGCGTAGATCGCCACCCCGTTGATCGTCAACGCATAAGTGGTGCCGGCCGAGCCGCCCGTGATGTTGGAGAACGCGCCCGCGGCCGTGACCGTGGTCGAGGCGCTGGCGGTCAAGCCGGCGACGCCCGCAGAATTGATCGCTTGGACCTTCGCATAGGCGGAGCTGGCCGACTGGCCCGCGCCGGCACCGGCGACGCTGGCGCCGACGGACACGGCGGGCTCGGTACCCACCTGGATGGTGAGATTGCTGCCCGTCAAGGCATTGGCCGTCACGGCACCGCTGGTGGCGCTCGCCACCTGGCCGATCTGGTCGGCGCGCACGCCCTGGGCCAGGTTGACGGAGATGGTGTCGCCCACGTTGGCGCCGACCTGGTACACGGTGGTGCCGCTCGAGCCGTCGAGCACGTTCTTGCCGTTGAACTGGGTCTGCGAGGCGATACGCGTGATTTCCGCGATCTGCTGCTGCACTTCCTGGTCGAGGGCGGCGCGGTCGGAGGCGCTGTTCGAGCCGTTGGCGGACTCGACCGCCAGGGTGCGAATGCTCTGCAGGTTGTCGGTCAGCGTCGAGAGCGCGCCGCCGGCGGTCTGAGCCTCGGAGATCGCGTCATTCGCGTTGTTGATCGCCTGGTTGGTACCGTTGATCTGGGTCGTGAACTGGCTGGCGATCGCGAGACCCGCGGCGTCATCGGCTGCGCTGTTGATGCGCAGACCCGACGACAGGCGCTGCAACGCTTGCGACAACGATGCCTGTGAGGTCGTCAAGTTGCGCTGTGCGTTCAGCGAGTCGATGTTCGTGTTCAATGTAAGTGCCATTGCTAAAGCTCCTGAAAGTTAATCAACCGGCCCCTCTTAGGCCCATTGCTTGTGCTCACTTCACCCCACCTGAGGGCGAGACCGGTGACCACATTCAAAGCTTGTATCGGATCGTGTCGGGGATTCTTGAGGTGGCCGTTGCGCGGCAAATCCTGCGTTTTTTGCGCCACGTCGCAAAATCCAGGCCCCTGATTTGACAGTGGAATGTGCGTTTGCGAAAGCGTGACGCGTCTCGAAAACCGCTGGAGTAGAATGCGCGCCCCGCTCCTCTCCCCGAGCCCTACATTGAAGACCGTCAGACGCAAGAGCCCCAAAGTCGGGTTCGTCAGCCTGGGCTGCCCCAAGGCCCTGGTCGATTCCGAGCGCATCCTCACTCGCCTGCGCGCGGAAGGCTACGAGGTCGCGTCCTCCTACAAGGCGGCCGACCTCGTGGTGGTGAACACCTGCGGATTCATCGATGCCGCGGTGGACGAGTCGCTCGACGCCATCGGCGAGGCCCTCGCCGAGAACGGCAAGGTCATCGTCACCGGGTGCCTGGGCGCCCAGCCCCAAAAGATCCTGCAGCGCCACCCGCAGGTCCTGGGAATCACCGGCCCGCAGCGCTACGAAGAGGTGGTCGCCTCGGTCCACGAGCACCTGCCGCCCAAGCACGAGCCCTTCGTCGACCTGGTGCCGCCCCAGGGGATCCGGCTGACCCCGCGGCACTACGCCTATCTCAAGATCTCCGAGGGCTGCAATCACCGCTGCACCTTCTGCATCATCCCCTCCATGCGCGGCGATCTGGTGAGCCGCCCCATCGGCGAGGTGATGCGCGAGGCGGAGGCGCTCGCGCGCGCGGGGGTGAAGGAGATCCTGGTCGTCTCCCAGGACACCAGCGCGTACGGCGTGGACGTGAAGTACGCGCCGGAGGAATGGCGCGGCCGAGGCCGTCGCACCCGGTTCTTCGACCTCGCCGAGGCCCTCGGCGAGCTCGGTATCTGGATCCGGCTCCACTACGTGTACCCGTACCCACACGTCGACGAGGTGGTCGATCTCATGTCGGACGGGCGCGTGCTGCCCTACCTCGACGTGCCCTTCCAGCACGCGAGCTCGCGCATCCTCAAGCTCATGAAGCGGCCGGCCGCCGCCGCCGACACGCTCGCGCGCATCGCCTCGTGGCGCCGCACCGCGCCGGACATCGCCATTCGCAGCACGTTCATCGTCGGCTTCCCCGGCGAGACCGAGCAGGACTTCGCCGAGCTGCTCGCATGGCTCGAGGAGGCGCAGCTCGATCGAGTCGGGTGCTTCGAGTACTCGCCGGTCGAGGGGGCCGCCGCGAACGAGCTGAAGCAGGCCGCCGTTCCGGACGAAATCAAGACCGGGCGGCGCGCGCGCTTCATGGAGGCCGCCCAGAAGATCAGCGCCGGCCGCCTCGGACGCAAGGTCGGCCGCACCCTCACCGTGCTGGTCGACCGCGTCGAGGGCGGCGTCGCGATCGCGCGATCGACCAGCGATGCCCCGGAGATCGACGGCACGGTGCGCATCCGGGGCCCGAAGCTGCCCACGGTCGGGAGCTTCGCCCAGGTCGTCGTCACCGCTGCGGGGGAATACGACCTCGAGGCGCGGATGGTGTAACCTTTCGGGCCTTCGACCGCCGCCCGGACCCGCGCCATCGGCGGATCGCGCAGCCCTCATCTCACCGGAGACCCGCCTTGGACATCGCAGCCGATCGAGTCGTACTGATTCACTACACGCTCAAGGACGACGACGGCACCGTCATCGACAGCTCGGAGGGCGGCGACCCGCTCTCCTACATCCAGGGTCACGGCAACATCGTCCCCGGCCTGGAAAAGGCGCTCGAGGGCAAGAGCGAAGGCGACAAGGTCGTCGTCGCCGTGACCCCCGAGGAAGGCTACGGCCGGCACGATGCGAAGCTCATCCAGCGCGTGCCGAAGCGCTCCATGCAGGGGGCCGGCGAGATCAAGAAGGGGATGCAGTTCCAGGCCCGCACCGAAGACGGCATGCGCCTCTTCACCGTGACCGGCCTGGTCGGCGACATGGTCGCCCTGGACGGCAACCACCCGCTCGCCGACAAGACCCTGAACTTCGACATCGACGTGGTTTCGGTGCGCGACGCGACCGCCGAGGAGCTCGAGCACGGGCACGTGCATGGCCCGGGCGGGCACCACCACTAGGGACCCCTCCCCCAGGGCCTGCGCGGTGCTGACTATTGAGTCCGCTTGGGAATGGGGCGCGCCGGGTTCCCGGCCACGACCGTGTCGGCATCCACCGATTTGGTCACGTTCGCACCGATGCCGATGAAGGCCCGCGCCCCGATGCGCGCACCATCGATGACGGAGGAGTTCGGCCCTACCCAGCAATCGTCCCCGATGATCACGCTTCCGGAGAGCTCCGCCGCGGCCGTGAGCATGGTCCGGCGGCCGACGATGCAGTTGTGCGCAACGTGCACGTGGTCATCGAGCTTCGCGAATTCGCCGATGACAGTCGGATGGATCGAGCCTGAGCAGACGGTGTTGAGCGCCCCCACCTCGACCCAGTCCTCGATCACGACGCCGCCCACATGAGGGAAGTGCCGCGGCAATCCGTCCGGGCCGCGAAACACGCCGAAGCCCGGCTGTCCGATGACGCTTCCGGATTTGATGATGCAGTCCGCGCCGATCCGGCAGTTGGGACCGATGACGACGTTCGGATGCACCGCGGTTCCGGCGCCTATCGAGGAGTGTCGACCGACGATCACGCCCGGCATCAGCGTGGCGGAATCCGCAATGCGCGCGCTCGCATCGATGCGGTCGAGCTGTCGATGATAGCGTCCGTAGTCGAACAGCGTCTCCATCAGGCGGGTGTAGTCCGCGCGGGGAGCCTCGCTCAGCAGGCGCGCGTGGCCGCTCGCCAGCGGAAACTGCGGCGGCACGATGAACAGCACCGAGCCCGGCTCGGCCGCGTTCGCCGCGGCCGCGTCATCGTCCGAGTAGCGCTCCAGGAATATCACGCGGTTGGGCCTGAGCACGTCCACGGTCGTGGCGCCCTCGATCACGCCCAGCCCCTGGAGCCGCAAGTCCCGCCCGGCGAACATCGCCTCGAGATCGCGCGCGGCGAGCGCACGCTCGGCCTTGCATCCCGTGCGGTACTTGCTGCGGAGCTCTTCCGGGTCACTCATAGATGTATCGCTCGTACCAGCTTTCCGGATGGGTCAGTACGTGCAGCACACGCGGACCCTCCTTGCCGTGCACGTCGGGGCTGCGACGGTCGCCGGCGATGAGCTCGCCGTTCTCGTACGCTTTCCAACGCACCCACTCCGAGTCCGACACGTACCGGCAGTGCTTCCACAGCGGCGCGTCATAGGCCTCGTAGAGCAGGCCGAACTGCTGTGGACGATGCGTCGCCCAGAAATCGAGATTGTTGTAGCCCGTCATGTCGCCGTGCGACGCCGTGCCGTAGACCCGCGCGCCGCTCAGGGTCTGCAAGATCTCGATCTCACGCTCGAGCAGCGCTGCGCCGTCGATCGAGCAGAATCCGGCGGCATCGGCCAGCTCCGTGTGGAGGCCGATCTCGTGGCCGGCGGCCGCCAGATCGCGCACGATCGCGATGTTCTGAAACGACAACAGATTGTAGGTGGGAGCGTGCAGCCTGAGGAAAAAGGTCGCGCGCATGTCGAGGGCGCGGTAGATTTCGGCCAATTTCGGCAGACGATCGATCTTTACGTCGACGTCCACGCGGCTGACCAGCACGCGCTGGCCGGACTCGAATTCGCCGCCGAAGTACTCGCGCATGGTGATGGGGCGATACCCCTGCGAGCGTATCGACCCGAATATGTCGGCGTATCCTGCATAGGTGAACTTCGGCGGCTGCGGATCGGCCATGGGCGTCACGCGCCTCCGGCGTGGCCGGGCGCGAGCATCCGGGCCTGCCGCGGTGGAGCGGGGAGGCCGCCGCGGCGCGTCAACAGCGCCTTAAGAACGAGCGCTGGGATGAGCTGCGTGGTGACCAGGGTCTGGACGGTATTGGTGACCTCGCCGACCATCAGACCTACGACCGCCCACAGCACGTAGACGTAGACCACGACATCCATGGCGGTTCGGGCATCCACCGGCCCCCGCAGCTTCGCCATGGTGCGTCGATAGTAGGCGATCGTGAGGTACATCAGGATCGCGCTGGCGACGGCAAAGCAGGCAATACCCGCGCCCCAGCCGAAATTCATGATCCATTCGCCGAGGAACGTGGGCGTCAGGTTCGATGCTCCGTCCCATGCGTCGTCCGTGTACACCTTGGTGAAGAATACGCCGCCGGTATCGGGCTTCTCGGGCCACCAGGCCCGGGGAATCACGTTGGTGACCAGGGAAAGCAGCGTTTCGCCGTGCGCGAGGCGCAGATCGTCCGCACCCACGAGGATTTTCAGCGGCTGAACCCCCAGGAAGAACGTCGACAGGGAGGCGCCCGGGTCCGAGGATGAGTCGAGGCCGGTCGTCACCCCGGCGTCGTCGACCCTGAGCCCTTCGCGCATGACTCCCAGAACGACCGCAAAGCCCAGGAGCACCGCCGCGATCGACAGCGCGTGAGCCAATCTCACGCGCCTGCGAACGTAATGGAACACGAAAATCTGCATCACGAAGACGGTCAAGGTGCTGCCGCGCGAGCCGGAGAGGAGTCCGATCGCCAGCACCAGCAGCACGTGGAAGACATACGCCGACCACCACAGGCGCGATCGCGCGCGCGTGAGCCCCACTGCGAAATACATCAGATTGAGGATGCTGATGGTCGAGACCACCGTCTTCGCCGGTCCCAGCCCGCGCGTCTCGAGCACGCGGTTCCCGATCATGTTGATGTACCCCTGAATGCCGTCGAAGAGATGGACGATGTAGATCTGCGCGGCGATCGCCGGGAGCGAGGCCACCCAGATCCACAGGGCCAGGTGGGCCCGTTCCGTGCCGCGCGCGTTGCGCCGATGCGCCGGGCGCTCCGCGCCTCCCGCCTCGAGACACGCGGTCCCGACTCCGACGAGCAGCACCAGCAGTATCAACAACCACAGGTCGACGCTCGTCAACGTCAGCGCGCCGGCGAAGAAGATCGAGAAAAAAAGCAGATATAATTTCGCGGGCGAGAGCAGGTCGCGGTTGCTCAACGCCGCGAACAACGCGGCGAGGATCGTCAATGAGCTTACGAAAATGTCCAAGCAACGCTCCTCACGGCATTCCCGCCGGGCCCGCTGGCCGGGCGGAGCCGCCCGCTTTCCCGGCCGATGCGGCAAAGATTACGCGCTTTCGCTCAACTCGCGAAGGTGAGCCTCCAGATGTCGTTGTAGGCTACGGCGTCGCTGCCGCACCCGAACCAGAGAGCATTTTGGAACACCCAGGCGCTGGCCGCGTGCCGCGCCAACCACGGCGTGTCGCCGAGCTGAGTCCAGCTGGTGCCGTCCGGTGAATACCAGACGTCGGTCGAGCCTCCGCTGCCCGTGTTGACCGCGCCCGCCAGCACCCAGATCTTGCCGGCGAAAACCGCGATGCAGTGGTACTGCCTTCCCGCCCAGGGGGCCGCCGCGGAAACCTGCGTCCAATTGACGCCGTCGGCGCTGTTCCATACGTCGTTCAGGTAGGTGCGTATGTCGTAGGTGCCCCCTCCGATGACCCACATCTTTCCGGCGAACACCACGTTGCCCATGATGAGCCCGCGCGGACTCCACGCGGCGGCGGGCGTCACCTGCGTCCAGCTCTTTCCGTCGGTCGAGGAATAGACGTCGTTGTATGCCTGGCCTGGAACGGTCTGCGAGCCCAGCTGCTGCCCTCCCATGAGCCACATCTTGGAATCGAACACCAGCGTGTATTGCGTGGCCCGGTTCGCCCAGGGCACCGTGTCGGTCACTTCGATCCAGTTCACGCCGTCCGACGACGACCAGACATCGTTCTGATAGTGGCCGGTGTTGTTGTCTCCGCCCACCACCCACAGGCTCCCGCCGTAGACCAGCCATCCCGCCGCGTGTCGGCGTTCCCAGGGAGCATTGCCGACGAATGACCAGTTCGTCCCGTCTTCCGACGACCAGACCTGATCGTTGGTAGGCTCGGCGTCGGCGGGATTCCACCCGCCCAGGAGCCACATCTTGTCCTGGAGGACCAGGGGTCCGGCGCCGTCGCGCGGACGAAATTGCAGCTGCATCAGCGCCTCGAGGTCCGGAATGCCGAACGAGGTGTTGTAGAGCTGTATGTCGTCGAGGCTTCCGTCCCAGTAGTCCTCTACCACGCTCGAGGTTCCGGACGCGCGGCCGAAGCGGATGACCGAATCCACGGTCATCACGCCGCTGTCGTTGCTTACGGTACCGTGCAGCTCGGCGTCGACGTAGAGCTGCAAGACGGTGCCCACGCGCTGCAGTACGATGAAATGCCACTTGCCGTCCGTCAGCGCTCCGGGCTTGCCGTAGGCGATCGCAAGCCCGGGCAACGCATCCATCTGCACCGTCAGCGCGTAGCCCGCATTCACGACGAAGTTCACGTCCATCGAGTCCGGCGTGGCGCCCTTGGTGATGCTGAACGCCGTCATCTGCGCCATCGTCGAGGATTGCATCCAGAACGCGATGCAGAAGTCGGTGCTGATGGGACCGAAGGCCGTCGGGAGCTCGACGTACGAAGTCCGCCCATTGAACGCGAAGGCCCGGTCCGCCTGTCCCCAGCGATCGACGGCCCCCGATATATCGACCTCCGTACCGTCGAAGCCTCGGCCATTCTCGTTGACGGCGTTGCCGTCGAACGGGTAGTACGCAAGCAGCGAATCATTGCGGGTAGCCGGCTTCATCGACGCCCATGTGTAGACCAGGTGCGGGACGGAGGCGACGTCGAAGTTCCGGTCATGCAGGCGCACGTCGTCCATCGCGCCATTCCATGTCGTGCCGGTGGCGCCGCCGACGTATAGGTCGGCGGCGCCGTTGAGCAGGTCCGCCTGGCCGCTGCCCACGAGAGCTCCGTCGACGAGCGCCTGGACCATCTGGCCGTCGAACTGCACCAGGTAGTGGTGCCAAACGCCGTCCGCGAACTGGCCGGGAGTGCCGGTGATGATCAGCGGGGTGTCCAGATCGGCCCAGAAGACGCGCACGGCCGCCTTGTCATTGAACTCGACCGTGGCCATCGGGGTCGAGCCCGCGGCAATGCAGATTGCCTGCATGGGCGCCGTGACGGTCGAGTTGGCCCAAAACGATACGGCGAAGGTCGTGAGCGGAAACGCGCTGATTTTATGGGCAACCGCGAGCGAATTCGTGCCGTTGAACTCGTAGCACTCGCCGCCGAGACCGAAGCGATCCGCGGTCATCGTGAGGTAGTAGAGATTCGCCGCGAGCTCGAGCTCGCTTTCCGGCACTATGGAATTGGAGGCATAGGTGTAGCGCATGATGAGCGGCGTGCACCCGTCGCCCTCGGTGCACATCACCGCGGCGGTCTGCACCGGATCCTCGAGGGTCGAGCCCGCCGCGAGGCTGGGTGTTTCGGGCGCCGCGTTTCCCCCGCCGCGCCCGCACCCCACGATCAAGCCGGCCGGGGAGCACGAGAAAACCAGCCACTGGAGAAGTTCCCGACGTTGCATGGGCATAGAAGTTGGGGCGCCGACTTAAGGTTGATCCGAGACGTTACTATCGCGGCCTCATTTCTGTCCACCCACGCGAGCCCGCGTCTCGTCGCCGTGCAGCGGCTTCACAATTCTTTGCACAATCGGCAAATCCCCGGTGATTCGGCGATCCGCAGATGCTCCGGCCGTTGCGCCTTCCAGCCGCTCTTCCGATGCGCGCGATCGGCCGGCCTCCGCCGCGTGGACGAAGCTACTTGATGTAGTTGAACAGCGAGAGACCCTGCGTCTGCGCGAACGCCTGCAACGCCGCGCTCAGGGTGGTGTTCTGCTGATCGAGCGTGGTGACGGCGGAAGCGTAGTCGAGGCCCTGCAGGGACGAGATGTTGCTCTTGAGCTGGGTCTGCTGGGTGCCCGCGACCGACTGTTGGGTGGTGATCGAGTTCAACCGGCCGCCGATGTCGGCGCGCACGTCCGACATCTGGTTGAGCGCCTGGTCGATGTCGTTGATGGCGCCGTTCATATTGTTGTTGAGCTGCGCGATGCTCGCGCTCGAGTCGGAACCGGTCTGCAGCGCGCTGACGAAGTTCTGCACCGTGGTGAACAGGCTCTGGTTGGTGCTCGGCGCCACCGAGAAGGAATCGCCCGTCGCCGGAGCCCCCGTCAGCGTCACCTGGATGCCGGCGAAGGAGATCGTGCCGCCCGAGGTATACGCGCCGGTGCCGATCACGGCGTTGGTGGAGTCACGCACCTCGTAGGTGCCCGGGGCGGTGAAGTCGATGGTGTACTGCCCGTTGCCCGCGGCGTATGTCTGCGGATTCGACACCGTGGTCGCGCCGACGACGCCGGTGCCCGTGTTGGCGACGGGAGCGGTCACGTTGAAGGTGCCGTTGCCGTTCTTGATCTGCTGGAACACCGCGTTGCCGCTGTCGCTGTCGGCGATGGTCTGGCCGGGCCCGATCTGCACCTGACGCTGGCCCTGGTCGCCGTTGTAGGTGGCGCCGGCGGCGCTCGAGGTGAAGGGCTGGGCTCCCGTCGAGAACCCGCCGAACAGATACTCCCCGTTGCCGTCCTGGGTGTTCGCAAGCCCAAGAAGCGTGTTCTGGATCTGGGCCGCCTGCGAGGCAATCGCGCCGCGGTCCTGGTCCGACAGGCCGGAGTTGTTCGCCTCGAGCGCAAGGTCCCGCAGGCTCTGCAGCGCGCTCTGCACCTGCGACAATGCGTTGTCCTCGGTGCCGAGCCGGGTCTGGGCGGCGTTCGAGTTGGTGACGTACTGCTGACTCTGCGCGAGCGCCTGGGTGTAGTTGTTCACCGCGCCGGCGGCCGCGGGGTTGCCCGACGCGGTCGTGAAGGAATTGCCGCTGGAGATCTCGTTCTGCGTCTGCGCGAGATTGGACTCGAGCGAGGAGATCGCCGCGAGAAACTGGGATTGGATCAGGCTGTCTGTGACTCGCACGAAAGCTCCTTACGTGAACGTCCCGTTGACCGAATCGATCAGGGTCGTGAACAGGCTGCTTCCGACCGCGAGCGCCTGCGCGGCGGCCTGATAGGCCTGCTGCCATTGCAGCAGGCTCGCCGCCTCCTCGTCGAGATTGACGCCGGAGACGGATTGAACGCTGGCCTGGGCCTGGCTGTTGACCGCGGATTGGGCCGATTGCGCGGTGTTGATCTGCTGCGCCTGAGCTCCCAGGCCCGTGATCATGGAGCTGACCGCGTCGGTGATGCTGGTGGTGCCGTTCGACAGCACGCCGACCGCCTGCTGGTTCGATGCGAGCAGGGCGTTGCGGTTGTCGCCGGTCCCGCCAACGTTGCTGCCGACGTTGAACGTGTCGCCGTTCGCCGGCGTGCCGCTGATCTGCACCTCCCAGCCGTTGAAGTCGATGTTGCCGCCGCTGGTGTACGCCTGGTTCGCGCCGCCGTTGATCGAGTACGTGGTGGGGCTCGTGAACTTGATGGTCGCCGCATTCAACAGGTTGGCATTCGTCGCATCGAGCGTCGTGGCGTCCGAGATCGTGGCATTGCCGGTGTTGGCGTTCGAGGCGGAGGCCTGCACGGCTCCCGCGGCCGCGATCTGCGAGGGGTCCGTCATCACCACCCCGAAGGTCGAGGCCGCCGCGGCCGTCGGCTGCACCAGGAAGGTGTCGCCGTTGGCCGGCGTGCCCGAGAGCACGATCGACAGCCCGGCGGCCGTCAACGGGTTGCCTGCCGTGCCGTTGCCGCCGAGCGCAACGCCCGCGCCGGTGGTCTGATCCGTCAGCGTATAGGCGCCGCCCTTGTACGACAGCAGGTAGTCGTCGGAGGTCAAACCGCCGAGATTCGAGATCGACACCGTGGCCGACGTGGCGTCCGTGTTCAGCTTCGAGGCGGTCGCGGTGGGCCCGCCCACTGAGAAGATCGGAGCGCCGAACTGGCCGGACAGATCGAGACCTTGAGCCTGCTGCGAATTCACCGTCTGGCTGATGGCGGTCGCGATCTGCCCGAGCTGATTGAGCGCCGGGTTGATGACGGTGCTGCGCGCCGCGAGCAGGCCGCCGAGGTCGCCCGAGGAGATGCTGCCGCTGATCACGTTGCCGTTGGCCGCGGAGGTCGAGATCTCGAGCTGCGAGGCGTTGTACTGATTCTGCACGGTGGTGAGCTGGGTGACCTGACCCTGCAGCACCAGCGGCTGGCCGTTGCCGATGAACACGTTGACGGTGCCGTCCGCCTGGGTCGTGGTGGAGACGCCGACGAGCTGCGAGAGCTGGGAGACGAGCTGGTCGCGCTGGTCGAGCAGCTCGTTCGGCGGCTGCCCGCCGTCCTGCGCGGTGCCCACCTGAATCTGCTTGTTGACCGTCGCGACGGCCTGCGCGAGCGAGTTGATCTGCGTCACGTCCGCGGTGATGCGGGTGTTGACGTCCTGGTTGAGGTTGTTGAGCTCGGAGCTCGTGTTCTGGAACGAGCCCGCCAGGCTCTGTGCCTTGCTGAGCAGCGCCTGGCGCGACGCCGTGGAGGTGGGCGCGTTGGCCACGTCCGAGAAGGCGCTGTAGAAGGTCTGCAGCGCGGTGGACAGGCCGCCGCTGGTCGTGCCGAACAAGTTGTCTATCTGAGCCGAATAATTCTGCAGCGAATTCAACTGGCCGAGCGCGCTCTGCGACTGATTGAGCTGATTCACGGCCGCCTGGCTGTACGCACGGCTGATGCCGGTCACCGAGACGCCGCCGCCGACGCTCACCGTGCCGTTCGTCTGCGGGGGATTCGCCGCGAGATTGACGGTCTCGCGGTCATAGCCGGGCGTCGAGGCATTCGCCACGTTGTTGCTCGTGACGTTGATGGCCGCCTGGAACGCCTGCAGGGCCGTGACGCTGATGCCGAAAATATCTGACACTCAAATCTCCGCTTGCAGCCGTTCTATCGATTCGTCATCCGCAATATCGGCATGAGGCGCCGTTTCTATAGTGCGGCGGTGCGGGGAAGGAGCGCGGCCTGGAGCGTGCCGCTGTTCAGGATTTGATTTAACTTATTGCCGTATTCCGGATCCGTCGCATAACCGGAGCGGGCAATGCTCGCGACGTAGGCCTGGGCATCGTTCCCCGACTCCATCACATCGCGATAGCGCGGCGAGCTCGCGAGCAGCTTCGCGAAATCGGTCACGCTTTCCTCGATGGAGCCGTAGGCGCGGAACGCGGTACGCCGCGGCGCTGCGACCCCGTTCGAGTACTCGACCGTGTCGGCGGTGGCCCGCTCGCCGGCCCAATCGTCGCCTGCCTTGATGCCGAACAGGTTCAGGCTCGAGGCTCCGTCGGCCGTGCGCGGCATGCGCTGACCCCATCCCGTCTCGAGCGCCGCCTGCGCCAGCAGCGCATCGGGATTGAGCTTGAGGGCGCTCGCCGCACGGCGAATGGTCGGCATCACCTTGTTGACGAACTCGGCCGGCGTCTGCGCGATCGGCGCAGCCGCGGCGGCGCCCGACGCGCTCTTCGGCGCAGCCGGCGCGATCTTGCGGGTGAGCTGCCGCTTGAACAGGTTGCCGATGCCGAGATCGTCGTGCTGGCTGATGGTCAACGCGACCTGCTTGTCGAACATGTCCTGATACACGCCCATCTCGTTGCCGTCGAGATCGTCGCCCATGCTCGCCTCGCGCATGCTCTGCAGCATCATCTGCAGGAACAGGGCCTCGACCTGCTGCGTCACCGCGTTGATGGTCTGCGGCGAGCTCGGATCGCCGTGCTTCAACGACTCGAGCGCATTCAGGTCCGTGTAGTTGGTTGCCGCCGATGCGTCCGGAGTCGCGACCGGCGGCAGCAATCCCGGCGCGATCGTGGGCGCAACGGTCATATGACGATCAGCTCCGCTTGCAGCGCGCCCGCCTCGCGCAATGCCTCGAGGATCGCAACCAGGTCGGAAGGCGCCGCGCCCACGTCGTTGACGGCGCGCACGATCTGCTCGAGCTCGACACCCGGCTTGAAGAGGAACATGCGGTTCGAGCCCTGATCGACCTTGATGTTGGAGTTGTTGAGCACCACGGTCTGGCCGTTCTTCGAGAACGGTCCGGGCTGGCTGACCGTCTGCTCCTCCTTGATCGTGACCGAGAGGGAGCCGTGAGACACGGCCGCGGGACTCACGACCACGTGGCTGCTGATCACCACCGTGCCGGTGCGCGAATTGATGATCACGCGGGCCGGAGCGCTGCCGGGCTCGACCTCCAGGTTCTCGACCGTCGACAGGAAGGCCACGCGCTGGGTGATGTCGAGCGGCGCCTTGACCCGCACCGACCCGCCGTCGAGCACGGTGGCGATGTCGCTGCCGACCCCTTTGTTCACGCTCGATACCAACCGTGTCGCGGTGGTGAAATCGGGCTCGTTCAAGTTCAAGATCACGAAATCGCCCTGGGCGAGCTGCGATGAGACCGCGCGCTCGACGGTGGCGCCGTTCGGAATCCGTCCGGAGCTCGGCACGTTCACGGTGAGCTTGGAGCCGTCGTTGCCCTCGACACCGAAGCCCGAGACGATCAGATTGCCCTGGGCGATCGCATAGATCTGTCCGTCGAGACCGTGCAGCGGAGTCACCAACAGCGATCCGCCGCGCAAGCTCTTGGCGTTGGCGATCGAGTTCACGGTCACATCGATGGTCTGCCCGGGCTTCACGAACGCGGGCATCACCGCGTGCACGGCCACCGCCGCGACGTTCTTGAGCTGCGGCGTCACGTTGGCGGGAACGGTCACGCCGAGCTGCGCCAGCATGTTGTTGAGCGACTGCACCGTGAAGGGCGCCTGGCTGGTCTGGTCGCCGGTGCTGTCCAGGCCGACGACGAGGCCGTAGCCGACGAGCTGATTGGTGCGCACGCCCTGCACCTGCGCGAGGTCCTTGATGCGCTCCGCGTGCGCCGCGGGCGCCGCCGTCAGCAGCAGGAGCAGCACCGCGGTGCCGGCGGCGGCGCCGAGCGCCGCGGCGAGCCGCCGTGTCAACGCCGTTGTCGGTGCGCTACGCACGTCAATACGGCGCGAATGCCGAGTTGAAGAAGCGCGCCAGCCAGCCCATGCGGTTGGAGGCGTCGATCACGCCCTTGCCCGAATAGCTGATGTGCGCGTCGGCGACCTTGTCCGAGGTCACCGTGTTGTCCGTGGCGATGTCGGCGATGCGCACCACGCCCGAGACGTGCACGTACTCGTCGCCTTGGTTCAGGCGCAGGGTCTTGTCGCCCTGCACGACCAGGTTGCCGTTCGGCCTCACTTCCATCACGGTCACCGTCAGGCTGCCGGCGAGGCTGTTGCCCTGGGTGCTCTGCCCCTCGCCGTCGAAGGAGTCGGCTCCGTTCAAAGCCACCGTCCCGATCGGCACGCCGCCGGTGGTCGGCGTCCGGCCGAACAGCGTGGGCCCGGTGTTCGCGACCGACGTGGTCTTGGTGGTCTTGGTGACCGCGCTCTTGCTGGCCGCGGTCGATTCCGTGAGACGAATGGTGAGCACGTCGCCGACGCGGCGCGCCTTCAAGTCGGCGAACAGCTCCATCTGCTGTCCCGCCTGATAGATGGCGCCGTCGGTCCGCGGCACCGGCGGCGGCAACTGCCGCGCGATCACGGGATCGGGCTTCGGATGCCGTGCCGGCATGTAACCGCAGCCCGCGAGACTCGAGGCGAGCAGCACCAGTAGCAGCGCGCCCGCCGCGAGGCCGCGCGCGGCCCAATCCGCGGCGCGCGCCTTCCGCCCCGGTGCCCGCGCAGATCCGGCCGCGGACATCCGGCTCCGGCCTGCGCACGATGCGGAAGTTTCCGGAGCGGCGATCATGACAGGTTGGTGGTCAGGTACTGCAGCATCTGGTCGGTGGTGCTGATGGCCTTGGAGTTCATCTCGTACGATCGCTGACACTCGATCATCGACACGAGCTCGGTGACCGAATTCACGTTCGAGGTCTCGAGCGCGCCCTGCTGGATCGTGCCGAGCCCGTTGGTGCCGGCGGTGCCGACCTGCGGCGAGCCGCTCGCCGCGGACTCCACCACCAGGTTGTTGCCCACGGGCTGCAAGCCCTCCTCGTTGATGAAGTCCGCGAGCTGGATCTGACCGACCTGCGTACCCTTGGTGTTCGTGGCGGTGGTGATGGTGACCACGCCGTCGTTGCCGATCGTCAGCGAGGTCGCACCCTGGGGAACGTTGATCGCGGGCTGCAGCGGGTAGCCCGATGCCGTCACGACGTTGCCCTGATTGTCCAGCGTGAAGGATCCGTCGCGGGTGTACGCGATGGTTCCGTCCGGCATGGTGATCTGCAGGAAGCCGCGGCCGTTCACGGTGAGATCGAGGGAATTGCCGGTTTGCGATACGCTGCCCTGCGTGTAGTCCTTCTCCGTGGCGACGATGCGTACGCCGGTGCCGAGCGTGAGGCCGGTCGTGTACTGGGTGTTCTGCGTGCTCTGCGCGCCGACCTGCCGGATGTTCTGATACATGAGGTCCTGGAAGGCGGGGCGGCCGGCCTTGAAGCCGGTGGTGTTGGTGTTCGCCAGGTTGTTGGCGATCACGGCCATGCGGGTGTTCTGGGCGTCGAGGCCGGTCTTTGCGGCCCATAGTGCGAGATTCATCTGGGTTCCTTTCTTAAGAGCTGCTCTGCATCATGCGCTCGGCGCTCTGGTCGTTCTGGTCGCTCGAGTTCATGCTCTTCACCTGAAATTCGTAAAGCCTCTGCAGCTCGATCATGCTGATGAGCGACTGCGCGGCGTTGACGTTGCTCGACTCGAGCACGCCCGAGGTGACGGTCACGGTGTCGTCGGTCTTCGCCTTGCCGCCGGTCTTGAGCCGGAGCAGCCCGTCGTCTCCCTTTTGCAGATCGTTGGTGCTCGGGTTCACGAGCTTGATGCGGTCCACCTGGGTCACGGCGAGAGGCTGCGAGCCCTGTGGCACCACGGAGATGGTGCCGTCTGCCCCAATCGCCACCTGTGTAGAGGGCGGAACGACGATCGGACCGGACTCGCTCAGCACCGGCTGGCCGCTCGCGGTGGTGAGCGCGCCGGTGGGCGTCATCCGCAGATCGCCCGCGCGGGTGTAGCCTTCCTTGCCGTCGCTGCCGCGGACGGCGATGAAGCCCTTGTCGTTGACGGCGATGTCCAGGTCGCGGCTGGTGGTCTGGATCACGCCGCTCGAGAAATCGGTTCCGGCGTCGCCGGCGACCGTGTTGACGCGCGAGGCGTAGCCCGGACCGTAGATCGGCGAGCTGTCGAAGGCGACCGAGTCCGCCCGGAATCCCACCGTGCTGAGATTGGCGATGTTGTGGTTGTTGACCGCCTGCGCCTGCATGATCTGCTTCGCGCCGGTCATCGCCACGTACAACCCTCTATCCACGGCTCGAACCTCCTGCGCTGCTCACCGGATCAATCCTCGTGCTCATCAGTGCGTGATGTTGATGACGGTCTCGGAGAGCTGATTCGCGGTCGTGATCGACTGCGCGTTGGCCTGGAAGGCGCGCTGCGCGGTGATCATGTCGACGAGCTGCGTGGTGAGGTCCACGTTCGAGCTCTCGAGCGCGCCCGACTGGACGGTGCCGAAGCCCGCGGTGCCGGCGATGCCCTGCACCACCGTGCCCGACTGGAAGGTCTGGGCCCAGTTGGTGTCGCCGAGCTGCTTGAGGCCCTGGGGGTTGGGAAAGTTGGCGAGCGCGAGCTGGCCGAGCTGCGTGGAGCGGCCGTTGGTGTATACCGCCGACACGACGCCGGTTCCGTCGATGGACACGGTGGCGAGCTGGCCGGTGGAATAGCCGTTCTGGATGATCGAGGTCACGCCGAAGTCGCCGCCGTACTGCGTGGACTGGCCGAAGTTGAACGACAGGTTCATCCCTGCCGAACCGTCGGTCGGAGCATAGGCGCCGAAGTTCACCTGGCCGCCGGCAGGCGCGGTGACCGCGCCGGTGTTGGAGAAGGTAACGTTCTGCGCGGCGCCGCCCACTTCGGTGCCGTTGACGTACATGGCGACGCTCCACACGTTGGGCGCCGCGGTCTGCCGGAAGTAGAACGTCGCCGGCAGCGCCGCGCCGAGTGAGTCGTACACGGTGGTCGAGGTCGACTGGTTGTAAGTCGCGGGGTTGGTCGGATCGAACGCAATCGCGGGCTGGGTCGAGGCCGCGGGCAGATTCAGGATCACCGTGCCGCTGGTGGTCGCGTTGGGCGCGCTCTGGGCGGTCTCGAGGTTGAGGTCCGTGGTCGTGCCGGTGTTGAAGGTTCCGTTGCCGGTCGGCGGATAGATTTGCAAGGCCTGGCCGGTGGCGTTCACCACATTGCCGTTCTGGTCCTGCGAGAACTCGCCGTTGCGAGAGTACACCACGCCGTTCGCGTCCTTGAGCGTGAAGAAGCCGTCGCCGCTGATCGCGAGATCGAGATTCGCGCCGGTGGTGGTGATGTCGCCCTGCGTGAACTGCTGCGAAGTCGCGTCGACGCGGGCGCCCTCTCCCACCGAGGACTGATTGAGGTTGACCGCGCCCGCGGCGTACACGTCGGCGAACTCGGCGCGCGAGCCCTTGAATCCCACGGTATCGGCGTTCGCGATGTTGTTGGACACCACGTCGAGATCGGTGCTGGCGGCGGTGAGGCCGGAAAGTGCGATGCTGAACGATGACATGTCTTACTCCTGATGAATGAGGTCTGGGTGCGTCGCTGGGCCGATATGCGGCTTGCTCGGACGGCTCCCTAGTTGTTGATCTGCTGCAGGCTGCTGAAGGGCACGCTGCCGACTCCGGCGACGTTCAGCGTGAGCCCGGTCGATCCGGATCCCATGCTGACGCTCTCCACCGTGCCCGAGATCATGGTGGTCGCGGCGGTGCTGCTGCTCGTCTGTCCCGCGTAATTGACGTTGAAGGTGTAGGTTCCGGCGGGCGCCGTCGAGCCGTTCGCCTCCTTGCCGTCCCAGGTGAAGGCCGCGGTGCCGGCCGACTGCCCGCCCAATCCCAGGGTTTGCACCACGGCTCCCGTCGAGTCCT
>DATAUO010000238.1:0-30701 GCA_036268215.1 Steroidobacteraceae bacterium
GGCTCTGTTCGCCTCCGGCACCCCGCTGTCGGATCTCACCGCGGAAGCGTTCGCCTTGGTGCGCGAGGCTTCGCGCCGCGTCCTCGGCATGCGTCACTTCGACGTGCAGCTCATCGGCGGATTGACCCTGCACCTCGGCAAGATCGCCGAGATGCGCACCGGCGAGGGCAAGACGCTGATGGCGACATTGCCCGCCTATCTCAATGCGCTGACCGGCGAGGGCGTCCACGTCGTCACCGTGAACGAGTACCTCGCGCAGCGCGACGCCGACTGGATGGCCCCGGTCTATCGTTTCCTCGGACTCGACGTGGGGGTGATCAAGAACGCGCAGAGCCCCGACGAGAAGCGCGCGGGCTATGCCAAGGACATCACCTACGGCACGAACAACGAATTCGGTTTCGATTATCTGCGCGACAACCTGGCATTCAGCCTCGCGGATCGCGTCCAGCGCAAGCTCGCGTTCGCGATCGTCGACGAGGTCGACTCCATCCTGATCGACGAGGCGCGCACGCCGCTCATCATCTCGGGTCCGGCCGAAGAGAGCACCGAGCTCTACATCAAGATCAACACGCTGATTCCGCGGCTCACCCGCCAGGAAAAGGAAGACGGTCCCGGCGACTTTGCCGTCGACGAGAAGCACAAGCAGGCGACGCTGACCGAGGAAGGCCATCAGAAGGTCGAAGACCTGATGGCGGAGACCGGCCTCCTGCGCGAGGGCGAGAGCCTCTACGACGCGAGCAACATCCGGCTCATGCATCACTTGAACGCCGCGTTGCGCGCTCACTCGCTCTACAAGCGCGACGTCGAGTACATCGTGCGCCAGGGCGAGGTGATCATCGTCGACGAGTTCACCGGCCGGACCATGGTGGGCCGACGCTGGTCGGACGGGCTGCATCAGGCGGTCGAGGCGAAGGAGGGCGTCAAGGTTCGCGAGGAGAACCAGACCGTCGCGTCCATCACCTTCCAGAACTATTTCCGGCTCTACTCGAAGCTTTCCGGCATGACCGGCACCGCCGACACCGAGGCGTTCGAGTTCCAGCAGATCTACGGGCTCGAGGTGGTGGTCATCCCGACGCACAAGCCGATGATCCGCAAGGACAATTCCGATCTCGTGTTTCTCTCCGAGCAGGACAAGTTCCAGGCCATTCTCGAGGACATCGAGGACTGCGTGAAGCGCGGACAGCCGGCGCTGGTCGGCACCACCTCGATCGAGACCTCGGAGCGGCTCGCGAAGCTCCTGCAAGGCGCGAAGATTCCGCACGAGGTGTTGAACGCCAAGCAGCACGAGCGCGAAGCGCACATCGTCGCCGAGGCGGGCCGCCCCGGCGCGGTCACCATCGCCACGAACATGGCCGGCCGCGGCACCGACATCGTGCTCGGCGGCAACCCGCAAGCGCAGATCAACGCCATCGAGAATCCCGACCCGGCTCAGCTCGAGCACATTCAAAAGGAATGGCGCGAGCGCCACGAGCAGGTGGTCGCCGCGGGCGGACTGCACATCGTGGGCACGGAGCGGCACGAGTCGCGGCGCATCGACAATCAGCTGCGCGGCCGCTCGGGCCGTCAAGGCGACCCGGGGTCGAGCCGCTTCTATCTCTCGCTCGAAGACAATCTCATGCGCATCGTCGGCGACCCGACCCGGATGAAGGCGCTGATGACGCGCGTCGGCATGAAGCCCGGCGAGGCCATCGAGAGCGGCATGCTCACGCGTCAGATCGAGCGCGCGCAGCGCCGCGTCGAGCAGCACAACTTCGATGCGCGCAAGCAGCTCCTGGAATACGACGACGTCGCCAACGATCAGCGCCGCGTCATCTACCAGCAGCGCACCGATCTCATGCGCGCCGAGAACGTGGCCGAGGCGATCAAGGGCATCCGCGAGGACGTAGTGGGCCAGCTGGTCGACCAATACGTGCCGCCCGCGGCGCCCGAGGAGCAGTGGGACGCCGCAGGGCTCAAGGCGGCCATCGAGCGCGACTTCGGGCCGTCGCTGCCGATCGAGGACTGGATCAAGCAGGATGATGCCGATGCCGATGCGGGCGGCACCGCCTTGAACCAGAAGATCGTGTCCGGGCTCGAGGCGGCATATGCCGAGCGGGAAGCGACCATCGGCACGCCGCTCCTGCGCGACATCGAGAAGCAGGTGATGCTGCAACGGCTCGATCATCACTGGCGCGAGCATCTCGCCGCCATGGATTACATGCGCCAGGGTATTTTCCTGCGCAGCTATGCGCAGAAGAATCCGAAACAGGAATACAAGCGCGAGGCGTTCGAGCTGTTCTCGTCCATGCTGGATCGGATCAAGTTCGACACGGTGACCTTCGTCTCGCGGATCCAGGTGCGCAGCCAGGAGGAGGTCGACCGCGAGGCCTACGAGCGCCAGCAACGTCTCATCCGCGCTCTGCAAGCCCAGCACGCGGAGGCACTGTCCGCGATCCAGCCGGGCGCGGGCGCTCCTCAACCCGGAGCGGAAGGCGCGCCGCCGGCCGCCGCCGGGGGCAACGTGGCGGAGATGCAGCCGCACGCCGGCACGGCGGCCGCGGCGCCTTTCGTGCGCGCGGTGCCCAAGGTCGGCCGCAATGAGCCTTGCCCATGCGGATCGGGACGCAAGTACAAGCACTGTCACGGCACCCTGCAGCAAGCGAATGGCTAGTTTTCCCCGCCCGGCGCGTCTCGCGTCGGGCCGCCGCCGCCGCGGCAACGCTTGAGGGCCCATCGCCCGCGTGCCGGAACGATCGAGCTCAACGGTCCACGTCGTCGCGGGCGTGCTCATCGACGCCGCGGATCGCGTGCTCATCGCCCAGCGTCCGCCCGGCAAGCACATGGCCGGCGGTTGGGAGTTTCCCGGCGGCAAGCTCGAGCCGGGCGAGGACCGCCGCGCCGGGCTCGCCCGGGAGCTTCGTGAGGAGCTCGGCATCGACATACGCGGGCCGCTGCGTCCGTTGATCCGGGTCACCCACGAGTATCCTTCGCGCACGGTGCTGCTCGATACCTGGGTCGTGCCGCGATTCAGGGGGCTGCCGCGCGGGCTCGACGGTCAGGCGCTTCGCTGGTGTCCGCGGCGCGAGCTCGCCGACGCGGATCTCCTGCCCGCCGATGCCCCCATCGTGGCGGCTCTCCGGCTGCCCGGGCGGCTGACGCGGTCGGCCTCGCGTGGCTATGCCCTCGTCGATTTCCGGTCGCTCGCGGCGAGGCTCGGGCCCCGCGTGCCTTCGCGCCGAGACGCGGCGCCGGCCGCTCCAGGCACGATGGCCGCGCGACCCTCGTCCTCGCCCGTCAAACTGCTCGGCACCCTCTGCGCCACGGCGCGCGAGGCCGAATCGGCATGGCGCCGCGGGGCCGATTTCGTGGTGCTGTGCATGCGCCTCCCTCCGAGCGCCCTTTCGAGGCTTTGCCGCGCGGTGCCGGTGCCGGTATACGCCCACGGGGTATCGCTCGCGCAGGCATGGGCGCTCGGCGCCACCGGCTCGAGCGAGCTCACCATCCGGCACCGAGCGGCTTCACGCCGCGACTGTTAGCTGCGTCACACCGGCGCGGCCAAATCCGTGCGATTCACCGGTCCTGCGAGACCTGTGCACGGCGCGGGGCGACATAATCTGGTAGCTTTCCGCCATGCTGAAATCCCTGGATCCCGAGGCACCGGCGTCGGGCACGTTGGACGTTCTCGATCGGCTGTCGATCGGTTATTTGACCGTGCCGCTCGGGCTGTTCATCGTGGGATGGTTCCGCTGGTGGGCCGCGCTGCCGCTGCTGGCCTGCGGCGTGTACGCGCTTCGACCGCTGGTCGCGGCGGGCGCCGCGCCCGCCGCGCGTTCCCATCCCGTGACTTCCGCCCACCTGCTCGTCGCCGTGACGGTGGGCCTCCTCTGGACCGTGCTCGGCGGGACCGATCACCTGGTCTTCGCCAACGCGGACTGGCACGTGCGGGATGCGGTCTTGCACGACCTGGTCGCTTCGCCCTGGCCGGTGGGCTACGGCCTTCACGGCGGCGAGGACACGGTGCTGCGCACGTCGGTCGCCTATTACCTGCCGGCGGCGTTGGTGGGCAAGGCGGCGGGATTGGCGGCCGCGCACGCGGCGCTCTGCGTCTGGACCGCGGCGGGCGTCATCCTCTTCCTGCTGCAGTTGCTGTCGATCACGGGCGCGCGTCTGCGGGTCGCGCTGCTGATCGCGGCCTTGGTGGTTCTGTTCAGCGGCATGGACATCGTCGGCGAGCTCCTGGACGGCGGGCCGAGGTTTCGACAAGATTGGAACATCACGACGCATATCGAGTGGTGGGCCGGCAACTACCAGTATTCTTCGCTCACCACCCAGCTCTTTTGGGTGCCGAATCATGCGCTCGGCGGCTGGATCATGATCGGGTTGCTGTGCCGGCGCGGCCCCGGATCGCCGCTCGATGCGATGTTGCCCATGCTGCTCGTGGCGGCGGCGCTCTGGTCTCCGCTGACGGCCGTCGGCCTGCTCCCGTTCGCCGCGTGGCGCGCCGTGCTGATTCTGCGCCGGGGCGGGGCGCGCGGCGTGCTCCGGGTCGGAGTGCTGGTGCCGGCGCTCCTGATCGGCCTCGCGATCGCGGCTTATCTCGGGCTCGATGCCGGCGGCGTTCGCCGTGGGATGCTGGTCTCCACGCACGCCGACGCGACCATGAGCGTGCTTCGCCAGGTGCAATTCTTCCTCTTGGAGGCCGGCCTGCTGGGCATGGCGGTGCTGCTGGTGCGCCCGTCTGCAGAGCTCATCGTGGCGCTCGTGGTTCTGCTGCTCCTGCCGTGCGCGTCACTCGGCCCGGGCAACGATCTGGTGATGCGCGCTTCCATTCCGAGCCTCGTGGTTCTCATGCTCGGCGCCTGCCGCGCGCTGCTCGAGAAGCCGACCCACCCCCGCGCGGCACGCGCGAGGATCGCGGTGGGCGTGCTGCTCGCGATCGGCGCGGTCACGCCGATCGCGGAGCTGGCCCGCGCCGTGACGCTGCCCCGTTGGCCCATCAACACGGAGGCGACCTTGATCGGCGTGAACTGCGGGGGGTTCCCGCCGCACTACATCGCACGGCTGGGCGATCGGACGCTCGCGCGAATTTTGCGGCCACCCACCAGGCTCGATCTCGGACCGCAGGGGCCGAAGCAATGCGACAATCCCGGCCTTGACCTCATGTGGGCGTATTTGACACCGCCCCGTCGACGTACCTGAGGCCGGCCGTGTCGCGAATCGAATCTCAAATGCGCGAGCCCGCGACCGACGGTGTCGTGGCCGCCGGATCGCTGCTGCAGCTCGATGCCGGCCCGACGGCCGCGCTGCTCCTGGTGCTGAGCGAGCCGGACGAGGAGGGGCTGGCGCGCGTCGCCCCGCTGATCGGCGCGGAGCGGCGGGGCAGCGCGGGAATGATGCTCGAGGCGGCCGATTTCGCCGCCGGACTCCACTCCGGCTGGCTGCGCCTGGACCGCGCCGGCTGGCAGCGTGTCGACGGCGCGCGAGTTCTCGACGCGCTGACGCCGCGGACCCTGACGCGCGTGTATCGGACCTTGTGCACCGGGGAAGCGCGGCGCTACGCGGATCTCGCGCATGCGCCGGCGAAGTTCGTTCCCGGCAAGACCGTGGTGCCGCCCTCCGGCAAGGTGATCGGCGCCCGCGAGCTCGAGCTCCTGGTCGAGGCGTCGCTCGACGGATGGCTCACCACCGGCAGGTTCAACGATGCGTTCGAGCGCAAGCTCGCGGCATTTCTCGGGCGCCGTCACGTGCGCACCACCAACTCCGGCTCCTCGGCGAATCTGCTCGCGCTTTCCGCGCTGACCTCCCATCTGCTCGGCGACCGGGCGCTCAAGCCGGGCGACGAGGTGATCACGGTTGCGGCGGGCTTCCCGACCACGGTGAATCCCAGCCTGCAGAACGGCCTGGTGCCGGTTTTCGTGGACGTGACCCTGCCGACCTACAACATCGACCCCACGCGAATCGAGACCGCGGTCTCGGCCCGCACCCGCGCCATCATGATCGCGCACACGCTCGGCAACCCGTTCGATCTCGACGCGGTCATGGCGGTGGCGCGGCGCCACGATCTCTGGGTGGTCGAGGACTGCTGCGACGCACTGGGGGCCACCTACCGCGGGCGCAAGGTCGGCACGTTCGGGCATGTCGGCACGTTGAGCTTCTATCCCGCGCACCACATCACCATGGGGGAAGGCGGCGCGGTGTTCACCGACGACGATCTGTTGAAGCGCGCCATCGAATCGATTCGAGATTGGGGCCGCGACTGCTATTGCGCGCCGGGCCGCGACAACACCTGCGGCAAGCGCTTCAAATGGCAGCTCGGCGACCTGCCGGCCGGCTACGATCACAAGTACACCTACTCGCATCTCGGCTACAACCTCAAGATCACCGACATGCAGGCGGCCGTGGGCCTTGCCCAGCTCGACCGGCTGGAGGGGTTCATCGAGGCGCGGCGCGGCAATTTTCGTCATTTGCGCGCGCGTCTCGAGCCCTTGGCGGATCGCCTGGTGCTTCCCGAGCCGACCGAGGGCAGCGAGCCTTCGTGGTTCGGCTTCCCGATCACATTGCAGCCGCACGTGGCGCAGACGCGCGAGCAGCTCACCGCTTTCCTCGAGCGCCACAAGATCGGCACGCGCCTCCTGTTCGCGGGCAATCTCACGCGCCAACCTTACTTCCGCGGCCGCCCGCACCGGATCAGCGGCTCGCTCGAGAATTCCGATCTCATCATGGCGCGCACGTTCTGGGTCGGCGTCTATCCGGGATTGAGCGCCGCCATGCTGGATTACACCGCGGACAGGATCCGCGAGTTCTTCGATCGATAGCCGCCTCGCGGAGGAATGCTCCATGTTCAGCGCCACCGATGGTCAGGACGGATCCCGGGAACAGCTCGAGGATCTGTGGCGCGCCGAGCTCGACGAGCACCGCGCGGTCGTCGAGGCCACCGCGCACAGCGGGTTGAGCGCATTCTGCGACGCGCTCGCAATCCTGGAGTCGTCGGTGCGTGCCGGCGGCAAGATCCTGCTGTTCGGCAACGGCGGCAGCGCTTCGGACGCGCAGCACATCGTCGCGGAGCTGGTGGTCCGCTACAAGACCGACCGCGCCCCGATCGCCGCGCTCACGCTGAGCGCGGACACCTCGACCTTGACCGCCTGCGCCAACGACCTGGGGTACGAGACCATTTTCGCGCGGCAGATCGAGGCGCTCGGGCGCAAGGGCGATGTGGCATTCGCCATATCGACGTCCGGGCGCAGTCCGAACGTGCTGAATGCCCTCGGCAAGGCGCGCGCGATGCGGCTCCAGACCATCGGCCTCTCGGGCGGCATCGGCGGGGAGATGCGCCCGCTCTGCGATGCGCTGATCGTCGTCCCCTCGTCGACGACCGCGCGAATTCAGGAAATGCACATCACCGTGGCCCACATGCTGTGCAAGGCGCTCGAGCAGCGGCTCGGCCTGGTCTGAATGCACGCGGTGGCCGCCCGAGGTGAGCCCATGAGAGCCGTCCGGTCGCGCTCCGGTCTCGACGCTGCCGAGCTGCGCGGCGCGATCGACCGCGGCAGAAATTCGCTCGAGTCGCTTGCCGGCGCATCGCTGCTGCTGACGGGCGCGACCGGGTGGTTTGGAACCTGGCTGCTCGATCTCTTGTGCGCCGCGAACGAGCACCTCGACCTCGGCATCCGCCTGGCCGCGGTGTCGCGCGCTCCCGCCGCCTTCCTCGCGCGGCACCCGCAATTCGCGGATTCCGGGATCCGCTGGATCGAATGTGACGTGCGCGACCTGGATGCCGACGCCGGGAGGTTCACGCACGTCATTCACGGCGCCGCCGATTCCAGCGTGACGCCGGATTCGTCGGCGCAGCGACGCCTGTTCGACACCGTGATCGACGGCACCCGGCGGGTGCTGGATCTCGCGGCCTCCTGCAAAGCCGTGCTGTTCCTGAGCTCGGGCGCGATCTACGGGCCGCCCGGACCCGTGCGCCGGTATGCAGAGAGCGACGCCGGGGGCCCCGACCCTGTCTCGCCAAAGGCTGCGTACGCCGAAGCCAAGCGCGCAGCGGAGCAGCTATGCGCCCTGGCGGCCGGACGGGGTTTGCCCGTGCGCATCGCCCGCTGTTTCGCGTTCGTAGGGCCCCACATGCCTTTCGACCGCCACTTCGCGATCGGCAATTTCATCGCCGACGCGGTCGACGGCCGGCCGATCCGCATCAGGAGCGACGGCTTGCCGACCCGATCGTACCTGTACATGACCGACCTCGTGCAGGCCCTGTTGTCCATCCTGCACGGCGGGCGCGACGGCCGCGCTTACAACGTCGGCTCGGACGTGCCCGTCAGCATCGGGGAGCTCGCGCGCTGCATCGACCGGGTGGCCGGAGGACACGGCGTCGTGATCGAGGGCGCGCCGTCCGATCCCAACGATCACTACGTGCCCGACACCGCGCGGATCGCGGTCGAGCTCGGATTTCGCGGCGAAGTGCCGCTCGAGACGGCCGTTGCCCGGACTGCGGCTTGGTACCGGGACCGCCTGCGCGGGTCGATGCCATCATGAGAACGGCAAGGCGCTATACAACAGTCGAGGAGTCAGCATGAACGTCACCATCGCCGGACGCAAAGTCGGCCCGGGGAAGCCTTGTTACGTCGTGGCCGAGATCGGCATCAACCACAACGGCGACCTGAGTCTCGCCAAGAAGCTCATCGACGTCGCGGTGAGCGCGGGGTGCAGCGCCGTCAAGTTCCAGAAGCGCACCATCGAGGTCGTGTACAGCGCCGCCGAGCTCGCGCGGGTGCGCGAAAGCCCGTTCGGAACCACCAACGGCGAGCTCAAGCGCGCACTCGAGTTCGGGTCGGAGCAGTACGCGCAGATCGATGCGCATTGCAAGGCGAGCGGCATCGCCTGGTTCGCCTCGCCGTGGGACGAGGCCTCGGTGGACTTCCTCGAGAAGTTCAACGTGCCGTGCCACAAGGTCGCCTCGGCGAGCTTGACCGACGACAATCTGCTGCGTCACGTTCGCGCCACCGGCAAGCCGGTGATCCTGTCGACTGGAATGAGCACCATGGCACAGGTGGATCGTGCGGTGGAGGTGCTCGGCCGGGAGAAGCTCGTGCTGCTGCATGCGACCAGCACCTACCCGGCGACGTACGAGGAGCTCAACCTCAAGGTGATACCGGCGCTCGCCGAGCGCTTCAAGGTACCGGTCGGGTACTCCGGACACGAGACGGGCATCGCGTCCTCGGTCGCCGCGGTGGCGCTGGGCGCAACCATGGTCGAGCGCCATTTGACGCTCGACCGTGCGATGTGGGGCAGCGATCAGGCGGCATCGCTCGAGCCCAACGGCATGCATCGGCTGATCCGCGACATCCGGCTGGTCGAGACCTCGTTCGGCGACGGGCAGAAACGCCTGCTGGAGCGGGAAAAGCCCATCATGGAAAAGCTGCGTCGTGTCGGATTATAAGGAGCTCGCCGCGATCGATGCGGTCGTCATGGACGTGGACGGAGTGCTGACGGACGGCACGTTCGAATGGAGCGAGTCGGGCGATGAGCGCAAGCGGTTCTCGTTCGAGGATGTGATGGGCTTGTCGCGGGCGCGCCAGGCCGGGCTCGTCCTGGGGCTGATCTCGGGCGAGGATAGTGCCCTCGTCGACCGGTTCGCCCGCAAGGTCGGGATCACCCACGTCGTGAAGGGCTGCAAGGACAAGGGCGCGGCGCTGCGCAGCATGGCGGAGGCGGCGGGCGTCGCATTGGCACGCGTCGCATACATCGGCGATGACGTCAACGATCTCTCGGCGCTGGCGATCGCCGGATGGAGCGCCGCGCCGGCGAACGCTCAGCCGGCCGTGAAGGCGGCCGTGGACTGCGTGCTGGAGCGGCGCGGCGGCCGGGGCGCGGTGCGGCAGCTGGTGGAGTCGATTCTGGAGGCAAGGCGGCATGGCGGCACAGGCTGAACGTCCGCGGCAGGCGGCCGCTCACCGGCGGCTCGATGCGATGCTGGCCGAGGCGCGCGGCTTGGAGTCCGCGCCGGGCATCGATGCGCGCGACGCGGACCTGCGCGCGCTGCCGCTGGTGCTGTACGGCGCCGGGCCGCTGGCGCGCATGACGCTCTCGCTCCTAAGGCGTGCCGGCCTGACGCCCGTGGCTGTCGCCGACGGCAACCCCGGCCGCTGGGGAGCGGATTTCGAGGGCTATCGGATCTCCTCGCCCGCCGACGCCGTCCGGCGCTTCGCCTCGAGCGCCCGCTTCATCGTGACCATCTACAACGGCAGCACCCTGCGGCGCGAGCTGTCGCGGATGGGATGCACCGCGGTGGCTCATTTCGCCGATCTCTATTTCGAGCACCCGGCCCACTTTCTTCCCTACTGCGGCCTTGCTTCCCGCTCGACGATCCTGGATTCACGAGAGGCGGTGCTGCACGCCGCAACGCTCTGGAGCGACGAGCAATCGGCGCGCGAGTACCTGGACCAGATCGCGTGGCGGCTGCGCTTGGGGGATGCGGCGCTGGCACCCGCCGATCCGCCGGCCGACTGCTATTTCCCGCGCGGCATCTATCGATACCTGGACGACGAGTTGTTGTTCGACTGCGGCGCTTTCGACGGCGACAGCATCCGGCAATTCCTCGCGCGCCGCGGGGCGGGCGGCCGCCCCCGTATCGTGGCCTTCGAGCCCGACGTCGACACCTACGCGCGGCTCGGGCAGTTCGTCGCCTCGCTGTCTCCCGAGAGCGTGGGCACCGTGCGCATCGAGCGTTGCGCCGTCGCGGAGCGCAGCGGCGAAGTGCGGTTCGCGGCGCTCGGCTCGGTGCGCTCGGGAGTCGATGACTCGGCCGACACCCGGGTGCGCGCGATCGCCATAGACGATCTCGACGACCGGCCGTCGCTGATCAAGATGGACGTCGAGGGCTTCGAGCTTCCGGCGCTCAAGGGCGCGGCCCGGACCATCGCGCGGCACGCGCCGGTGCTGGCGATCTCGCTCTATCATCACGCATCCGATCTCTGGACGATTCCGGCCTACCTCGAGGCCGCGGCGCCCGGCCACCGCCTGTTCCTGCGCAGGTACGCGGAGGATTGCTGGGAGCTCGTGCTCTACGCCGTGCCGCTCGGCAGGCTGGCGCAGGAGGACGCGCCCTCCGACCCCACGAGGGCAGGAACATGATCCCCGCGACCGAATCGCCGCGCGCCGTGCCGGTCGACGGCATGCCGCTGATCACGGTGCTGACGCCCTGCTTCAACGAGGAGGAGAACGTCGATGCACTGTACGCGCGCATCAAGGCGGCCTTCGGCCAGGTGCCGGGATGCCGCTATCAGCACGTGTTCGTCGACAACGACTCGCAAGATCGCACCGTGGAGCGGATCAAGTCGATCGCGCGCTCCGATCCCGCGGTCAAGCTGATCGTCAACAACCGCAATTTCGGGCACATCCGCTCGCCGCTGCACGCGTTCTACCAGGTTTCCGGGGACGCCGTCATCATCATGGCTTCGGACCTGCAGGATCCTCCCGAGATGCTGCCCGAGTTCGTGCGCCGATGGCGCGCGGGGTACAAGGTGGTCATCGGGGTCAAGCCCAAGAGCAAAGAGTCGTTCCTGATGGCGCAGATCAGGCGCAGCTACTATGCCTTCGTCGGCAAGATCTCCGACGTGCCGCTGGTGCCGAACTTCACCGGATTCGGCTTGTACGACCGCGAGGTCGTCGAAATGGTGCGCTCGATCGACGATCGCTATCCCTATTTTCGCGGACTCATCGCCGATCTCGGCTATCCGCGCGCCGAGATTCCTTTCGTGCAGCCTCGCCGCGAGCGCGGCATCACCAAGAACAACTTCTATACCCTGTACGACAACGCGATGCTGGGGATCACCAATCACTCGAAGGTGCCTCTGCGCGTCGCCACGTTTTGCGGATTCGTCATGTCCGTCGCCAGCCTGACGATCGCGCTCGGCTACTTGGTGGCCAAGCTGTTGTTCTGGAATGACTTTTCGCTCGGGACCGCCCCGCTGGTGATCGGCGTGTTCTTCTTGGGCGCGGTGCAGCTGTTCTTCATCGGCATCCTCGGCGAGTACATCGGCGCGATTCATACGCAGGTTCACAAGAGGCCGCTGGTGACCGAGAAAGAGCGCGTGAACTTCGAGCCCGAGGAGCCGGCGGCCTCCGCCGATGAGTGAGGCCTACATGCTCGCCCGAACGTGGCAGCAGTCGCAAAAGCTGCGCTTCCTGCTGGTGGGCGCGTGGAACACGGCCTTCGCCTACGCGGCCTTCGCCTCTCTGTATGTATTGCTGCACTCGTTCGTGCACTATCTCTTGATCAGCGTGATGGCACATGTCCTGGCGGTCGTAAACGCGTTCGTTTGTCAAAGAACGCTGGTTTTCCAGCACCGCTCGGCCTGGTGGCCCGCATTCCTGCGCTTCAATCTCGTGCAGGCCGTGGTGCTCGCGTTCAGCCTGACGGGTCTCGCGCTGCTGACCGAGGGTCTGCACCTGCATCCGCTCGTCAGTCAGCTGGCGGTCACCGTGATCGTCGTGATCGGGGGATATCTGATGAGCCGCCACTATGCGTTCCGGGCCTGATGTGAAGCTCGCGATCATGCAAGGCCGGCTGGTCCCGCCCGAGCCGCAGCGCTTCCAGAGCTTCCCGCGCTCGCGCTGGCGCGACGAGTTCGCCATCGCCGCGGCCGCGGGACTGGACGCCATCGAATGGATTTACGATGCCTACGGCGAAGCTGTGAACCCGCTGAGCTCGGAGCCGGGCATGGCCGAGATGCAGAGCCTCTGCCGCGCACACGGCGTTGCGGTTCAGTCGGTGTGCGCCGACTGGTTCATGGATTTCCCCCTCGCGCCGGCCGACGCGATCGACGCCGCGCCGCGCTGGGAGCGCCTGGAGTGGCTGATGGAGCGTTGTGGCCGCCTCGGCATGAAACGCATCGTGCTGCCATTCGTCGATGCTTCCTCGATGCGTCACGCCGCGCAGAAGGAAGCCGTGGTGCGCGGCCTGCTCAAGGCCTCCCGGTCGATCGACTCGACGGGCGTCGAGCTGCATCTGGAGACCGATCTCGGCCCGGAGGATTTTGCCGCGCTGTTGACGCGCGTGCCGCACCTGGGCATCAAGGTCAACTACGATTCGGGCAACAGCGCATCTCTCGGATATGCGCCGCAGGCGGAGTTCGCGGCCTACGGCGCGCGGGTCGGCAGCGTGCACATCAAGGACCGCGTTGCCGGCGGCGGCACCGTTCCGCTGGGCGAGGGCGACGCGGATTTCGCCGCGCTGTTCGACGCGCTCGGGCGATGCGGCTACCGCGGAGATTTCGTCCTGCAGGTCGCGCGCGGCACCGAAGGCGCCGAGCTCGAATGGGCGCGGCACAATGCGCAGGCTGCCCGCCGGATGATGCGCGGAGTGAATTCGCGATGAGCCTGGACGCATTCGATCTGTCGGGGCGGGTCGCCATGATCACCGGCGGCACGGGTCTGCTCGGCGTGGCCCATGCGCGCGCCATTCATGCTGCAGGGGGCATTCCGGTGCTTCTCGACCTGGCGGTCCCCGAGGCCGGCACGCTGCGTGCCCGCGCCGGCTTCGACGTCGATTGCCTGCGCTGCGACATCACTCGCGAGCGCGAAGTCGCGGATGCGCTCGGCGCGACGCTCGCGCGGCACGGCCGCGTCGACATCCTGATCAACAACGCGGCCAACAATCCCAAGGTCGAGAGCGCGGGCGGACTGGACAACAGCCGGCTGGAGAGCTATCCGCTCGAGCACTGGAATGCGGATCTGGCGGTGGGGCTCACCGGGGCCATGCTCTGCAGCCGGGTGTTCGGGGCCGAGATGGCGCGGCGGGGCAAGGGCGTGATACTGAACATCGCTTCCGATCTCGCGCTGATCGCTCCGGACCAGAGGCTCTACGCGGTCGACGGCAGAAGCGACGACCGGCAGCCCGTCAAGCCCGTATCGTATTCCGTGGTCAAGAGCGGGCTGATCGGCCTGACCCGGTATCTCGCCACCTACTGGGCGAACTCGGGCGTGCGCTCCAACGCCATCTGCCCGGGAGGCGTGGAGAACGGACAGGATGCCGAGTTCCTGAGGCGCATTGCCGCCCGCATTCCTCTCGGACGCATGGCCAGGGTCGACGAGTACCAAGGCGCGATCGTGTTCCTCTGCTCCGACGCGTCCTCGTACATGACCGGCGCGGTGCTCGCCATCGACGGCGGCCGCACGGCCTGGTAGCCCAACGAGATTCCCTGCGAGAGCGTTAGACGAATGAACCTGTCGAGCTTTGTCCTGAAGTACGTCGCCGATCTCGGCGTGAAGCACGTGTTCCTGGTCACCGGGGGCGGTGCGATGCACCTCAATCGGGCGCTGGCGGACGAGACGCGACTGCGCGCGGTCTGCAACTCCCACGAGCAGGCATCGGCGATTTGCGCCGAGGGTTACGCGAAGGCGACCCACGGCTTGGGCGTGTGCATGGTGACCACGGGCCCCGGCGGCACCAACGCCGTCACGGGCGTCGCCGGCGCGTGGCTGGATTCCACGCCGACCCTGTTCATATCGGGACAGGTCAAGCGTCCGGATCGCATGTTCGATGCCGCGACCGGCAGGCCTCTCGGCATGCGCCAGCTCGGGGTGCAGGAGGTCGACATCTGCTCGATCGTACGGCCCATCACCAAATATGCCGAGACGGTGCTCGATCCGGCAGACATCCGCCATCATCTGGAGAAGGCCGTCTACCTCGCCACCCACGGACGGCCGGGACCGGTGTGGATCGATATTCCGCTCGACGTGCAGGCGGTCCAAATCGACGAGACCGCGTTGCGGGCCTTCGACCCCGCCGAGCTGCCGGACGCGGCGCGGCTCGAGGGCACCTCGGACGTGGCCGCGGAGGCCGCGCGCGCCATCGAGGCCTTCAATCGCTGCGAGCGGCCCCTGCTGTTCGCGGGGAACGGCATTCGGCTGGCGGGCGCCGAGCGGGAGTTCGCGGAGCTGCGCAAGCTCCTCGGCATCCCCACGGTGGCGACCTGGTGCGCCGCGGACCTGGTGCCGTCGCAGGACGCAACCTACGTGGGCAGGCCCGGGAGCGTGGCGGCGCGCGGCGCCAATTTCGCGCTGCAAAATTCCGACTTCCTGCTGGCGATCGGCGTGCGCCTGGATTTCTCGATCACGGGCTATGCGCCGCAGAATCTCGCCCGCGAGGCTCACAAGATCGCGGTCGACATCGACCCGGCGGAGCTGGCCAAGCTCGACGGCCATCTGCAGCAGCCGGTGTGCGCGGATGCGAAGGCGTTCGTGCAAGAGCTGCTCAGGCGTCGCGCCGACATCGGGCCGCGACGATTCGGGCCCTGGAACGAGCGCTGCGCCGGCTGGAAGACCCGCTATCCGGTGGTGACCGAGGAGCATCGCCGTCCCGCAGGGCGTGTCTCGGTTTTCAACCTGGCCGAGGTCCTCGGCGGGGCCGTCAAACCCAAGGATCGGCTGGTCGTCGGCAACAGCGGGTCGGCGATCGAGATCTACCTGCTCGCATGCCCGACGCCGCATTCGCAGCGGCTCTACCACACCGCCGGGCTCGGTGCGATGGGATATGCGATTCCCATGGCCATTGCGGTCGCGATCGCCAATCCGGGCCGGGAGGTGATCGCCGTCGACGGCGACGGCGGCTTCATGTTCAATATCCAGGAGCTCGAGACGATTCGCCGCCTCGCATTGCCGATCAAGTTCTTCGTGCTCAACAACGAGGGCTACAGCTCGATACGCGCTTCCCAAAGCGCGCATTTCGGCAAGGCATCGATCGGCGCCGATGCGAGCACGGGTCTGACCATACCCGACTTGTCGAAGGTCGGTGCGGCCTTCGGGCTGGCGACGCACGTGATCCGCGATCAGTCGGACCTGGCTGCCGAGGTGCGCAAGGTGCTGGACATGAAAGGGCCGGTGGTCTGCGATGTGAACGTGCTGCCCGATGAGATGCGGGCGCCGCGGCTGCAGAGTCACCAGAAGCCCGACGGAACGTTCGTGTCGAAGCCGCTCGAGGACCTGTACCCGTTCCTGCCGCGCGAGGAGTTCCTGCAAAATATGATCGTCAAGCCGCTGCCGGAGTGATGCGATGCCCATCGATCCCGATGCCTTGACGATCGGCTCGCTCTGCAATCTCGAGGGCAGGACCGCGGTGCTGACCGGAGCGTCCGGCTTTCTCGGCCGCGCCTTCGCGCTGGCGCTTCTTGCCAACGGCGCGCGCGTCGTCGCGCTCGGCCGCAGCGAAAGGATTCATCGCGAGGCGGCCGCCTGGTCCGGCCGCTTCGGCGCCGAGCGCGTCTGCGCGCACCAGGTCGACATGTACGACTCGGATCGTCTCGACGCCCTGTGCCGGGAGATTGCGGCGCGCGAGCGCTCGATCGACGTCCTCGTCAACAATGCCCACGAGCTCGGCGCCGCCACCGGGTTCAATGTGCAGGAGGGATCTTTGGAGAATGCGTCGTTCGAGCAGTGGCGGCGCAACCTGCATGCGGGCGTCTACTGGGCGGCGCAGACCACCCAGCACCTCGGCGTGCGCATGAAGGCCCAGAAGCACGGCTCCATCATCAACATAGCCACGATGTATGCATCGGTCGCACCGCGGCCCGCCCTCTACGCGGGGACGGAGTCGCTGAACCCGCCGGGCTACTCCGCCGGAAAGGCGGCGTTGCTGGCGTTCACGCGATACACGGCGAGCTTCTGGGGGCCGCACGGCGTGCGCGCGAATTGCATCTCACCGGGACCGTTCTCGAACACCGAGGATGCCGGCGGCCCAAATTCCGTCGCCGAGGACTCGGAATTCGTGCGGCGCCTCGAGCAAAGCACGGTGCTCGGCCGCATCGGCCGACCCATCGAGCTTTGCGGTGCACTCCTCTTCCTGGCGTCCGATGCCAGCTCCTACGTGACCGGGCAAAATCTCTGCGTCGACGGCGGATGGACGGCGGTATAGGCATGGGCGACGCGGCAATCCGGGGATGCCCGCCATGGAGCTAGGCCTCGAGCGGCAAGTTGCGTTCGTCGCGGGCTCGTCGCGCGGGATCGGGCACGCCATTGCCGCCGCGTTGCTGCGCGAGGGTGCCTCGGTGGTGTTGACGGGCCGCGACGAGGAGTCGTTGCGCGGCGCCCAGGCGCGCCTCGAGGAGGCTCACGGCCGCGATCGGGTCCTGGGGATCTGCGGGGATATGACGCAAGGCGCCGCGATCGACGCCGCGGTCGAGGGCACGCTGCGCCATTTCGGCCGCATCGATCACCTGATCGCGAACGTCGGCGGCGGAAGCGGGGTGCCGGGCTGGAACCAGCCGCAGGATCAGTGGCAGCGCCTGTTCGAGCTGAATTTCTTCGCCTCGATGAGGCTGACGCAGGCGGTGCTGCCGCATTTCCTCGGGAACGGGGCGGGCGGGACCCTCTTGTACGTCGCGTCCATCGCCGGGATCGAGGCAACGGGGGCACCCCTGCCGTACTCCGCCGCGAAGGCGGCCCTGATCAACTATGCCAAGAATCTCGCGCGCCAGCTCGGTGACCGCAATGTGCGGGTCAACAGCATAGCTCCCGGGAATATCTGGTTCGAAGGCGGCACCTGGGCGGCACACATGGCGCAGCGCCCCGAGGCGGTCGCAGCGATGCTGCAGGCCGAGGTTCCGCAGCGGCGGCTCGGTCAGGTGGACGAGGTTGCCTCGCTTGCGGTCTACCTCTGCTCGCGGCTGGCGGCCTTTTGCACCGGAGCGTGCTACGTCGTTGATGGCGGCCAGACGCGCAGTCTCTAGCGCGAGCGAATGTCCGAGGCCTCCCCAGAGACGATTTCCATACCTCCCGCGGTCAGGGAGTCCGCGATCTCGTCGCTGGGAGCATTTTTCGAGCCGCTCAACCACATCGACCGGCGCGTGCTCGGCGACGACCACGTCAATCCGGGCCGCTACCTCGAGAACATCAGGACGCTGGATGCCGTCGCGGATCTGCGCGGCAAGAAGGTGCTGGAGATCGGGGTGGGATATGGCGTCTCCCTCGCGATTATGCTGAAGCAGTTCGGGGCGGATGCGGTCGGCGTCGAGCCCGCCTCGGCAGGGTTCGACGCCTCGTTCCGCAGCGCGGCCGCGGTGCTCGAGGCGAACGGGCTCGATCCGCTTCGCGTGATCGACGCGACCGGCGAGAATCTGCCGTTCGCCGATGCCAGCTTCGACGTGGTGTACTCCAACAACGTCCTCGAGCACACCCAGCGTCCGGCGCAGGTGCTGCGCGAGGCCGTGCGCTGCCTCAAGCCGGGCGGAATCCTCTACGTCGAGGTGCCCAACTATCTGTCCTACTACGAGGGCCACTACATGGTGCCGCAGCCGCCGATTCTCTGGCGCGGCATGCTGGCGCTATGGGTGCGGTGGGTGTTTCGCCGCGATCCGCGGTTCGCGCGCACGCTGCGCACCGAGATCAACCCGGCGTGGATGCGTCGAACGCTGAGAGACATCGCCCGGGAGCATCCGCTCGAGGTGTGCACGCTCGGTGAGGAGCGCTTCCTGGAGCGCCTCGCCAAACCCTTCGTATTTCAAACCGAGTCCGTGCGGGGCGTCGCGCAGCGGCTGGTCCGCTCGGCCCAGAGACTCAACGTCGCCAATTGGATGGGGCATGCCATCGTCGCCCTCAACGGCCACTATCCCATCGTTCTGGTCGCGCGGCGGCACTGACCGAGCACGACGGCTCAAAGCAGATTTCGCGCAAAGAACTCCAGGATGGTCGCGTACGCGTGGCGGCCTTCGTGCTGGCGCAGCAGGCCGTGCTTCGCGCCGGGATACACCATGACGCCGAACAGCTTGCCGCAGTCCTGCAGCCTGCGAAACAGCTTGGTGGCGTGCGTGAAAAGCACGTTGTCGTCGGCCATGCCGTGCATGACGAGCAGCGGGCCGGCGAGTCCCGCGGCATGCGCAAGCACGCCGCTTCCCAGGTATCCCTCGGCGTTGGCGTCGGGCCGGCCGAGATAGCGCTCGGTGTAGTGCGTGTCGTAGAGCGTCCAGTCCGTGACCGGAGCGCCGGATACGCCGGCGCGAAAGACTCCCGGGGCCTTGCACATGAGCATGAGCGTCAGGTAGCCGCCGTAGCTCCAACCCCAGACTCCGATGCGCGCCGCGTCGACCCAGGGCAGGGAGCGCAACCAGCGGACGCCGGCGATCTGATCGGCGACCTCGATCTCGCCGAGGCGGCCGTGGAGGGTCGATTCGAATGCGGTGCCGCGATGGGCGCTGCCGCGATTGTCGAGCTGGAGCACCGCGTAGCCGGCGCGCGTCAGTATCTGGGTGAACGAGGCGCCGCACCAGTTGCGCAGCACGCGCTGCACCCCGGGCCCTCCGTAGACGTCCACGACGACCGGATAACGGCGCGAGGGGTCGAAGCCCGCAGGCATGAACAGGCGACGATAAAGGGCCTGGCCGTCGGCGGCCGGCAAGCGCCCGAATTGCGGCACCGAGTCTTTCGCGAGGTGATCGGCGTAGGGATGAGATCCGGAGACGTCGTTGTCGACGATGTGCGCCAGCAAGCGGCCATCGAGCGCGCACAGGTCGAGCCGCGGGGGCTGGGTCTCGCTGCTGAAGTGATCGACGTAAAAGGCGCCGTCGGGCGTCATTGCTATCGAGTGCAGGCCGTCGTCGCGCGAGATGCGCAGGAGGGCGCGCGCGTCCTCATCCGAGGCCGCCTCGGGCGCATCGAGCGAGATGCGGTAGAGATGCCGCTCGGTCGGGTCTTTCTCGGCGGCGGTGAAGTAGATCCAGCGCCCCGTCTCGTCGATGTGCTTGATCGCCCGGGATCTGAGATCGTCGACACTCCAGTCGCCGCGCGTGAGCTGACGCACGAGGCCGCCGTCGAGGCCGTAAAGATAGAGGTGCCGGTGACCGTCGCGGCTCGAGGCCCACACGAGCTGGTCGGTGCGCGGCAGAAACGAGAGCTCGTCGTGCAGCTCGATCCAGGTGCCGCTGGTCTCGGTGATGATCGCCCGGCCGCAGCCGGTCTCGATGTCGATGAGAAGAAGATCGAGGCGTTTCTGGTCCCGGCTCTGACGCTGCACGGCCAGCGCCTTGCCGTCCGGCAGCCAGCTCACGCGGGCAAGATAGATGTCGGCATCGGGGCCGAGGTCCATCCAGGTGATCGGGCCGCCGTCGATCGAGGCCACTCCGAGGCGGATCTGCACATTGGCCTCGCCGGCCGCAGGGTAACGCTGCGCGTATGTGACGAGCCGGTCCGCCGCGACCTCGAAACGCTGCTCGAGGCTCACCGGCGTTTCGTCGACGCGGGCGAAGGCGATGTGCCGGCCGTCCGGGGACCACCAGTATCCGGTGCCGCGATTCATCTCTTCCTGCGCGACGAACTCCGCCATGCCGTTCTTGATCGGGCCGCCGCCGTCGGTGGTGAGGGTCCGTGTCGCGCCGGTATCGAGGTCGTACACATGCAAATTCTGATCGCGCACGAAAGCGGCGTGCCTGCCGCGAGGCGAGAGCGTGGCATCCGTTGCGGGGCTGCGCCCGGCGCCAATCTCCACCGCAGAGAGGCCGCGCTCCGCGCGCGCGCCGCCATCGCCCGGTGCGGGTCGAGCGCCCACGTCGGTGCCGTCATCGCCCGATGCGGGTGGAGCTGGCGCGTTGGCGCCGCCGCGAAGCTCGGCGTAGTAGAGGCGCCCGGACAGCGGGATCAGGATCGCGTGGCCCGAGGGCGCGAGCGCGTATTCGAGGATTCCGGAGAGGGCGGCGGTGCGCCGCCGCTCGCGCCGTGCGCGCTCCTCGTCCGAAAGGTCCTCGACGGGCGCGAGCGAGGCCGCGTCGATCAGCAGGCGCGCGCGCCGTGCGGCGATGTCGTATTCCCAGAGATCGAATCGATCCTTGTCGTCGTCCCTGCCGCGCAAGAACATCACGTTGTTTCGATCGGGCGTGATCTTGACTCCGAGCAGCGGCGGTCCGGAGAGGGCCGGCGACTCGAACAGGCGCTCGATGGTGAGCTCGGCCGGGCTCATGGCTGCGGGCTCAACGGCGCATCAGACGGTAGCAAACCTGCTGCAGGCGGGTGAGGCCCTTGGCGCGCAGGCGCGGCTCGTCCTCCAGGATGTCGCGTCGGGAGAGCTCATCGATCGAATGGTGCCTCGCATAGAGGCCGTCGAGATCCGCGGCGCTCACCGAGAATGGCGGCCCGGACATTTGCGCCGGGTCGTATTCCAACACCACCAGAAGGGTGACGGCTCCGGCCGCGGTGAGCGCGGTCATCGCGTTTGCATAACGCGCACGGATTTCGGGCGGCCAGCTCATGAGCGAAGCCCGGTCGTAGACCCCCGCAACGCCGAGGGTGTCCTCGGGAGCGAGCGCGAACAGATCTCCCCGGTAGAGCAGGTAACCTTCCGCCTCGAATACGTCGATGCCGATGCCGCGGGCTCGCCGGCGCGCGAGCACGCCGTTCTCGGCGCAAAATGCTTCGATCGCGAGGGCCGAAATCTCGGCACCCAGCACATGGTGCCCACGTGCGCGGAGCCATACCATGTCCAATGTCTTGCCGCACAGGGGCACGAATATCCGGCTTTGCGGCGCCAAGCCGAGCAGGGGCCAATGCCGCTCGAGCTCGGGCTCGACCTTCGGTTGATGAAAGCCGATCTGCCCGACGCGCCACCGGTCGTGCCAGAACTGCGGCTGCATCGCTAGGCGCCGCCCGCGGAAGGGCCGGGCACGCTCAACGGTCCTCGTCGGAGTCGGGCGCGGCCTCCCCGGCCGATGCGGACTCGTCGGGGATCCGGTGCTCTTCCTTGAGCCAGGCCCCGAGGTCGATGAGCCGGCAGCGGTCGCTGCAGAACGGGCGGTGCGGCGATGCGGGCGACCACTCCACCGGCCGCTTGCAGGTCGGACATTTCACGACGGTCGGCACGCGTGAGCTCAGTTGCAGCAGGTCAGCAGGAAAGCGACATCCTTTTCGACGTGTACGGGCCGGGTAGTGGCGTCGGTCCACGTCAGGAACCGGATGGTGCACCGGTGCTGGCTGCCGCTCATCTCCGGAAACATGCCCGACGTGGGCGGCAGTGTCACCCGCACGAGCTGGCAGGGATTCTCGCGGTCGAATTGAAGCTGGAACACCCCGCCGATCGCAACCTCGGATTTGCGCTTGGCGCTCTGACGGGTGAGCCAGAGGAGCTCCGCGATGCCGTCGCACAGCGGCCTGATCAGCGCCAGCCAGACGCTGAATTCGGCGGCGCGCACTTCGGCGGGGCGGTTAAGCCAGTAGGAGTAATCCGGAAGGTCGAAATCGCAGGTCCCGCCGGGGATGGCGCTGCGGTGCTTGATCGCCGAGAGGAACTCCGAGTCCCTGAGCTGTCCCATGAAGTTTGCGCCGGCGGTCGACAGCTCGCTGCGCAGCTTCAGGAGGTTGGACATCAGTATCCTGAGGCGGCCCGGATCGACGCCGCTCTTGGTCTGGAACTCCTTGAGGACGTTCACCTGCCGCTCGAGCTCCTTGAGCACGTCGCTGCGGCAGTCGCCGCGCGCGGTGATGGCGAGGATCTCGAGCAGGCTCGCGATGGCCGCGCGAGCGCTCCAGGGATTCGCCAGCTCGGTGTGGTAGATCGCCTGGGTGTACAGGAATTCGAGCCGCAGGAACGTGCGCATGCGCTCGTTGAGCGGCTGCTCATAGACGACCGGAGCCGGCTCGGGGGCGGTCTCGGGCTGAATATCCGGTGAGGTATTCACGCCGCTATTCTGAGCTATCCGGCGAGCCAGGGAAACCTGCGATTGATGCCGGCGCATGTCGCCATTCGAGGACGCTTTCTCGCTCGCCGTCGCTTTCGTCCGAGTAAACTACCGGCGGCTCTATAAAGGTCCCGCTTTGTCGATCAACTCTCCGGCAATGCCGCCGGCGCCGAACATCAGCGGCCGCGACCGCTCGCGCCGCGTCTCGATGCTGGTACTGGCCCTGTTGGCGCTGGCGCTCGCGCTCCGCTTGGCTCACTTGTCGAGCGCCCTCGCGAGCCCGCTCAGCTATCAACTGGCGCCGGACGAAGGCTATTACCTGACATTCGGCAAGGCGGTGGCCGCGGGCCGCGGTACCGACAGCCCCGAATTCACCTCCCTCGACCCCGGCTACGGCTATCTTCTGGGGGCCGCGTTCAAGTTGTTCGGCGCGAACCTGTTCGCCGTGTTCGTGCTCCAAGCGCTGCTCGACACGGCGACGGCCTATGGCTTGATCGTCATCGGCCGCCTGCTCGGGCGCGAGCGCGCGGGACTCTATGGCGCGGCCGTCTACGGCTTGACCTCGACCGCCATCATGTACTCGGCCGCGCTGCTCAAGGAGATCTGGGTGGCGAGCTTCGTAACCTGGTGGGTCGCGGCCGCGCTCAAGTTGGCGAGATCGGAGCGCATCGCCCCATGGTTCTGGTTCGGCGCCTACTGCGGGTTGGGCGTGGCGCTGCGCGCGAACCTGCTCCTGCTCGGGCTGCTCGCATTGCTCTTGCCCGTGGGTGCGAGCTGGCCGCAGCGCCGCTATCGCCGCTGGGCCGCAAGCGCGGCGCTGCTCGCGGTCGGCATGGCCGCGGCGCTCGCGCCGTGGTCGATACGCAATGCGTCCTTGCACGCGGGCATTTCGCCCCTGCCCCACAACGGCGGCATCTCCCTGCACCAGGTCTACAACGCCGACAATCCGAGCGGCGAGTTCTGGATACCACCCTTCGTGAGCTATCTGAATCCCGGGGAGATCTGGCGCGGCTATGCGGCCGAGGCCCAGGCACGGGCGGGCCATGCCTTGACGCCGGCCGAAGTCGATCGCTATTGGCGCGATCGAGCGCTCGAATACGTGCGCCGCGAGCCGGCCCGCGTCGCGGGCGTGATTCTGAGGAAAGCGCTCGGATTCCTGTCCAGCGAGGAGATCCCAGACAACCGCTCCACCTACGAGGAGCGCCTGTTCTCGCCGATCATGCGGCTGCTGCCGCGTCCCACCGTGGCGCTGCTCGCGCTCGGCCTGGCGGGACTGGCCGCTCTCGCCGCACGCGACCGCCGCTGGCCGATCGTGGCCGCGCCGATCTTCGCAGCCTGGATCACGGTTGCCGTGTTCTTCGACGCGGATCGATTTCGATTTCATGCCGCGACGATGCTCGCGTTGTGCGCCGGAGTGTGGCTGGACGGCATCCAGCAATCGGTGCGCGCGAAGCGCTGGCGCGCCCTAGCGCGACTCGCCGCGCCCGCCGCGGCGCTGGCGATCATCTCCGTGCTGCTCGGCTTCGGGAAGGCCCCGCCGGCCGTGCGCTGGGATCAGATTGCCTGGGGCTACATCAAGATGGGCAAGATCGACGAGGCGCGGGCGGTCGCCGAGCGGGAGACGCGGCTGGAGCCGAGCAACGGGGACATTTGGGAGGCGCTCGGCTTCACCGCGATCGAGCGCCGGCAGTTCGACGAGGCGGCGAGCGACTATCGCCATGCCATCGAGCTCAAGCCGCGCTCGCACGTCGGGCATTACAACCTTGCCAAGGTTTATCTCGCGCTCGGCGACCGCGAGCGCGCGGCGGCGGAGGCCCGGCGTGCGCTCGAGCTCGATCCGCTCCCGGAGTATCGCGCTCTGGCGGAGCAGATCGAGCGCGGCCGCTAGCAGCCGCTCAGGCGCAGGTATTTTTCGTGCAGTCGATCCGTCTCGCGATGCAGGTCGGCGATCGAGCCGGCATTGGCGATGACGTCGTCCGCGGCATCGAGGCGCTGCTCGCGGCCGGCTTGCGCGGCCAGTATCGCGCGAGCTTGCTCGGGTGTGTGGCCGTCGCGCGCCGCGACGCGCGCGACCTGAACGGCCTCGTCCACATCGACGACCAGCACCCGATCCACGCGGCCGCGCGGCCCGCCTGCCTCGATCAGCAGAGGTATGGCCATGATCACGTAGGGCCCCGCGGCGGCACGCTCGCGCGCCTCCATCTCCGCGCCGATCAGGGGATGGAGGATGGCCTCGAGGTCGCGCCGCGCGCGGGGGTCGGCGAAGATGCGCTCGCGCATGGCGCGCCGGTCGAGCGCGCCGCCCGGCTCGAGCACCTCCTTGCCGAAGCGCTCGACGATCCGCACGAGCGCCGCGCTTCCGGGCTCGACCACCGCGCGCGCGGCCTCGTCGGCGTCGATCACCGGTATGCCGTGCGCCGCGAATCTCGCCGCCACCGTGCTCTTACCGCTGGCAATCCCGCCGGTGAGCCCGATGCGCAAGCGCCGCGCCGCGCGGGTGCCCGCGGACGCGGCGTCGGGGGTGCCCGCGGATGCGGCGGGGTCGGGGGTGCCCGCGGATGCGGCGGGGTCGCGTGTGCGGGCTGGCCCCATTCCGGCGTGCTCTCCTAGTGCTCGATGCCGGACGTACGCAGATAGCCGTGCACGATCGAGTCGCCGTACATCATCACGATCCAACCGGCCGCCGCGAGGTAGGGTCCGAACGGCATGGGTGCGGCCCGATCGCGGCCCCTGAGGACGATCATCCCGATGCCGACGACTGCGCCGGTCGCGGCCGAGAACAGGATGATCAGGGGCAGGAGCTTCCAGCCCAGCCACGCGCCGAGAGCGGCGTACAGCTTGAAGTCCCCGTAGCCCATGCCTTCCTTGCCGGTCACGAGCTTGAACAGGTGGAAGACCAGCCACAGGCTCGAGTAGCCGCAGGCGGCGCCGAGCACGGCGTCGGCAGGGCTCGCGGGCAGCGGATTGCCCGCGGCCGGGCCGATGACCACCGAAGCCACGAGGCCCAACCACATGAGCAGCAGCGTGATCCCGTCCGGCAAGAGCTGATGGTCGATGTCGATGCAGGTGAGCGCGATCAGCGACCAGGTCACGGCCAGGGCGCAAAAGGTCGTTGCGCCGAAGCCGAAGTGCCACGCGACCCACGCGGAGAGCACGCCGCTCGTCAGCTCGACGAGGGGATAGCGCGCGGAGATTGCCGCTCCGCACGCGGCACAGCGTCCGCGCAACACGAGCCAGCTCAGCACCGGAACGTTGTCGCGGATGCGGATCTGGGCCTTGCAGGCGGGGCAGGCGGAGCGGGGATGGCTGAGCGTGAAGCGCTCCGACGCTGCGGCGATGCCGCCGCCGGCCTCCTGCAGGAGCTCCGCGGCCTCGCGCTTCCATTCGCGCTCGAGAATGATGGGAAGGCGGTAGACGACGACGTTCAAGAAACTGCCGACCACGAGGCCGAGGACGAAGATCGAGCCCGAAAACAGCCACGGCTCGGCGGAGTAGAGTGCGGCAAGCTCGTTCAGCATGGATCAACCCGGAAGCGCACTGCGCCACATGCGCCGATCCGAGCGGCACCTGTGGAGTATGGGCCCCATTTGCCCGCCGATCGACGTTAGCCGACCACCTGGCCCAGCTTGAAGATCGGCAGGTACATCGCGATGACCATGCCGCCGACCAGGATGCCGAGGATCGCCATGATCAAGGGCTCCAGCAGGCTGGACATGCTGTCCACCGCGTTGTCCACCTCGGCTTCGTAGAAATCCGCGACCTTGCCCGACATGGTGTCGAGCGAGCCGGATTCCTCGCCGACGGCGATCATCTGCACCACCATGTTCGGGAACAAGCCGACGTTGTCCATGGCACGCTGCAGCCGCTGGCCGGTGGCCACTTCGTCCTTCATGCGCAGGGTCGCTTCCTCGTACACGATGTTGCCGGTCGCGCCCGCGACCGACTCCATGGCCTCGACCAGCGGCACGCCCGCCGAGAACATGGTCGACAAGGTGCGGGCAAAGCGCGCGATGGCGGATTTCTGCAGGATGGGCCCGATCACCGGGAACTTGAGCAGCATGCGATCGATGTTGCGCTGCAGCTTCTTCGAGCGCCTGTAGAACACGGCGAAGCCCCAGATGGCGCCGATGGTCACTATCGCCATCCACCAGCCCTGGTGCTGCACGAAGCGCGACATGTTCACCACCATCTGCGTGAACGCCGGCAGGTCCGCGCCGAAGCCCTTGAACAGCTCCTCGAACTGCGGAATCACGAAGATCAGCAAAATGATCGTGACCACGACCGCGACGACCATCACCGCCGCCGGATAGAACATGGCCTTTTTGATCTTTTTCTTGAGGGCTTCGGTTTTTTCCTTGTAAGTGGCGATCTTGTCGAGCAGCGTCTCGAGCGCGCCCGCCTGCTCGCCGGCCTCCACCAGGTTCACGAACAGGTCGTCGAAATGCAGCGGATGCTTCGCCAGCGATTCGTGAAGCGTGCTGCCGCCCTCGATGTTCGCCTTGACGTCGAGCACGAGCTTCTGCATGGCGGGCTTCTCGTGCCCGTTGCCGATGATCTCGAAGGACTGCACCATGGGGATGCCCGCGGCCATCATGGTGGCGAGCTGGCGGCTGAACACCGCGATGTCCTCGGGCGAGACCTTGCCGCCGCCGCGGAACAGGGCGCTCTGCGTCTTGACCCTGGTCGCCGAAACGCCCTGACGCCGGAGATCGGCGCGCAGCGCCTGCTCGTTCGCGGCCAGCGCCTTTCCGCGCAGCTTGTTGCCCCGCTTGTCCTTGCCTTCCCAGATGAACTGGGTCTCTTTCTTGCCCGCGGTCGCGGCAGATGTAGCCATGGTCAGTCCTTAAGCGATCCTAGTCGATGGTGACGTTGTTGATCTCTTCCAAGCTCGTCAGCCCGTCGCGCACCTTTTGCAGGCCCGAACGGCGCAGGTTCCAAATACCGTCCTTGGTGGCCTGGTCGTCGATGTCCATCGCCCCGCCGCCTTCCATGATGATGCGTCCGATGGTTTCGGTCACCGGCATGACCTGGTAAATGCCCAGCCGGCCCTTGAAGCCGTCGTTGCACTGTCCGCAGCCGACCGCGCGGAACACGCGGACTCCGGCCTGGATGTCCGTGGCCTCGAAGCCCTCCTTCTGCAGCGCCTCCGGAGGAATGTCGATCGGCTGCTTGCAATGGTTGCAGAGCTTGCGGGCCAGGCGCTGCGCAATGATCAGGCTGACCGAGGTGGCGATGGCATAGGGCTTGACGCCCATGTCGACCAACCGGGTCAGCGTTTGCGGCGCATCGTTGGTATGCAGGGTGGATAGCACCAAGTGGCCGGTCTGGGAGGCCTTGATGGCGATCTCGGCGGTCTCGAGATCGCGGATCTCGCCGACCATGATCACGTCGGGGTCCTGCCGCAGGAAGGCGCGCAGCGCCGATGCGAACGTGAGTCCGACCTTGGGATTGACGTTGACCTGGTTGATGCCGGGGAGGTTGATTTCCGCCGGGTCCTCGGCCGTCGAGATGTTGGTGTCCTCGGTGTTCAGGATGTTGAGGCCGGTGTAGAGCGACACGGTCTTGCCGCTGCCGGTCGGTCCCGTGACCAGGATCATCCCTTGAGGCTTTGCCAGGTAGCGCAGGTACACCTCGCGCTGGAACGGCTCGTATCCCAAGGCATCGATGCCGAGCATGGCGCTCGAGGGATCGAGAATACGCGACACCACTTTCTCGCCGAAGAGCGTCGGACAGGTGCTGACGCGGAAGTCGATGGCGCGGTTCTTGGACAGGCGCATCTTGATGCGCCCGTCCTGGGGTACGCGGCGCTCGGCAATATCCAGGCGCGCCATGACCTTGAGCCGCGCCACGATCTTGGTGGCGAGCTGCACCGGCGGCACGGCGACTTCTTTCAGCACGCCGTCGAGGCGCGTCCGGATGCGAAAGGACTTCTCGTAGGGCTCGAAGTGGATGTCCGATGCGCCCTTTTTGATCGCATCCAGCATGATCTTGTTGACGAAGCGCACGATGGGCGCGTCCTCGACGTCGTCGCGCGCCAGGGCGTCCGCATTCGCCTCATCGTCGCCGCCGGTGACCTCGAGGTTCTCGAGGTCGAAGTCATCCTCGGTGAGCGAGGGCATGACCGCCTCGGCCTGATCGATGGCCTTGGTCACTGCGGTCTGCAGTTTGTCGTCCTCGACGACCACGAACTCGATGCTCATCGAGGTCTGGAAGCGGATCTCGTCCAGCGCGTGCAGATTGGTCGGGTCGGCGACGGCGAGGAACAGCCTCTTGCCGCGCTTCATCAGCGGCAACACCCGGTGCTTCTGCATGAGCTTGTCGTTGACCGAGCGGACCGCCTCCGCATCGGGAGCGACGGCGTCCAGGTCGAGCAGCGGCACGCCGAACTCGTTCGAGGCCGAGATGGCAATGTCGCGGGCGCTCGCCAGATTCGAGGCCACGAGGTGCGTGACCAGGTTGATCCGCTTCTCCTTGGCCTTGGCGATCGCGTCGTGCATCGTGGCCTCATCCAGGAGTCCATCCTGCACGAGCCGTTGCGCGAGGCCTCCGATGGCCACGCGACTCGAGTTGCCGACTGCCGCTATTGCGTTATCATTCATGTACTTACCGGAAATCCCAGGCTCTTCGAAGCACTAGTCTACAGCCTGAACACAGGCAATCAATTGTCAAATATCAGGTCGATGGTCGCATAGTGAGGGGCGGTCAGGCGTGACTCCTTTCCCACTATTGACCGCACCACCGGTGAGGGTCGAACGCCCGCGACGGGAATGTCGCGGGCGCGTTTTTTCAGATGGGCTGCCGGCCGCCTCGGCCGCGGCTATGAATGGCAGGAAGTCGGGAGGTACTGCGCCGAAACCGTCGTGCCGCCGCCCTGGGCGGAGCCTGAGGCCACCGAAGCGGCGCTGGGCGCGGGAGCGGTGCCGCACTCCCACAGAACGTCGCCGTTGGTGTTGGTATAGGCGGTCAGGCCGAGGATGAGATTCGAGAGCTTCGCGTTCGCCTGACTGCCGCCATAAGTGATGGTGATCGTACCCGGCGTCGTCGAGGTCACGGTCTCGTACTTGCCCTGGGATTGCACCTGCCCCGCCGAGGTCAGATTCGCGGTGGTCGGCCACCGTCCCGCGTTGGAGTAATACTCCGCGATGGCGGTTTTCCAGCCGTCGGCCAGAGTCAAGCCTTCGGTGACCTGCGCGCGAATGGTGTAATTCTGGTAGGCCGGTATGGCGATGGCGGCCAGGATGCCGATGATCGCGATCACGATCATCAACTCGATCAAGGTGAAGCCTTTTTGAACGTGCATTCGAGTCATTTTCAAATACCCAGATTAGTTAACATGAGGCTTTAGTAATTCATAAAGAAGTCCCCCCGACAAGGGGGGACTCCACAGTTTCGAAGCATCCGTACCCGAAACCAATCCCACTTACGAGTGGCAGGAGGTCGGCAGGTACTGCGCGGACACGGTCGTGCCGCCGCCCTGGGCCGAACCCGAAGCCACCGACGCGGCGCTCGGCGCGGGCGCATTGCCGCATTCCCAGAGCACGTCGTTGTTGGTGTTGGTGTACGCGGTCAGACCGAGGATCAAGCCCGAGATCTTCGCGTTGGCCTGGGTGCCGCCGTAAGTGATGGTGATGGTGCCCGGCGTGGTCACCGCCACGGTCTCGTACTTGCCCTGAGAGGTGACCTGGCCCGCGTTCGTCAGGTTCGCCGTCGTCGGCCAGGTGCCGCTGTTGGCGTAGTACTCGGCGATCGCCGTTTTCCAGCCATCGGCCAACGTCAACCCTTCGGTGACCTGCGCGCGGATGGTGTAGTTCTGATAGGCCGGAATCGCGATGGCGGCCAAGATGCCGATGATCGCGATCACGATCATCAATTCGATGAGCGTGAAGCCCTTTTGAGCGTGCTTGAACATGAAAACTCCTGTACCGATGGAAAACGAGAGGGAGCAACGGCTGAGGCCCGTGACAGGATTGAAGCAAGGGTTGTGCCAGGAACGGGTGCTTCCCGTTAAGCTATTGAAATACAAATAAAAATGACGTATTCGGCGATTTGAGCGACATAGTTCCGTCT
>DATAUO010000239.1:0-7499 GCA_036268215.1 Steroidobacteraceae bacterium
CGCCTGCGCGCGCCCGACGGCTGCGCGTGGGACCGCGAGCAGACCTTCGAGAGCATCGCGCCTTACACCATCGAGGAGGCTTACGAGGTCGCGGACGCCATCGAGAGCGGCGATCCCGAGGCGATCAAGGACGAGCTCGGCGACCTCCTGTTCCAGGTGGTGTTCCACGCCGAGATCGGCCGCGAGGCCGGCCGGTTCGATTTCGACGCCGTGGCGGGCGCCATCTGCGACAAGCTGGTGCGCCGCCACCCGCACGTGTTCGACCAATCGGGTCGGCTGACCTCCTCGCAGCAGACGCTGCGCTGGGAGGAGATCAAGGCCGAGGAGCGCAAAGCCCGGGAGCGCAGGGTCGACCCGGACCGGCGCAAACCGGACAGCCATCTCGACGGGATTCCGCGCGCGTTGCCCGCCCTGATGCGCGCCTTCAAGATCAGCAAGCGCGCGGCGCGCGTCGGCTTCGACTTCGAGCACCCGGCCCAGACGGCCGACAAGGTACAGGAGGAGCTCGACGAGGTGCGGGCCGAGGCGGCCGAGGCGAGTCTCGACGCCCGCCGTGTATTCGAGGAGGTCGGCGACCTGTTGTTCGCGGCGGCGAATCTGGCACGCAAGCTCGACGTTGACGCCGAGGCGGCGCTCAGGGCCGCCAACGACAAGTTCGAGCGCCGCTTCCGCGGCATGGAAGCGCTCGCGGCGGAGCGGGGCGAGACGTTTGCGCAGCTCAGCCTCGAGGCGCAAGAGAGGCTCTGGGAAGAAGTCAAGCGTGCCGAGTAGCCCGCGCGCGATGGCCGCGCGGAGCGCCGAGCGGCTGCTGTTCGAGCTCAATCCGGCGCTGCCGATCACCGCGCGCCGCGAGGACATCCTCGCGGCCCTCGATGCCTCCCAGGTGCTGGTGGTCGCGGGCGACACCGGCTCCGGCAAGAGCACCCAGCTCCCGCAGTACTGCCTGGAGCGCGGCCGCGGCACATTGGGTTTGATCGCCCACACCCAGCCTCGGCGGCTCGCGGCGCGGGCGCTGGCGCTGCGCATCGCCGAGGAGGTTCGGCAACCGCTGGGACGCAGCGTCGGGTTCCGGGTGCGATTCGCGGACCGGGTGTCGGAGGCAACCCGCCTGGTGTTGATGACCGACGGGCTGCTGCTCGCCGAGCTGTCCTCGGACCCGCTGCTGCGCCGCTACGACACCGTCATCGTCGACGAGGCGCACGAGCGGTCCCTGAACGTCGATCTGCTCCTCGGCGTGCTGAAGCGCATCCTGCCCCGCAGGCCCGATCTCAAGGTGATCATCACGTCGGCGACGCTCGACGTCGAGCGCATCGCGCGCTTTTTCGGCGATGCGCCGACCATCGCCGTCGGAGGCCGGGGCCACCCGATCGAGGTGCGCTATCGCGAGATCGCGGAGTCGGACGATCCGGATCTGCCGGCGGCGGTGCTCGCAGCCTGGCAGGAAGCCGCCACCGAGCCGGGCGCACCCGGCGGCGGCGACATGCTGGTGTTCCTGCCGGGCGAGCGCGAGATCCGCGATGTGGGCGAGATCCTGCGCCGCGAGGTCGCGGGTGCCGATGTGCTGGAGCTCTACTCGCGCCTCTCGTGGGAGCAGCAGAGCCGCATCTTCGAGCGCGGCGACCGGCCGCGCGTCGTGCTCGCGACCAACGTGGCGGAGACTTCGATCACGGTGCCCGGCATTCGCACCGTGATCGACTCGGGATTGGCGCGCATCAGCCGCTACAGCCCGCGCAGCCGTCTGCAGCGGCTGCCGATCGAGCGCATCTCGCGCGCCAGCGCGGACCAGCGCAAGGGCCGTTGCGGCCGCCTCGGGCCGGGGCTCTGCATCCGCTTGTACTCCCAGGCGGATTTCGAGGCGCGTGCGGAGTTCACCGAGCCCGAGGTGCTGCGGACCAATCTTGCGGCGCTGCTGTTGCGCCTGGCGGCCGATGGGCTCGGCGCCGCCGAGGATTTTCCGTTCATCGACGCGCCCGATGCGCGCGCCCTCAACGACGGCTATTGGCTGCTGCAGGAGCTGAATGCCTTCGATCCCGAGCGGCGCATCACGCGCCTCGGGCGATCGATGGCGCGCCTTCCGCTCGATCCGCGGCTTGCGCGCGCCCTCATCGAGAGCAAGCGCTTCCATGCGGAAAGCGAGCTGCTGGCAGTCGTCGCGGGGCTGAGCGTCCCCGACTTCCGCAGCGCGAGCCCGGAGGGGGCGCCGGGTCGTCCTGTTTCGGGCGAGCCGGCGCGGTCGGCCCCGGGAGGCGAGCCGGGCGTTGCCGAGCCCGAGACCGAGGTGATGAGCGCCTTCGATGACCCGAAGTCCGAGTTCAGCGCGCTGGTCAAGGTATGGCGCGCGTATTGCAAGGCGCGCGAAGGCCCGCGGCGCGAGCTCCGTCGTTGGTGCAAGGAGCGGCGCTTTTCGTTGCTGCGCCTGTCGGAGTGGGAGGACGTCCACGGGCAGGTGAAGGACCGCGCGGCCGAGATGGGCATCCGCGCAAGCGACCGGGCGGCGAGCTATGCCGCCGTGCACCGCTCGTTGCTCGCCGGCTTCTGCACCGTGATCGGCGTGCGCGGCGAGGAGGGCACCTACGCCGGAACCCGCGGCATCGGCTTCCATATATTTCCGGGCTCGCCGCTGGCGCGCCGCCGTCCGCGCTGGGTCATGGCAGCCAACATCGTGGAGACTTCGCGGGTGTTCGCGCGGCGGGTGGCGCAGATCGAGCCGCACTGGATCGAGGATGCCGCCGGCCACCTGTTGAAGCGCGAGTACCTGGAGCCCGACTGGAGCGACGAGCGGGAAGAGGTCGCGGCACGCGAGCGCGTGAGCCTCCTGGGGCTGATCCTGAGCGCCAATCGGATCGTGAACTACGGACCGATCGCGCCGGAGGAGTCGCGCCGCATCTTTGCGCGCGAGGCCCTGGCGCATCGGCGGCTGCGGCGCCGGCCCGACTGGCTGATCGCCAACGATGCAGCGCTCGATGCGGCCGGACGCGTGGAGGAGCGGCTGCGCTCGAGGGATCTGCTCCGCAGCGCCGAGACGCTGGCGGAATTCTACGATCGGAATCTGCCGCGACAGGTCTCGAGCGCCGCGACTCTCGAGCACTTCAGCCGCCACCTCTCCGCCGAGGAGAGGCGCGCGCTCACGCTCGAGGATGAGCAGATCTTCGCGCGCTTCCCGGATGCCGCCGAGCTCGGGCGCTTCCCCGAGACCGTGGCGCTCCAAGGGATCGAGGTCGGCGTCCGGTACCGCTTCGCGCCCGGCGAGCCCGGAGACGGCGCCACGCTGCGCCTGCCGCTTCTGGCCGTGCCCCAGGCGACACGCGCCGCCGTCGATGGCGCGATACCCGGTCTCGCAGCCCCGCGCATCGAGGCGCTGCTTCGCTCGCTGCCCAAGAATGCACGGCGTCAGCTCATCCCGATGGGCGACACCGCCGCGGAGTTCATCGAGCAGTCCGCCCGCGCCGGCGGCGGCCTCGATCTGACGGCGCTGCGACGCTGGCTGCGGGAGCGGCGCGGGGTCGCCGAGGGCGAGCTGCGCTTCGATCCGACGGTCGTGCCCCGACATCTCGTGCCTCACGTGACCGTGGTCGATGCCGGCGTCGCCGCGGATGACCTGGAGCTGCCCGCGCTGCGCCGGGCGTGCGCGCTTGCGGCTCGCGCCGAGCTCGATCGGCGCGCCGCCGAGGCGCCCGGCGGCGCGGCGGCTTGGCGAAGGTTTGAGCTGCCCGAGTTGGATGAGGTCGCAGCGCTCGAAGCCACGGCGGGTGCATCCGGCTTCGACGCGCAGGGCGCGGCGGCGGGCGGGCCGGGGCGCGCGGGTGTGCGGGTATTTCCCACGCTGGCTCGGCGGGGTGCGGCGCTGAGACTGCATTACGCCTGGTCCGACGCAGAGGCTCGCCGCAGCTGGCGGATCTCGGCGCCGCGGCTCGCGCGCTCGATGCTTTCGGCGCAGGCGCGCGACTTGCATCGTGCGGCGCTCGCCAACCTGCCGCTGGTGCTCGCGGCAGGCCGGTATTTGCGCCGCGAGGCGCTCGCCGACGTGCTGCTGTCGCTCGCGGTACGGGTGGCGTGCTTCGGCGACGAGGATGCGCCGCGCGCTCGGCCCGAGTTCGAGGCCGCCGTCGATGCGGGGCGGGGACGCCTGTACGAGTGCTTCGATCAGGTGAGCGCCGCGGCACTCGCCTGGTTCGAGGTAGCGAGAGCGGTTCGGCGTCTGCTCGAGGGGCGGGCGGCCGGTGCCGCGCCCGAGGCGCGCGCGGCCGCCGCGGAGGAGACCGACGCCCATTTGCAAAGGCTCCTCGACGCGGACGCTCTCGAAACCGTGCCGCCGGCGTGGCTGCGCCAGCTCCCGCGGTACTTGAAGGCGGAGGAGCGGCGCTGGCAGCGCATCGGCGAGCGCGGACTGGAAGCGCCGCAGATACTGGCCGAGCTGAGCGAACGGTGGGTGCGGTATCAGGCGCTCGAGCGATCGGCAGGCGCGGAGCTGCGCTTCCTGCCCGAGCTCGAGGACCTCTACTTCTGGATCGAGGAGTACCGTGTCTCGCTCTATGCGCAGGAGCTGCGCACGCTGGGGCCGGTCTCGGCAGCGCGGCTCGGCGAGCGTGTGGAGGCGGTCGAGGCCTGGATCAACCGCTGAAGAGAATCAGGCTCTCCTACACGTTGAACTGAATCCCCTGCGCGAGCGGGAGCTGCGAGCTCCAGTTGATGGTGTTGGTCTGGCGGCGCATGTAGGCCTTCCATGCGTCGGAGCCGGCCTCGCGGCCGCCGCCCGTGTCCTTCTCGCCGCCGAACGCGCCTCCGATCTCGGCGCCCGAGGTGCCGAGATTGACGTTGGCGATGCCGCAGTCGCTGCCCTCGGCGGAGAGGAACTTCTCGGCGACCTGCAGGCGGTCGGTGAACACCGCCGAGGAGAGGCCGTAGGCCACCGCGTTCTGCAGCGCCACCGCCTCGTTGAGCGAGTCGTACGGGATCAAATAGAGTATCGGCGCGAAGGTCTCGCTGCGTACCACGGGCAGGTCGGCCTTGGCCCGTACGATCGCGGGCTCGACGAAGTTGCCCGCGCGCGGCAGGACCTTGCCGCCGCAGAGCAGCTCGCCGCCCTGCGCCTTCGCGGCGTCGATGGCCGCGGAATAGCGCGCCACCGCGCCCTCGTCGATCAACGGGCCCATGAGGGTGTCGGCGCTCAGAGGGTCTCCGATGCGGACCTGCTTGTACGCCGCGACCAGCCGGCGCTCGAGCTCCGGCAGGCGCGAGCGGTGCACGAGCACGCGCCGGGTGGTGGTGCAGCGCTGACCGGCCGTGCCGACCGCGCCGAATACGATCGCGGGCACCGCCAGCTCGAGATTCGCGCTCTCGTCCACGATGATGGCGTTGTTGCCGCCGAGCTCGAGGAGGCTCTTGCCGAGGCGCTCGGCCACGCGTACGCCGATGCGCCGCCCCACCTCGGTCGAGCCGGTGAAGGACACGAGCGCGACGCGCTTGTCGTCGACGAAGCGCAGGGCGAGGTCGGTCCCCGCGTCGATGAAGATCTGGAAGATCGCCGGCAGCGAATTCCGCTCCATCACCCGATTGCAGATGTGCTGCACGGCGAGCGAGCAGAGCGAGGTCTTGGGCGAGGGCTTCCACACCACCGCGTTGCCCGCGATCGCGGCGAGACAGGCATTCCAGGACCAGACCGCGACGGGGAAGTTGAAGGCCGATATCACGCCGACCACGCCGAGCGGGTGCCATTGCTCGTACATGCGGTGCTGCGGCCGCTCCGAGTGCATGGTTGAGCCGTAGAGCATGCGTGACTGGCCGACCGCGAAGTCCGCGATGTCGATCATCTCCTGCACTTCGCCGTCGCCCTCGGCCTTGATCTTGCCGCTCTCCATGGACACCAGGCTTCCGAGCGCGTCCTTGTGCCGGCGCAGCTCCTCGCCGAGCAGCCGTACGGCCTCGCCGCGCTTCGGCGCGGGCACCTTGCGCCAGGCCCCGGCGGCGGCCACGGCGGCCGCAAGCACGTCCTCGTAATCCTCCACGGTCGCACCGCGCACTTGCGCCAGGCGCTCGCCGGTGGCGGGATTGACCGAATCGATCGGCGGGCCGCCGCCGCGCTCGCTCCAGCCGCGCGCGCCGGACCAGGTGCCCGCGTTCCTATCTTCGAGTCCGAGTGCTTGCAGAACGTCGCCGGTTTTCATCATGATGTCGTATCCATAGGGACCCGCGCGACGCAGCTCGAGGTCGCGCCGGCCGGTGGCCGAGGGTTTCGGGGGCCGCATTTTGACTTGGCGGAGGCCGCAACGCTAGCATCCGCTCGATATGTCCAAAACTACCGTGCTCACGCAGTGGCATCCGGCGAGCTGGCAGAGCAAGCGCGCCACGCAGCAGCCGAAGTACGCCGACCCCGCGGCCCTGGAGCGCGCCGTGGCGGCGCTCGGCCGCCTGCCGCCGCTGGTGGTGTCGTGGGAAGTCGAGGCCCTGCGGGCCAAGCTCGCGCGTGCGCAGCGCGGCGAGCAGTTCCTGCTGCAGGGCGGCGATTGCGCCGAGAGCTTCGATGACTGCGAGTCCGACAACATCGCGCGCCGGCTGAAGATCCTCCTGCAGATGAGCCTGGTGCTCCTGCAGGGCCTCAAGATGCCGATCATCCGGGTCGGCCGTTTCGCCGGCCAATACGCGAAGCCAAGATCCGCCGATACCGAGACGCGCGAGGGCGTCACCCTGCCGTCGTATCGCGGCGACAATGTGAACCGGCCCGGCTTCAGCCCGCAGGAGCGCGAGCCCGACGCCGAGCTCCTGCTGCGCGGCTACGAGCGCGCGTCGCTCACCTTGAATTTCGCGCGGGCGCTCATCGACGGCGGTTTCGCCGATCTGCACCATCCCGAGTACTGGGACCTCAAGTTCATGCATCACTCGCCGCTGCGGGATGCGTATCAGAGGATCGTCGACTCGATCGCCGAGTCGCTGGAATTCTTCGAGTCCATGAGCGGGCAGCGCGTCCACGCGGCGACGCGCATCGACTTCTACACCAGCCACGAGGGGCTGCATCTGCTGTCGGAGCAGGCGCAGACGCGCTTCATCGAGCGCCAGCGCCATTGGTACAACCTGTCCACCCACATGCCGTGGATCGGCATGCGCACGGCGGATGTCGACGGGGCGCACATCGAGTATTTTCGCGGGATCGCGAATCCGATCGGCGTCAAGGTCGGCGCGGCGATGACGCCGGAGTGGATCCAGGAGCTGGTTCAAGTCCTGAACCCGCAGAACGAGCCGGGACGCCTCACCCTGATTCACCGTTTCGGCGTGAAGGACATCGAGAAGCGTCTCCCGGCGATGATCAAGGCCGTGCGGGCAACCGGCTCACAGGTGCTCTGGGTGTGTGAGCCCATGCACGGCAATACGGAGACGACCGCCGGAGGCGTCAAGACCCGGCGCTTCGACAACATTCTCGGCGAGGTGGACGCGGCCTTTCGGGTGCACGAGGAGGAGGGCTCGCGGCTCGGCGGGGTTCACATCGAGCTCACCGGGGAGGACGT
>DATAUO010000240.1:0-23634 GCA_036268215.1 Steroidobacteraceae bacterium
GATGCAGGGGAAGTACGCGCTGCGCTGCGTTAACGTGTTCCACGCGGGCGACGGCAATCTGCATCCGCTCATCCTGTTCGATGCGGACGAGCCCGACGAGATGCGCCGCTGCGAGCTGTTCGGCGCGGATATTCTCGAGACCAGCGTGCGCATGGGCGGCACGGTCACCGGCGAGCATGGCGTCGGCATGGAGAAGCTCAATTCCATGTGCGTCCAATTCTCGCCGGGCGAGCGGGCGCAGTTCCTCGCCATCAAGCGCGCGTTCGATACGCAAGAGTCGCTGAATCCCGGCAAGGTGATCCCGACCCTTCACCGGTGCGCCGAGTACGGCAAGATGCACGTGCATCGCGGCCTGTTGCCGTTTCCCGAGCTGCCGAGATTTTGATGCAGGCGGCACTGTCCCGCATCATCGACCGCATCGGCCATGCGCGGGCGCGAGGGCAGGCGCTCGCCATCCGCGGCGGCGGCACCAAGGCGTTCTACGGCGGTCCGGTCCTGGGCGAGCCTCTCGAGATCGGCGAGCTGGCGGGCGTCAGCTCCTACGAGCCGACCGAGCTCGTGGTGACGGCGCGCGCGGGAACACCGCTCGCGGAGCTCGAGGCGGCGCTCGCGGAGCGGGGCCAATGCCTGCCGTTCGAGCCGCCGCGGTTCGCACCCGGAGGCACCGTCGGCGGCACCGTGGCGGCAGGTCTCGCCGGGCCTGCGCGCGCCTACGTCGGGAGCGTACGCGACCACGTGCTCGGCGTGACGCTGCTGAACGGCAACGGCGAGGTGCTGACCTTCGGCGGCCAGGTCGCGAAGAACGTCGCGGGCTACGACGTATCGCGCTTGATGGCCGGATCGCTCGGCATCCTCGGTGTCATCTGCGAGATCTCGCTCAAGGTGCTGCCGGCGCCCCGCTGCACGGCGACGGCGGTGCTGGAGCTCGATGAGGCCCCGGCGCTCGAGCGGCTGCAAGCCTGGGCCTCGAAGCCCCTCGCGCTGAGCGGCACCGCATGGTATTCGGGGCGCCTCTTCGTGCGCATGACGGGCGCGTCCAGCGCCGTCGACGCGGCCGCCGGCAAGATCGGGGGTGCACGCGTCGGTCCGGCCGAGGCCGACGCCTGGTGGTCGAGCTTGCGCGATCAGAGCCACCCGTTCTTCTCGATGGAGCGCGAAGAATCCGATCACGCAGGTCGGGTCGTGCAACCCTCGACGGCAGGCGTGTCGACGGTCACGCCGCAGGCAGCCTCCGCCTCGAGCCTCTGGCGCCTGTCGGTGCCCGCGATCGCGCCGCCGCTGTCGCTCCCGGGCGAGCAATGGATCGAATGGCACGGCGCCCTGCGCTGGTGGCGAACGTCCGCCGCACCCGAAGCGGTGCGCGCGGCGGCGGCGAAGGCCGGCGGACATGCAACCCTGATGCGCGGCGGCGACCGGTCCAAGGGAGTGTTCATGCCGTTGAGCGATGCGCTCATGGATCTCCATCGGCGCCTGAAGCAGGCGTTCGACCCCGCGGGGCTGTTCAACCGCGGCCGCTTCTACCCGGAGCTCTGAATGCCGACCGACCTGACCGCGGATCGCTGAATGCAGACCGACCTGACCCCGGAGCTCGAGTCCAGCGCGGACGGCGCGGAAGCGCAGGCGATCGTCCGCAAGTGCGTGCATTGCGGCTTCTGCAACGCGACCTGTCCCACCTACCAGGTGCTCGGCGACGAGCTCGACGGACCGCGCGGCCGCATCTATCTCATCAAGCAGGTGCTCGAGGGTGCGCAAGTGACCCGCTCGACGCAGGTGCACCTCGATCGTTGCCTCACCTGCCGGAACTGCGAGACCACCTGCCCGAGCGGAGTCGAATACGGCCATCTGGTCGAGATCGGACGCAAGCTCGTCGATGCCAAGGTCGAGCGCCCGATCGGCGAGCGGGCGGTGCGTTGGGCGCTCAAGGAGGGCATGACCTCGCCGGCATTCGCGCCGGCCGTGCGCGCCGGTCAGGCCGTGCGCCCGCTGCTCCCCGCCGTGCTCAAGAAGAACGTTCCGCTGCGCGAGACGCGGCCGGCCGCGGAAGCCCTTGCTCGGCCGCGGGCACCGTCCCCCGCGGGCGGCGCGACGGCCCGCAACGAGCCGCCGCCGGCGCGCCGCACCGTGCTGCTGCTCCAAGGCTGCGTGCAGCCCGCTCTGATGCCGGGCATCGATGATGCAGCCGAGCGCGTCATGCGCCGCGCGGGGATCGAGGTGATCCGGGTGCGCGCGTCCTGTTGCGGGGCCGTCCGCTCGCATCTCGGCGATCCCGAAGGCGGCCGGGAGCACATGCGCGCCAACATCGAGGCGTGGACCCCGCTGCTATCGAGCGGCAGCGCCGATGCCGTGGTGACGTCCGCCTCGGCGTGCACGCTCGCCATCAAGGAATACGGTCATGCGCTCGCGGCGGATCCGGACTATCGGGATCGGGCCGAGCGCATCGGCGCCCTGGCCCGCGATCTGTCCGAGCTCCTGCCGGAGATCGTCGCGGCGCTCGCGCCCGAGATCGACGGCAAGCGCTTCGGCCGGCTCGCGTATCATCCGCCGTGCACGCTGCAGCACGGTCAGCGTCTGCGCGGCGGCGTCGAGACCGCCTTGCGCGAGGTCGGCTTCGATGTCAGGGTCGCGCCGCGCGACGCGAATCTGTGCTGCGGATCCGCGGGCACCTATTCGGTGCTTCAGCCGGTGCTCGCCAACGAGCTGCGCGACCGCAAGGTCCGCGATCTCGGCGAGGTGGAGCCGGCCTGCATCGTGTCGTCCAACATGGGATGCATCCGGCACCTGCAGTCGGGCACATCCACTCCGGTCAGGCATTGGATCGAGGTGCTGGACGACGCGCTGGCCTAGCCGGCGCCGGGGATCCGCCTCAACGCCGCGCGAGCGCGCCGTCCATCGCACGCGTCATCTTCACCACGATCTCCTCGAGCTCCGCGTCGCCGGCGTTGTAGGGCGGGGCGATGATGATGGTGTCGCCGTTGGTGCCGTCCACGTTGCCGGAGCACGGGTAGCAGATCAATCCATCGGCGAAGGCGCGCCCTCCGACGTCGAAGCCGAGCGCGCGCTCCGCGGGGAAGGGCTCCTTGGTGCCCCGGTCGCGCACCAGCTCGATGCCGATGAAGAGTCCCCGGCCGCGCACGTCGCCGACCTCGTCGAACTTGCCGAGCGCGCGGCGCAAGCCTTCCTGGAGCGTGCGGCCGGCGGTCCGCACCCGCTCGAGCAGGCCGTCGCGCTCGATGATGCGCTGGACGGCGAGGCCGGCCGCACACGCCGCGGTGTGGCCGGTGAAGGTGTGGCCGGTCATGTATGCGCCGTGCTCGCTGCGGATCGGGCCCGCGATGCGCGGCGCCACGAAGGTCGCGGCCAGCGGGATGTATCCGCCGGCGAGCCCCTTGGCGACGGACATGATGTCGGGAACGATTCCGTCGTGCTCGAGGGCGCGCCAGGTGCCCGTGCGTCCGGCGCCGCACATGACCTCGTCGGCGATCAGCAGCACGTCGTGCTTGCGGCACACCGCTTGAACCGCGGCGGCGTAGCCCTCCGGAGCGGGCACCACGCCGCCGGCCGCGCCGACCACCGGCTCGAACACGAAGGCCGCGACGTTGCCGGCCCCCAGGGACTGGATGGTCCGATCGAGCTCCGCGGCGAGGTGCCCCGCGAGCGCCTCGGGCGCGACGCCCGCGGGCGGCCGATAGGCGTTCGCGGCCGAGACGAACGTGGCGTCGAGCAGACTCCCCTCGAAGGCGCGCCGCCGCTGGGCGAAATGAGATATCGACAGTGCGCCGAGGGTGTTGCCGTGCCACGATCGCTTGCGTGCGATGAACCGGCGCTTGGACATGAGGCCGCGCGCGGCGAAATATTGTAAAGCGACCTTGAGCGCGCCCTCCATGGCCTCCGAGCCGCTGCCCGCATAGACCACGTCCTGGAAATGCCCGCCGGCAAGGCGCAGCACCGTCTCGCTCAGCTGCTCGAGCGCCGTGCTGGTGAACAGGTATCGGTAGGCGTAGGCGATCTCGTCGAGTTGCTGCTTGATCGCGGCATTGACCTCGGGATGCGCGTGTCCCAGGCAGAAAACCGCGGGGCCTCCCGAGCCATCGAGATAACGTTTGCCCGCGGCATCGATGACGTAGCTGCCCTCGCCGCGCGCGATGCGCGGCAGCGCTTCGATTCCAAACCCGGAAGGGCGGTTTTTCATTCAGTGTCTCCTGGCAATGTGCGAATATAACGCATGGACTTGCCGGTCACGCAAAGCGCGGGCTCTCCTCCCTCGACGAATCGCGAGCGCGCGCTGGGCATCATCGCGACGGCGGCGGTGATCGCACTGCTTTATTTCGGCCGCGAGGTGCTGGTCCCGGTCACGCTCGCCTTCATATTGAGCCTCGCCATCGCGCCGCTGGTGCGTCTGCTCCGACGGCTGTATCTCGGCCAGACACTATCGGTGTTGCTGGCCGTGTCGCTGGTGGCGTTGTGGTTCGCGGCGGTTGCGGGCGTGATCGGCTCGCAGCTCGTGCACATGTCGACCAGCCTGCCGCACTACGAGCGGACCGTGGAGCGCAAGCTCAGCGCGCTCAACGACGTCACCGTGGGCAGGTTCAACGCGCTCACCAAGCAGCTGGGCCACACCGTCAGCCGCCGCGGCGTGGCGGAGCCGCCGGCGGTGCTCGTTCCGCCGGACGGCAGCGCTCCGGCTGCGCCCATCCCGGTCGAGCTGCACGCGCCGCCGCCGAGCTCGCTGCAAGTGGTGCAGCGGGTGCTCGGCTCGGTGTGGGTGCCGATCGAGACCGCCGGCATCGTTCTCGTGGTGTTGATCTTCGTGCTGCTCGAGCACGAGTCGCTGCGCGATCGGCTGATCCGCATCGCCGGCGGCAACGACATCCGCCGCTCGACCATCGCGGTCAACGATGCCGGGCAGCGGCTGTCGCGCTTCTTCGTGTCCCAGTTCGCCGTGAATCTCGGCGTGGGCATCGCCATCGGTCTCGGGCTCAGCCTCGTCGGCTTGCCGCACCCGCTGCTCTGGGCAACGCTTGCGGGCGTGCTCCGGTTCGTGCCCTACATCGGCATATGGATCGCGGCCCTGTGCGCCGGGCTGCTCGCGGCGGCAGTCGATCCCGGGTGGACGCTCGCGCTCGCCGCGCTGGGCCTATTCGTCGTGGTCGAGCTGATCGCCAGCCAGCTCGTCGAGCCGCACCTTTACGGCCATACCACCGGGCTGTCGCCGCTGTCGGTGGTGATCTCCGCGATCTTCTGGAGCTGGCTCTGGGGGCCCATAGGATTGATCGTTTCGACGCCTCTCACGCTGTGCCTGCTCGTTGCCGGCCGCCACATCCGCGCCTTGAGCCTGCTCGACGTCCTGCTCGGCAACAACGATGCGCTCACGCTTCCCGAGCGCTTCTATCAGCGCGCGCTGTCGGCGGATTCGACCGGCATGATCGCGGGCGCAAGGGTGTTCCTGAAGCGCAACTCGTTCGCGAACTATTGCGACCTCGTGCTGATGCCGGCGCTGCATCTGGCCCGCCTCGACCTGCACGCGGGCGCGATCACCCCGGATCAGCAGATGAAGGTGAGGGCGGCGACGGTCGCCGTGATCGCGGCGATCGGAGGCAGGACCGCCAAGCTTCCGCGGCATCGCTCGCCCGTGCTCGACGACTCGACCGCCGGCCGGCTGCTGCGCAAGCAGCGTGAGCTCGAGACCGGGCGCTGGCAGGGGCCGCTGCTCGTGCCCGCGGGCTCGGTGATGGTATGCGTGAGCATGGGAACCATGGCCGACGATCTCGCGGCCGAGCTCCTGGTGCGCATTTTGCGGGACCAGAAGATCGACGCGCGGCACATGTCGCTCGATGACCTCGCGGCGACGCCGCCGCCGAATGCCGCGGCTGCGGTCGCTCTGGTGTACATCGTCAGCGCCTTTCCGAGCGATGAGCGCGGCAAGGGCGATGCGGTGCTCGAGGAGATGCGGCGCCGCTTCCCGCACGCCTGCGTCGTCACCGTGTTCCTGCCGGGCATGCTGCTCGCGCCCGATGCCGACGTCGAGACGCTGCGTGGCGCGGACAAGGCGGCATCCTCCCTCGGGCATGCGGTCCAGATCTGTCTCGACTGGGTCCGCCAACCGCCGCCGACATGATCGCTCCCATTCGCTGGCGCATCTTCGCGCTCCTGTTCGGATTCGGGTTCCTCGCGTACGTTCAATCGAAGAGCATCACCGTCGCCGCGGCCGGCATGATGCCGGGACTGCATTTCAGCCAGTTCCAGATCTCCTGGATCGAATGGGGATTCGTGCTCGGCTACGGGCTCCTGCAGCTGCCGGGCGGCGTGCTCGGCCAGCGGCTGGGAGCGCGGCGCACCTTCGTGATTTTCGGCGTCGGAGCGTTCCTTGCGACGCTGGCGATGCCCATGGCGCCCTTCTGGCTGCGCGGCACCGGCCTGTTCGTGGCGCTGTTGCTGGTGCAGGTGCTGCTCGGCTGCTCGCAGGCCGGGCTCTTTCCGGTGTCGTCGGGCGTCTTTGAGGCCTGGTTTCCGCCGCGCTGGTGGGCGAGCGTGCAGGGACTGCAGACCATGGGACTGAATCTCGGCGCCGCGCTGACGCCGCCGCTCATCTCCCGGCTCATGACCGACATGGGCTGGCAGCGCGCGCTGGTGTGGGCGAGCCTGCCCGCAATTCCGCTGGTGGCGCTGTGGGCCTGGTACGGCCGCAACTCGCCGCGGGAGCATCCTGCGGTGACGCGGCGCGAGCTCGAGTACATCGGGGCGCATGCGGGAGCCGCGGTCGATTCGCACATCGATCTGCGCCGCCTCAAGGGCATGCTGCGCGATCGCAACGTGCTGTTGCTGGGGTTCTCCTATCTGTGCATGAACTACTCGTTTTATCTGCTCTCCAACTGGGTTTTCCTGTACCTGGTGCAGGAGCGGCATTTCTCGATCCTGGAGAGCGGCTGGCTCGCGACCGCGCCGCCTCTCGGCGCGGTGGTCGGCGCGGGTCTCGGCGGCGTCATCACGGCGGCCGCATGCCAGAAGCTCGGCAATCGCTGGGGCTATCGCGTGGTGCCGATCATCGCGCTGCCCGCGGGCGGCGCGTTGCTGCTGCTCGCGGAGTACGCGGCCAGCCCGTACTGGGCGATCGCGGGGCTCGCGGCCTGCTTTTGCGTGATCGAGCTTTGCGAAGGGGCCTTCTGGGGCGGCGCGATGACGGTCGGACGAGGGGATACCATGGCGACGAGCGGAGTCATGAACACCGGCGGCAACCTCGGCGGCATCATCGGGATACCCCTGGTGGGCTATCTCACCGGGCAGCACCTCTGGAAGCTCGCGTTCCTGATCGGCGTCGTCTTTGCCGTGGCGGCCGCCCTGGCGTGGCTCTGGATCGAAGTGGACGTACCTGCGGGAGCGGAATCTTGAAAACCATGGTCGTCACCGGCGCCGTCCAAGGCGTGGGCCTCGCCACCGCGGAGCTGCTGGCAAGCCGCGGTCACCGGGTGATCGTCCTCGATCTGCAATCCGCCGAGGCTGCCGTCGAGCGCCTGCGCCGTGCCGGCGCCGAGGCGCATGGCCGGTCGGGCGACGTGTCCGCGGAGCCGTTCGTCGCGGAGACGGCACGCTGGATCGAGGCCGAGTACGGCGGCGCGGACGTGCTGGTCAACAACGCGGGCATCAGCATGATCGCGCCGGCGGAGGAGACGAGCGGCGCGCAGTGGCAGCGGGTCCTCGACGTCAACCTGCTCGGCCCGTTCCTGCTGTGCCGCTACCTCGGGACGCGGATGCTCGCGAAGGGCGAGGGCAGCATCGTCAACGTCGCCTCCGTCGCCGGACTTTCCGGCATCGCGCATCGCAGCGCCTACAACGCTTCCAAGCACGGCTTGATCGGGCTCACCCGCACGCTCGCGGCGGAGTGGGGCGGACGCGGTGTGCGGGTGAACGCGGTCTGTCCCGGCTGGATAAAGACCGAGATGGACGCGGCCGACCAGGGCAGCGGCGCGTATTCGGACGCCGACATCGAGAATCGCGTGCCCCTCGCCCGGTTCGCGCGGCCCGCGGACGTCGCCGAGGCCATCGCATTTCTCGCCGATGCCGACCGGAGCGGCTTCATCAACGGCGTCAGTCTTCCGGTGGACGGGGGCTGGACCGCCGACGGCAGCTGGGAGAGCCTGCGCGTCAAGACGCGTTCGGGCGCACGCCGTGAGCCGAAGCGCTGAGCAGCCGCGCGCGATGGACGGCAGGTGGCAATTCTGGATCGACCGCGGCGGCACGTTCACCGATGTGATCGGCTGCGCGCCGGACGGCAGGCTGCGCACGCTCAAGCTTTTGTCGGAGAATCCGGCGCAATATCCCGACGCCGCGGTCGAGGGCATCCGGCTGCTGCTTGGCCTCGGCGCAGGCGAGCCCATCAGCGCCGCGCGCGTCGCGTGCGTCAAGATGGGCACGACGGTCGCGACCAACGCGCTGCTCGAGCGCAAGGGCGAGCGCACGCTGCTCGTCATCACGCGCGGATTCCGCGATGCGCTGCGCATCGCCACGCAGGCCCGGCCGCGCCTGTTCGACCGGCGCATCGTGCTTCCGGAGCTCCTGTACGAGAGGGTGATCGAGGCACGCGAGCGCGTCGGCGCGCACGGCGACGTCATCGAGGGCCTCGACGAGCCGCACCTCGCCGCCGAATTGCGCCGGGCGTTCGACGACGGCTTTCGGGCCTGTGCCATCGTGTTCATGCACGGCTATCGCTACACGGAGCACGAGGGCCGGGCCGAGGCACTGGCGCTGCGTGCCGGCTTCGCCCAGGTTTCGGCGTCGCACCGGGTGAGCCCGCTGATGAAGCTGGTGCCGCGCGGCGACACGGCGGTCGTGGATGCCTATCTTTCGCCGATCTTGCGCAGGTATGTCGACCGCGTGGCCGAGCGCATGCCCGGGGTGCCGCTCTACTTCATGCAAAGCTCGGGCGGGCTCACCGAGGCGCATCGGTTCCAGGGCAAGGATGCCATATTGTCCGGGCCCGCCGGCGGCATCGTGGGGATGGCGCGAACCGCGCTCGCGGCCGGACATGCACGCGTCATCGGATTCGACATGGGCGGCACCTCGACCGACGTGAGCCACTTCGCGGGCGCCTACGAGCGCACCTTCGACACCGAGGTCGGCGGTGTGCGCGTGCGCGCGCCGATGATGAGCATTCACAGCATCGCGGCCGGCGGAGGCTCGATCATCCGGTTCGACGGAGCGCGCCTGCGCGTGGGTCCGGAATCGGCCGGCGCGAATCCGGGACCGGCCAGCTATCGCCGGCAGGGACCGCTCACCATCACGGATGCGAACGTGCTGCTCGGCCGCATCCAGCCGCGGTTCTTTCCGAGGGTGTTCGGGCCGGGCGCAGACGAGTCGCTCGACCGCGCCGCGGCGGCCCTGCGGTTCGACGAGCTCGCGCGCGCCATGAGCACCGCCACCGGCCGGCATGTCGGCGCCGAGCAGGCCGCGAGCGGCGCGCTGCGGATCGCCGTGGGCAGCATGGCGAATGCGGTGAAGCGCATCTCCGTGATGCGCGGCTATGACCTGCGCGGCTACGCGCTGCAGTGTTTCGGCGGCGCCGGGGGTCAGCATGCGTGTCAGGTGGCCGACGCGCTGGGGATCGCGCGCGTGTTCGTGCATCCGCTCGCGGGCGTGCTGTCGGCGTACGGCATGGGGCTTGCGGATCAGACGGCGATGCGCGAGCGCTCGATCGAGAAGCCGCTCGACGGGGCGGGCCTCGAGGCGGCGCGCTCCGCGGCGCGCGCGCTCGCGGCCGACGGCATCGCAGAGCTCGAGGCTCAGGGCCTCTCCGGCGCCGGCATCGCCGTGGTGAGCCGCATCAACGTACGCTATCAGGGTACCGATACCGCGCTCGGCGGCAACCTGCCGATGGACGGCCCCGCGGCCGATGCGCTGGCGGCGATTCGAGCCGATTTCGCGGCGGCTTATCGGCAGCGCTTTGCGTTCTTGATGCCGGGTTATGCGCTCGTGATCGAATCGGTCGGGGTCGAGTGCATCGCGGCGAGCGGGGTGGAGGCGGGCGTCGGTGCCCCGCCCGGAACGGGCACGGCGCCGCCGGTCGTCGAGGTCGACGTGTACTGCTTCGCCGACGAGGCGGAGGCGGGTTGGCGGACCGCACGGCTGTTCGAGATCGAGGCGCTGCGGCCGGGCGCCGCCATCGACGGTCCGGCGGTCCTCACCGAGCGCAACGGCACCATCGTGGTCGAGCCCGGCTGGCGCGCCGAGGTCACGGCCGCGGGCTGCCTCGAGCTCGCCCGCGTGCGCCCGCGCCCGGAGCGCCGCGCCGCGGGGACGGAAGTCGACCCGATCATGCTCGAGCTGTTCAACAACGTGTTCATGAACGTCGCGGAGCAGATGGGGCTGCGCCTGCAGAACACCGCGTATTCCGTCAACATCAAGGAGCGCCTGGATTTCAGCTGCGCGCTGTTCGACGGCGCGGGTGCGCTGATCGCGAATGCGCCGCACATGCCGGTGCACCTCGGGTCGATGAGCGAATCCATCCGCACGGTCATCGCGCGCAACCCGGCGATGCGGCGCGGCGACGTGTACGTGCTGAACGACCCGTATCACGGCGGCACCCACCTGCCCGACGTGACCGTGGTCACTCCCGTGTATCTCGAGGACGCGGACGACCGGCCGGCGTTCTTCGTCGCCTCGCGCGGGCATCACGCCGACATCGGCGGTACGACGCCGGGCTCGATGCCGCCGTTCTCGGCGACCATCGCCGAGGAAGGCGTGCTCATCGACAACGTCAAGCTGGTGGAGCACGGGGTGCTGCGCGAGGCTGCGATACGCGAGCTGCTGTCCGGCGGTGCGCATCCGGCGCGCAACCCGCTGCAGAACCTCGCGGACCTGCGGGCTCAGATCGCGGCCAACGAAAAGGGCGCCGCGGAGCTCAAGGCCGCGGCCGCGCACTTCGGGCGCGCCACCGTGGCCGCCTACATGGGGCACGTGCAGGACAACGCCGAGGAATCGGTGCGGCGCGTGATCACCGCGCTCAAGGACGGCGAGTTCACGCTGCCGCTCGACAACGGCGCGCAGATCCGCGTGCGCATCCGCGTCGACGGCGCCTCGCGCAGCGCGGTCGTTGATTTCAGCGGCACCTCGGGGCAGCTCCCGAACAACTTCAACGCGCCGGCGGCCATCACCACGGCCGCGGTGCTCTATGTGTTCCGCACGCTGGTGGACGATGATATTCCGCTCAACGCCGGGTGCCTCAAGCCCTTGAGCATCGTGCTGCCCGACGGGTGCATGCTGAAGCCGAGTCCGCCGGCCGCGGTGGTGGCGGGCAACGTCGAGACCTCGACCTGCATCACCAACGCGCTCTACGGTGCGCTCGCGCTCATGGCCGCGGGACAGTGCACCATGAACAACTTCACCTTCGGCAACGACCGCTACCAGTACTATGAGACCATCTCCGGCGGCTCCGGCGCGGGCGCGGATTTCGACGGCACCAGCGTGGTCCAAATCCACATGACCAACTCGCGCCTGACGGACCCCGAGGTGCTGGAATTCCGCTTCCCCGTGCGGCTCGATTCCTACGAGATTCGTGCCGGATCGGGCGGCGCCGGGCGATTCAAGGGCGGCAACGGCGGTGTGCGGCGCATTCGCTTCTTGGAAAACATGACGGCGTCCATATTGAGCAATGGGCGGGTGCATGGCGCCTTCGGCATGAACGGCGGCAAGGCCGGCGCGGTCGGCGAGAGCTGGGTCGAGCGCGCGGACGGCCGCATCGAGCGGCTGCGCCACATCGGGCAGGTGGAGATGGGGGTCGGCGACGTGTTCGTGATCGCGACGCCGGGCGGCGGCGGATATGGCGCTCCCGACTCGATGTAATAAATGACTTTCAATACACTTTATATATTATTGATTTGTATATGAAAACGATAGATATGGTGGAAGTCGGCCCGCGGGACGGTCTGCAGAACGAGTCGGTGATCTTCAGCACCGGGCAGAAGCTCGAGCTCATCCGCCGCGCGGTGGACGCGGGTTTCAAGCGCGTCGAGGCCAACAGTTTCGTGAACCCGAAGCTCGTGCCGCAAATGGCGGACGCGGATGCGATCGCTGCCGCGCTGCCCCGGCGCGATGGCGTGATCTTCATCGGGCTGGTGCTCAACAAGCGCGGCGCGCTGCGCGCGCTCGAGGCCGGCATGGACGAGCTCGGCGCGGTGTGCGCCGCCTCCGACGGCTTCGCCAGGCGCAACCAAGGGATGTCGTCGGACGAGTCGCTTGCCATGTGCGGCGAGGTGCTGCGCCTCGCCCGCGAGCAAGGCCGCCGGGCGCAGATCACCATCTCCACCGCGTTCGGCTGTCCTTTCGACGGCGCGGTGAGGCCGGAGCGGGTGGTCGAGATGGCGCGCACCGCGGCATCCTTCGGTCCGATCGAGGTCGCCATCGCCGATACCATCGGTGTCGCAGCGCCGGGCGAGGTGTCGAGCCTGGTCGCGAAAGTCGGCGCGGCGATCGCGCCGTTGCCGGTGCGCGTGCATTTCCACAATACCCGTAATACCGGCCTCGCCAACGTCTGGGCCGCGGTCGAGGCCGGCGCCAAGGTCGTCGATGCCTCGCTCGGCGGCATCGGAGGTTGCCCGTTCGCGCCGCGCGCCACCGGCAACGTGCCCACCGAGGATGTGGCCTACATGCTCGAGCGCTCGGGATATCACACCGGCCTCGATCTCGACGCCTTGATCGCCTCCGCGGGCTGGCTCACGGGCCAGATGGGCCGAGATCTTCCCGGCATGCTGAGCCGCGCCGGCATGTTTCCGAATCGATGACCCCCGCATGAGCAACTTCCCCAAGATGACCACATTGCGCCTCGAGGTTCGCGAGCGCACCGCCTTCCTCACGCTCGCGCGTCCGGAAGCGGCGAACACCATGAACCTCGCCTTCGGCCGCGAGTTCCTGGCCGCGGGCCGGGGGCGCAGCGCCCGGCTCGCGCTGTGGCGGCCGGCCGGCTTGCAATGTTGCAAATTCGCTCACACTCGGGGGCCAATTTGGGCATTTTTTCCAAGGGCTTGAGCGCCTAAAATCGCCGCATGAGCGCCGTATCCATCGCCGCCAAGCCCGCCCCGTATCAGCCCGCCCACAAGATTCGCCTGGTGACCGCGACATCGCTGTTCGACGGTCACGATGCCTCCGTGAACATCATGCGCCGCGTGATGCAGGCCTCCGGAGCCGAGGTCATCCACCTCGGGCACAACCGATCGGTGCAGGAGATCGTCTCCGCGGCGCTGCAGGAAGACGCGCAGGCCGTGGCGGTGACTTCCTACCAGGGCGGCCACGTCGAGTTCTTCAGGTACATGATCGACCTGCTGCGCAAGAACGAAGGCGAGAACATCAAGGTGTTCGGCGGCGGCGGCGGCGTGATCGTGCCCGCGGAGATCGGCGAGCTCATGGCCTACGGCGTGACGCGCCTCTACTCCCCCGAGGACGGAGCCAAGCTCGGCCTGCAGGGCATGATCGACGATGTGATCCGGGGGAGCGACTACGACCTCACGGCGCTCGCGCCGCCGGACGATGCCGCGCTCGCGGCGTTGCGCTCGGGCAACCGGCGGCAGCTCGCGCGGGTCATCACGGCGCTCGAGAATCGCGGCTACTCCGCGCGCACGCGGCAGTCGGTGCTTCAGTCGGCATCCGGCATCAAGACGCCGGTGCTCGGAATCACGGGGACGGGCGGCGCCGGCAAGTCGTCGCTGACGGACGAGATCATCCTGCGCCTGCGCCTCGACCAGGCCGATCGGATGCGGGTCGCGGTCATCTCGATCGATCCGTCGCGCAAACGCACGGGCGGGGCGCTGCTCGGCGATCGCATCCGCATGAACGCCATCGATTCGGACAGGATCTTCATGCGCTCGCTCGCCACGCGCGACACCGGCACCGAGATATCGGGTGCGCTGCCCGAGGTGATCGCCGCTTGCAAGCTGAGCGGTTTCGATCTCATCGTGGTGGAGACGTCCGGCATCGGGCAGGGGGAATCGGCCGTCGTTCCGTTGGTCGATGCCTCGCTCTACGTGATGACCCCGGAGTTCGGCGCGGCCACGCAGCTCGAGAAGATCGACATGCTGGACTTCGCGGACTTCGTGGCGATCAACAAGTTCGACCGCAAGGGCTCGGACGATGCCTTGCGCGACGTGCGCAAGCAGTATCAGCGCAATCACGAAGCCTTCGGGCAGCCGCCCGAACAGATGCCGGTGTTCGGCACCATGGCCTCGCGCTTCAACGACGACGGCGTGACCGCGCTCTATCAGGCGCTGCTGCCGCGGCTCGCGGACAAGGGCCTCAAGCTCGCGGCCGGCAGGCTGCCCAAGGTCGCGATCAAGGCATCCTCGCGCGGCCGGGCGATCGTGCCTCCGGAGCGCGTACGCTATCTCGCCGAGATCTCGGCGACCGTCCGCGACTACCACCGGTTCACCGCCGCGCAAGCGAGGATCGCGCGCGAGCGGCAGTCGCTGTCCGTCTGCAAGGCGCTGTTCGCAGCCTCCGGCCGGGCCGTCGAGGGATTCGACGAGTTGATGGCGCAGAAGAATCACGAGCTCGATCCGGGTGCGCGCAAGCTCCTCGAGCAGTGGCCGAAGACCCAGGAGCTGTACGCCCGGCAGGAGTATTCGGTGCGGATTCGCGACAAGGAGATCCGAACCAGGCTCACCAGCGAGTCGCTTTCCGGCACCAAGATCCGCAAGGTCGCGCTGCCGCGCTTCGAGGACGACGGCGAGACCCTCAAGTTCCTGATGAAGGAAAACCTGCCGGGCGCCTTCCCGTATACGGCGGGCGTGTTCGCGTTCAAGCGCGAGGGCGAGGATCCCACGCGCATGTTCGCGGGGGAGGGCGACGCATTCCGCACCAACCAGCGCTTCAAACGCGTGTCCGAGGGCATGCCGGCGCACCGGTTGTCCACGGCGTTCGATTCGGTCACCTTGTACGGGTGGGACCCGGACCTGCGCCCGGACATCTACGGCAAGGTGGGAAACTCCGGGGTGTCGATCGCGACGCTCGAGGACATGAGGGTGCTGTACTCGGGCTTCGACCTGTGCGCGCCCACCACCTCGGTGTCGATGACCATCAACGGGCCGGCGCCGATGATCCTGGCCATGTTCATGAACACGGCCATCGATCAGCAGGTGGACAAGTTCCGCGCCGACAACGGCCGCGATCCGACCGCGGACGAGCAGGAGAAGATCAAGGCCTGGACGCTGTCCACGGTGCGCGGCACCGTGCAGGCGGACATCCTCAAGGAGGATCAGGGCCAGAACACCTGCATCTTCTCCACCGAATTCGCGCTCAAGATGATGGGCGACATTCAAGAGTACTTCGTCCATCACCGCGTGCAGAACTTCTACTCGGTGTCGATCTCGGGCTATCACATCGCCGAGGCCGGCGCGAATCCGATCTCGCAGCTCGCGTTCACGCTCTCGAACGGCTTTACGTACGTGGAATCCTATCTGGCGCGCGGCATGCAGGTGGACGACTTCGCGCCGAACCTGTCGTTCTTCTTCTCGAACGGCATGGACCCGGAGTACTCGGTGATCGGGCGGGTGGCACGCCGCATCTGGGCCGTGGCCATGAAGAACAAGTACGGTGCCAACGAGCGCAGCCAGAAGCTCAAGTACCACGTGCAGACGTCCGGGCGTTCCCTGCACGCGCAGGAGATGGCGTTCAACGACATCCGTACGACCCTGCAGGCGCTGATCGCGATCTACGACAACTGCAACAGCCTGCACACCAACGCGTACGACGAGGCGATCACCACGCCGACCGAGGACAGCGTGCGCCGGGCGATGGCGATCCAGCTCATCATCAATCGCGAGTGGGGTCTCGCCAAGAACGAGAATCCCAACCAGGGCAGCTTCATCATCGACGAGCTGACCGACCTCGTGGAGGAGGCGGTGCTCAAGGAGTTCGACGCCATCGCCGAGCGCGGCGGGGTGCTCGGCGCCATGGAGACGGGCTATCAGCGCGGCAAGATCCAGGAAGAGTCTCTCTTCTACGAGCGCAAGAAGCACGACGGCTCCTACCCCATCATCGGCGTCAATACGTTCTGCAACCCGCATGGCGATGCCGTGCCCGTCACGGTGGAGCTGGCCCGATCGACCGACGCCGAGAAGCAGTCGCAATTGAAGCGGCTCGAGCAATTCAAACAGGCGGCCGCGGGCGATGCACCGCGGTTGCTCGAGCGGCTGCGCCGCACCGTCATCGACAACGGCAACACCTTCGAGGCGCTGATGGACGCCGTCCGGGTCTGTTCCTTGGGGCAGATCACCCACGCCCTGTTCGAAGTCGGCGGCCGCTACCGCCGCAACATGTAGCCCGAAGGAAAACGCATGAATCTCTCGCGTATCGGCGTCATCGGCGCCGGCACCATGGGCAACGGCATCGCGCAGATCTGCGCGGCGGCGGGCCTCGGGGTGGTGATGGTCGACATCTCCGCTGCGGCGCTGTCGCGCGGCATGGGGGCGATCGGCGCGAGCCTCGACCGCCTGGTGAAGAAGGACAAGCTGAAGGCGGCGGATCGCGACGCACTGCTCTCGCGGGTGCGTACGAGCACCGACTACGCCGAGCTCGCCCAGGCGGACCTCGTGATCGAGGCCGCGACCGAGAACCTGTCGGTGAAGCGCGCCGTGCTGAAGCAGGCGGACGGCCTGCTGCGGCCGGAGGCGGTTCTCGCGACCAACACCTCCTCGATCTCGATCACCGAGCTCGCCGGGTCGACGGCTCATCCCGAGCGCTTCATCGGCATGCATTTCTTCAATCCCGTGCCGCTCATGCCGCTGGTCGAGATCATCCCGGGGCTGCTCACCGCCGAGGGGACCCGTGCGGCCGCGACGCAATTCATCGGGCAGGTCGGGAAAACCGCGATCGTCGCGAAGAACTCTCCGGGCTTCGCCGTCAACCGGATTCTCTGTCCGATGATCAACGAGGCGATCTTCGCGCTCCAGGAAGGGGTCGCCAGCGCCGAGGATATCGACGCCGGCATGAAGCTCGGCTGCAACCATCCGATCGGTCCGCTGGCGCTTGCCGACCTCGTGGGCCTGGACACCCTGCTTTCCGTCTTGGAGGTGTTCCAGCGCGACTACGGCGATCCGAAGTACCGGCCGGCGCCGTTGCTGCGCGAGATGGTGGCGGCGGGCAGGCTCGGCCGCAAGAGCGGCCGGGGTTTCTACAGCTACGGTTGAGGGCCGCCGTGCACGAATATCAAGCTCCGCTCGCCGACATGAAATTCGTGCTGCGGGAATTGGTCGACCTGAAGCTGCTGGCATCGCTGCCCGGATTCGGCGAGATCACCCCGGATGTCGCCGAGTCGGTGCTGGAAGAGGGCGCGAAATTCGCGAGCCAGGTGCTTTCGCCGCTCAACCGCAGCGGCGACCTCGAGGGAGTCAGGCTCGAGGGCGGCACGGTGCGCACGCCCGCAGGCTGGAAGGAGGCGTACGCCAGGTTCGTCGGCGACGGCTGGAGCTCGCTGTCGTGCCCGGCCGAGTACGGCGGTCAGAATCTTCCGCGGGTGCTGTCCGCGTTGGTCGAGGAGATGTGGAACGGCGCCAATCTCGCCTTCGCGCTGTGTCCCATGTTGACCCGGGGCGCGATCGAGTCGATCGATCTGCGCGGCTCCGGGAAGCAGAAGCAGGCGTTCCTGCCGAAGATGGTGTCGGGCGAGTGGACCGGGACCATGGTGCTGACCGAGCCGCAGGCGGGCTCCGATCTTTCCGCGGTGCGCACGCGCGCCGAGCGCGCGCCCGACGGCCGTTTCCGGCTGTTCGGCCAGAAGATATTCATCACCTACGGCGACCACGACCTCACCGACAACGTGGTGCACATGGTGCTCGCGCGCATCCCCGGCAGCCCGGAAGGCGTGAAGGGCATCTCGCTCTTCCTGGTGCCGAAGTTCCTGATCGAGCCCGGCGGCTCGCTCGGCTCCCGCAACGACGTGTACTGCGTCTCGACCGAGCGCAAGCTCGGCATTCACGCGAGCCCGACCTGCGTGCTGTCGTTCGGCGAGCGCGGCGGAGCGCTCGGCGAGCTGGTGGGCGAGGAAAACCGCGGCCTGGAATACATGTTCATCATGATGAACGCCGCCCGATTCTCGGTGGGGGTCGAGGGTATCGGCATCGCGGAGCGCGCCTTCCAGACCGCGCTCGCCTACGCGCGGGAGCGCGTCCAGAGCGCGGATCCCGGCGCTCGCGGCGCCGGCAGGGTGGCCATCGTGCGTCACCCGGACGTGCGGCGCATGCTGCTCATGATGAAGTCGCAAACCGAAGCCATGCGCGCGCTGGCGGCGGTGGTGGCCGTTTCGCTCGATGCGGCTCTGCGCCACCCGGATGAGCGCGAACGGGGCCGCCATCAGGCTTTCGTCGACCTGATGATCCCGGTGGTCAAGGGTTGGTGCACGGAGAGCTCCGTGGAGATCGCCTCGCTCGGGATCCAGGTGCACGGCGGCGTCGGGTTCGTCGAGGAGACGGGCGCGGCTCAATTCCTGCGCGACGCCCGCATCACGCCGATTTACGAGGGCACGACCGGCATCCAGGCGTCCGATCTCGTCGGGCGGAAACTGGGCCGGGACGGCGGTCAGGCGGCGCGCGCCGTGATCGCGGACATGCGGCGCTTCGCGGGCGAAGCAGCGCGGGCGGACACGCTCCGGGACGCGGCCGCGCAGCTCTCGCAGAGCGTCGACGCGCTGGAAAGAGCGGTTGCGCACACCGTGGCCATCTTTCCCAAGGACATCAGGGCCGCGATGGCGGGCGCCGTGCCGCTGCTCGAGCTGTTCGGGATCGTGGCCGGGGGGTGGCAGCTGCTGCGCGGGGCCGTGATCGCCTCCGGCAAGGTTCCCGCCGAAGCCTCGGCGTCCCCCGGAGCCCAGGCCGGACCTGCGGGGGCCGCCGCGTTCTACGAGGCAAAGGTTGCGACGGCGCGGTTCTATTGCGACTTTCTATTGCCCCACGCGCCCGCGCTCGAGCATGCGATCGTGCGCGGGGCCGGGTCGGTGCTCGCCGAGACGGCGCTGGCTGAGGGCGCGCTCGAGACCTGACACGCGCGGGGAGGCGCGGCCGACCCAGGTGGGCCAGAATACGCCATGAGCCCCCGCTATCCGCACCGCATCGTCTGCCTGACCGAGGAGCCCACCGAGGTTCTATACGCGCTCGGACTCGAGGACCGCATTGTCGGCATCTCGGGCTTCACGGTCCGTCCGCCGCGTGCGCGGCGCGAGAAGCCGCGCGTGTCGGCATTCATCAGCGCCAAGGTCGATCGCATCCTCGCGCTCCGCCCGGACTTCGCGATCGGCTTTTCCGACATCCAGGCCGACATCGCGCAGGCGCTGATCAAGCAGGGCGTCGAGGTCTGGATCAGCAATCACCGCAGCGTCGAGGGAATCCTCGGCTACGTCCGCCGGCTGGGAGCGCTGGTCGGCGCCGCGGAGCAGGCCGAGGAATTCGCGGGAGGACTGGAGCGGCACGTCGATGAGGTGCGCACGTCGGCCTCCCGGCTGCCCAGGCGGCCGCGGGTCTACTTCGAGGAATGGGACGAGCCGCTGATCACCGCGATTGGCTGGGTCAGCGAGCTGATCGGCATCGCCGGCGGCGACGACGTATTTCCGGAGCGCGCCGCGCGCTCGCTCGGCAAGGACCGCATTCTGGAGGATCCCGCCGAGATCGTGCGCCGCGCGCCGGACATCATCCTCGGCTCCTGGTGCGGGAAGCGCTTTCGGCCGGCTTCGGTGCGGGCCCGCGCGGGCTGGGATGCCGTGCCGGCGGTGCGCGACGGCGAGCTGCACGAGATCAAGTCCCCGATCATCCTGCAGCCCGGTCCCGCGGCGCTCACGGACGGGCTGGACGCCATCCACGCGATCGTGAAGCGATGGTCGAGCTCGACGTGACCGCGAGATTCAACTCTGAGCTCACGGCGCGGCTCCGGCGCCACGTTGCTCGCGAGCTGTATGACGAGTCGCCCGATCTGGCTGTCGGCAGCGCCATCTATACGCTCTCGGACCCGCGCGACATCCGCGCCATTCGCTATGTGGGGCAAACCTCGCACCCGCGCCGACGCTTCCTGCAGCATCTCACCGCGGCGCGCCTGTGGCTGCCGGACGAGCGGCCGTGGTGGGTGGCCTCGCCGAAGCTGCGTCCGTTGTATGAATGGATCCGCGCCCTGCACGGCGACGGAGGCCGTCTTCCGACCATGGTGGTCTGGAGCTGGCGCCCGACGCTCGCGACCGCGCGCGCGGCCGAGCGTGCGCGCATCTATGAGTGCCTGGCGAAGTCCTTGCCGATTCTCAATGTCGAGGCGCAGGTGCTCGAGCGGCCCCCGCGGCGATGACGGCACCCACCGAACCGACGGGCGTTCCCTCGCCCTGCATCGGAACCTGCAAGCTGGACGCCGCCAACGTGTGCATCGGCTGCCGACGCACGCTCGCCGAGATCGCCGAGTGGTCGGGAGCCGGGGACGAGCGCCGGCTGGCGATCCTGCGCCACGTCGAGGCCCGCTCCTAGAGCGGGCAGGGGATTCCGGGCACGTCGGTGCCCGGGCCGTCAGCGCGGCTGCATCCGGATGGCTCCGTCCAGCCGGATGGTTTCGCCGTTCAGCATGGTGTTCTCGACGATCTGCGCCACGAGGTCGGCGTACTCGGAGGGGTCGCCGAGCCGGGGCGGGAAGGGTGTCTGCTTGCCGAGCGAGTCCTGGGCCTCCTGCGGAAGGACCTTCATCATCGGCGTGGCGAACAGGCCGGGCGCGATCGTGACCACGCGGATTCCCGAGGAGGCGAGCTCGCGCGCCATGGGCAGCGTCATCCCGACGATGGCGCCCTTCGAGGCGGAGTAGGCGACCTGTCCGATCTGGCCGTCGTACGCGGCGACCGACGCCGTCATCACGATCACCCCGCGCTCGCCCTTGGCGTTGGGCGCGTTCGCCTGCATGGCCACGGCGGCGGCCTTCGCGACCAGAACGGTGCCGACCAGGTTGATCTCGATCATCCTGCGGAAGAATGCGCCGGGCATCGGACCCTGTTTGCCGACCAGCCGGGCGGGCGTCGCGATGCCGGCGCAGCTGACCGCCGCATCGATGCGGCCCATGTGCGCTCGAGCCGCTTCGACCGCGGAGTTCACCGCGGCCTCGTCGGTCACGTCCGTCTGCAGGAACAGCGCGCGCTCGCCGAGCGATGCGGCGGCCGCGGATCCTTGCGCCTGATTGACGTCGAGCAGGGCCGCCCGCCCGCCCGCGGCCACGATCCTGGCCGCCGAGGCCAGGCCCAAGCCGGAGGCGCCCCCCGTGACCAGGGCATTCAGCGTCTTGAGCTCCATGCGGTCCGCGGCTACTTCAAGCTGATCGTGGTGTTCACGGCCCCGGACGGCCCGTCCTCGAACCATCGCTCGGTCACGGTCTTGGTCTGAGTGTAGAACTGCACGGCCTGCTTGCCGTAGGGGCCGAGGTCGCCGAGCTTCGAGCCGCGCGAGCCGGTGAAGCTGAAAATCGGCACGGGCACCGGGATCGGCAGGTTGATGCCGATCTGCCCGACATCGATCTCGTTCTGGAACTTGCGCGCGACGGCGCCGCTCTGGGTGAAAATCCCGGTGCCGTTGCCGAACGGATTGGCGTTGATCAGCTCGATGGCGTCGCTCAGGGTGTCGACCCCGACGATGGTCATGACCGGCCCGAAGATCTCGGTGGTATAGATGCTCATGTCGGTCTTGACGCCGGAAAAGATGGTGGGGCCGATGAAATTGCCCTTGTCGTAGCCCGATACCTTGACCCCGCGTCCGTCCAGCTCGAGCTTCGCGCCTTGCTTCACGCCCTCCTCGATCAGCCCGAGGATGCGATTCTTGGCGCTCTTCGAAACCACCGGCCCGAGGTCGGCGTCCTTCTCGGAACCGGCATTCACCTTGAGCGTCTTGGCCTTCGCCACGATGTCGGGAATCCACTTGCGCGCCTCGCCGACCAGCACGGTGACCGAGGTGGCCATGCAGCGCTGTCCGGCGGCGCCGAAGGTGGCTCCGACCACGGCGTTGATCGATTGCTCCTTGTTCGCATCGGGCATGACCACGGCGTGATTCTTCGCGCCCATCATGCACTGGACCCGCTTCCCGTGCTGGGAGGCGAGGGTGTAGACATGCGTGCCCACCGCGGTGGACCCGACGAACGATACGGCCGCGATGTCGGGATGGGTGCACAGCGCGTCGACCGCGCGCTTGCCTCCGTGAACGATGTTGAGCACGCCCGGCGGCAGGCCCGCCTCGAGCGCGAGCTCGGCGAGCAGCATCGGGGTGATCGGATCCTGCTCTGACGGCTTGAGGACGAAGGTGTTGCCGCAGACCACCGCCATGGGGAACATCCACAGCGGTATCATGGCGGGGAAGTTGAAGGGCGTGATGCCGGCGCACACGCCGATCGGCTGGCGGATCGTGTAGGTGTCGACGCCGGAGGCGACGTTCTCGGCGAACTCGCCGAGCTGCAGCGTGCCGACCGAGCAGGCGTGCTCCACGACCTCCAAGCCCCGGAACACGTCGCCCTCGGCGTCGGCCACGGTCTTGCCCTGCTCGGCGCTCAGGGTGCGCGCGATGCGGCTCATGTGCTCGCGCACCAGCGCCTGAAGCTTCAGCATGAGGCGCGCGCGGGTCGCGATCGGCGTGTTCTTCCAGGTCTTGTAAGCGCGCTTGGCGGACGTGATCGCCGCCTCGATCTCGGCGTCCGTGCAGAACGGAACCTGCGCCAGCACCTCCTGTGTCGCCGGATTGACCACGTCCTGCCATTCATCCGAGGCCGACTCGACGAATTCGCCGTCGAGCAGCATTTTGACGGTCGCAATCCGCGTTGGGAGCGATTGGGGGCTGGTGGACATGATCTTCCTTTCTGCCGGGACACACGGGTTACGGGCTGCCTAGTTTAAACTATCGGCCCTCGATTTTGGCTTCCGGGGTGGCCAAGCCCTTCAATGCGCAGGCGAAATGGCAACGACAATTCAGGCGTGGCACCCAAGGGGACGGCCCTCGCGGCGCTGCGCTCCGCGGAGCCCGGGACCATATCCATCTGCTTCGTCGCCGCAGCGCTGGAGAGCGTTCAGGCACGCAACCTGAACGCGGACGAGCTGCTCGCCAACGTCGGGCTGTCCTCGAGCCTGCTGCAGGTGCCTCAGGCACGGGTGTCGGCGGCGCATTACGGCGCGTTGTGGCGTGCCATCGCGCTCGCGCTGGATGATGAGTTCTTCGGCCAGGATTCGCGCCGCATGAAGGCGGGCAGCTTCGCCATGCTGTGCCACTCGGTGCTCCCGTGCCGGACGCTGGCGCACGCGCTCGATCGGAGCCTGCGCTTCTACGGTCTGATCCTCGATGACATCTCGGGCACTTTGGAGCGCGCGCCGAACGAAGCGCGGGTGCTGCTGCACGAGCGCGCGCCCGGCGCCGATCGACGCGTGTTCGCGCACGAGCTCTTGTTGATGCTGCTCTACGGGGTGTCCTGCTGGCTGGTGGGGCGGCGCATCCCGATTCTCCGCGCCGAGTTCAGCGACCCGGAGCCGCAGCACAGCGCCGAATACCGGCTGATGTATTGCTCGGCCTTGAGCTTCGACCGCCCGAACACCTCGATCGCGTTCGACCCGGGCCATCTCGATCTGCCCATCGTGCAGAACGAGCGGTCGGTCAAGGAATTCCTGCGCACCGCGCC
>DATAUO010000241.1:0-2412 GCA_036268215.1 Steroidobacteraceae bacterium
GCCCGCCTGCTGCGCATCGCAAACTCGGCATCGATCAATCGCAGCGGCCGCCCCGTCACCGATCTTCGGGCCGCCATCAATCGAATCGGCTACAACATGGTGAGGAGCGCGTCGATCGCATTCTCGATGGCGCAGATCCGCAAGGCGAGCAAGCTGCGCGGCCTGGAGCATCACCTGAACTCGCTGTGGGAGCGCTCGAGCTCCGTCGCGGCATTCGCCTATGTGATCGCCCGCAACTGCAGCAAGGTGAATGCGGACGAGGCCATGCTCACGGGCATGATGCACGGTATCGGCAAGCTCTACGTGCTGACGCGCGCGGCGGATCATCCCGAGCTCTTCGGCAACAACAGCACGCTCGAGGACATCATCGCCCAGTGGCACGCATCCATCGGCAAGGCCATTCTCGAGAACTGGAGCTTCCCCGAAGCGATGGCGGCGGCGGTCGGGGAGCAGGACGATCTCACCCGCGCGGTCGACGGATCCGCGGACCTCGGCGATGTGATCGCCGTGGCCATTCTCATGTCGACCCATCGCGGAGACATCCCGGCGCTCGAGGAGATGCTGAAGGATGTCGGCGCCGCGGAACGTCTCGGCCTCGATGCGTCCAAGATCTCGAGCGTCATGACCGAGTCGGCCGCCGAGGTAGCGGCGCTGAGCGAGGCGCTCGGCGCCTAGCTTCCGGCCGCCGCGTGACGGTCCCGGCGCAGATAAATGCCGGCCGCGCCGCTTTCGTCCGGTCTCAGCGCGCCGCCGCGACGGCGCGCCCGTCCTCCCGCCGATGCTCGGCGGCGATCGATTCGGCCAGATAGTCGACGTTGCCCGGCGTGATGCCGGCGAGGTTCATGCGGCTGTCCTGCAGCATGTAGATGTGACGCTGCTCGCGCAGGCGGTCCACGGCGGCGGGGGAAACGCCGAGCAGCGAGAACATGCCGTGCTGCGCGCGGATGAAGTCGTAGGACTCATCGCCCGTCGCCTCGATCAATCGGCGCGACAGGAGGGCGCGCATGTCGGCGATCCGACGGCGCATTGCATCGAGCTCGACGATCCAGTCTTGCTTCAACGCCGGAGTCATCAGGATGCGCGCGGCGATCGCCGCGCCGTGGTCAGGCGGCATGGAATAGATGCTGCGGGCGATCTGCAGCATGTGGCTGCGCACGGCATCCGCGCGCGTCTCGTTCTCCGCCACTGCGATCAGCGCGCCGGTGCGCTCGCGATACAGGCCGAGATTCTTGGAAAAGGAGATCGCGATCAGCGCCTCGGGCACCTGCTCGACGATCATGCGGACCGCCGCCACGTCCTCGTCGAGGCCCTCGGCGAAGCCCTGATAGGCCACGTCCAGGAAAGGCACCAGCCGCCGCCGCTTCAACACCTCGGCCACCGCCCGCCAGTCGCCGGGAGCGAGGTCCGCGCCCGTCGGGTTGTGGCAGCAGGCATGGATCAAGACCGAATCCCCCTCGGGAGCGCGGCTCAGCCGCTCGAGCATGGCTGCGACTTGGAGACGGTGCGACGCGGGATCGTAGTAGGGGTAGCGCTCGAGCTTGAGGCCTGAGCTTCCCAGCAGGGGCGTGTGATTGCCCCAGGTGGGGTCGCTGACGTGCACGGAGATGCCCGGCGCGGCGGCGCGGATCAGCTCGGCGCCCACCCGCAGGGCGCCGCAACCGCCGGGGGTCTGGGTGGTGCGGGCCCTCCGGTCCCGGCGCGCCGGGTGCGCGGTGCCGAGGACCAGCTCTTCCACGGCCGCATTGAATTCCTCCCGTCCGGCGGCGGCCACGTAGCTCTTGGTCGTCTGTTCCGCCAGCACCTCGCGTTCGGCCCTGCGGACGGCGTCGAGGACGGGGGTCTCCCCGTCGAGGTTGCGGTAGACCCCCACGCCGAGGTCGATCTTGGAGCCGGAGGGGTCGGCACGGAACTTCGCCATCAAGCCGAGGATGGCATCGGGGCTGAGCTGTTTGATCTGCTGAAACAAGGGAATCTCCCGCACGGTGGCCGGCTCATTATAGTCGTCGAGGACTTCTCTGCGTCGGCCCCCGAGTGGGGGGTTCCTGCGTCGCGTCGGCGCCCCTCGACCGGACCCGGACCGTCGCCGATTCAAGACACCCGCGGCGGCCCAAAAAGGAGAAGGGCTCGATGACAATAATCGGGGTTAGCGTGTAGGCTTGACCGTCCTATCAGTCAACGGGAGAACATCCTCATGGCGCTTTGGAACGAGAAGACCACCCCCGCCCCCACGGGTCCTGTTGCCGCGCCCCCGCCTCCGGCCCCCGAGCGGGCACAACCGTCCGCTCCGGTCGATACGGCGACCACGATTTCGTCGCGCCGGCCGACTCCGCGCGCTTCGGGCGAGGTCGGCGAGTCCGTCATTGCCGCCAACCTGAACATCGAGGGCAAGATCGAGGGCGCGGGCAACGTGCG
>DATAUO010000242.1:0-19646 GCA_036268215.1 Steroidobacteraceae bacterium
CGGCCTTGTCGAGCTGGCCGACAATCTGCGCTTGGGCGTTCCGATCGCCACTCCGGTGTTCGACGGCGCCAAGGAAAGCGACATTGTCGACATGCTGGAGCAGGCGGGCCTGACCTCGTCGGGCCAGATGACCCTGTATGACGGACGCACCGGCGAGGCGTTCACCCGTCAGGTCACGGTCGGCTACATCTACATGCTGAAGCTGAACCATCTGGTGGACGACAAGATCCACGCCCGTTCGATCGGTCCCTACTCGCTCGTCACCCAGCAGCCGCTGGGCGGCAAGGCGCAGTTCGGCGGTCAGCGCTTCGGTGAAATGGAAGTCTGGGCGCTCGAAGCCTATGGCGCCGCCTACACGCTGCAGGAAATCCTGACCGTGAAGTCGGACGACGTGGCCGGCCGCACCAAGGTCTATGAAGCGATCGTGCGCGGTGAAGACACGTTCGAGGCCGGTATCCCGGAATCGTTCAACGTCTTGGTCAAGGAAATGCGCTCGCTGTCGCTGAACGTCGAACTGGTGAACGGACCGACGCAGTAGCGCGCGGTGCGAAGAAATGAGAACTCCGTCCAGGGCCCGGCCCTGGGCGGAGACGGACAGAGAAACGGGACGCAAATTCGCGAATGCGCTTTGCGGACCAAAGTCGAAAGGACGCTCGTATGAATCAAGAGCTGATGAATGTTTTCGGCACGGTGAAGGAAGTTCCCGCCTTCGACCGCATCAAGATTTCGCTGGCCAGCCCGGACCAGATCCTGCGCTGGAGCCATGGCGAGATCAAGAAGCCGGAGACGATCAACTACCGCACCTTCAAGCCGGAGCGCGACGGGCTGTTCTGTGCCCGAATCTTCGGGCCGGTGAAGGATTACGAGTGCCTGTGCGGCAAGTACAAGCGCCTCAAGCACCGCGGCGTCGTATGCGAGAAGTGCGGCGTCGAGGTGACCCAGTCCAAGGTGCGCCGCGAGCGCATGGGCCACATCGAGCTCGCGAGCCCGACCGCGCACATCTGGTTCCTCAAGTCGCTGCCCTCGCGCATCGGCCTCATGCTCGACATGACGCTGCGCGAGATCGAGCGCGTGCTGTACTTCGAGGCGTTCGTGGTCGTCGATCCGGGGATGACCAACCTGCAGCGCGGCCAGCTCTTGACGGACGAGATGTATCTCGAGGCCATCGAGGAGCACGGCGATGAGTTCGACGCGCGCATGGGCGCGGAGGCCGTGCACGAGCTCCTGAAGTCGATGGACCTGGCTTCCGAGGTGGTCAAGGTCCGCGAGGACATGGCGAACACGAACTCCGAGACCAAGATCAAGCGGCTGTCCAAGCGCCTGAAGCTGATCGAGGCCTTCATGGAGTCCGGCAACAAGCCCGAGTGGATGGTGCTGACCGTCCTGCCGGTGCTGCCGCCGGACCTCCGTCCGCTGGTGCCGCTCGACGGCGGCCGCTTCGCGACCTCCGATCTCAACGATCTGTACCGCCGCGTCATCAACCGCAACAACCGCCTGCGCCGGCTGCTCGAGCTGAACGCGCCCGACATCATCGTGCGCAACGAGAAGCGCATGCTGCAGGAGGCGGTGGACGCGCTGCTCGACAACGGCCGCCGCGGCCGCGCCATCACCGGCACCAACAAGCGCCCGCTCAAGTCGCTGGCCGACATGATCAAGGGCAAGCAGGGCCGCTTCCGGCAGAATCTGCTCGGCAAGCGCGTCGACTACTCGGGCCGCTCGGTCATCGTGGTCGGCCCGACCCTGCGCCTGCACCAGTGCGGATTGCCGAAGAAGATGGCTTTGGAGCTCTTCAAGCCGTTCATCTTCTCGAAGCTCCAGCTGCGCGGCGAGGCCTCGACCATCAAGGCGGCAAAGCGCCTGGTGGAGCGCGAGGGACCGGAAGTGTGGGACATCCTCGAAGAGGTGATCCGCGAGCACCCGGTGCTCCTGAACCGCGCACCGACCCTGCATCGCCTGGGAATTCAGGCGTTCGAGCCGGTGCTGATCGAAGGCAAGGCCATCCAGCTGCATCCGCTGGTGTGCACGGCGTTCAACGCCGACTTCGACGGCGACCAGATGGCCGTGCACGTGCCGCTGTCCATCGAGGCGCAGCTCGAGGCGCGCGCCCTGATGATGTCGTCGAACAACATCCTCTCGCCCGCGAACGGCGATCCCATCATCGTGCCCTCCCAGGACGTGGTGCTGGGTCTCTACTACATGACCCGCGAGCGCGTCGGCGCCAAGGGCGAAGGCATGTTCTTCGCCGACGTGGCCGAGATACACCGTGCCTATGAGAGCCGCAACATCGAGCTGCAGGCCAAGATCAAAGTGCGTCTCAGCGAGCATCTCAAGGATGCCGAGGGGCGCATGCAAAAGATCACCCGGGTCGTGCCGACGACGGCCGGCCGCGCGCTTCTGTCCGAAATCCTGCCGCATGGCCTCTCGTTCGACGCCATCAACCAGGACATGACCAAGAAGACCATCTCCGCAACCATCAACGCGTGCTACCGCACCGTGGGTCTCAAGGAGACGGTGGTGTTCGCGGACCAGCTCATGTACACGGGCTTCCACTACGCGACGCGCGCGGGCGTGTCGATCGGCGTGGACGACATGGTCGTGCCGCAGCAGAAGACCAAGATCCTGGCCACCGCCGAGAAGGAGGTGAAGGAGATCCAGGAGCAGTACTCATCCGGTCTAGTCACCAACGGCGAGCGCTACAACAAGGTCGTGGACATCTGGTCGCGCACCAACGATCAGGTCGCCAAGGCCATGATGGAGAAGCTCGGCGTCGACGAGGTGTCCGATACCAAGGGCAACAAGGTACGTCAGAAGTCGTTCAACTCCATCTTCATGATGGCCGATTCCGGTGCCCGCGGTTCCGCCGCGCAGATCCGTCAGCTCGCCGGCATGAGCGGCCTGATGGCGAAGCCGGACGGCTCCATCATCGAGACGCCGATCACCGCGAACTTCCGCGAGGGCCTCAACGTCCTGCAGTACTTCATCTCGACGCACGGCGCGCGCAAAGGCCTCGCCGACACCGCGTTGAAGACCGCCAATTCCGGGTACCTGACCCGTCGTCTCGTCGACGTGGCGCAGGATCTCGTGGTCACGGAGATCGATTGCGGCACGGCCAACGGGTTGTCCATCACACCCATCGTCGAGGGCGGCGATGTCGTCGAGGGCCTGGGCGAGCGCGTGCTCGGCCGAGTGGTTTCCGAGGACGTGGTCGCGCCGACGACCAACGAGGTGCTGGTCAAGGCCGGCGTATTGATCGATGAGCCGCTGGTCAAGCTGCTCGAGAAGCAGGGCATCGACCAGGTCATGGTGCGCTCGCCGATCACCTGCCAGACCCGCTACGGCGTGTGTGCGCAGTGCTACGGCCGCGACCTGGGCCGCGGTCATCGCATCAACATCGGCGAGGCGGTGGGCGTCATCGCGGCGCAGTCGATCGGCGAGCCGGGCACCCAGCTCACCATGCGTACTTTCCACGTTGGCGGCGCGGCTTCGCGAGCGGCGGCGGCCAACGGCGTCGAGGTCAAGAGCAAGGGCACCATCCGCCTGCACAACATCAAGACCGTGCGCCATGAGAAGGGGCATCTGGTCGCGGTGTCGAGATCCGGCGAGCTGGGCGTGGTCGACGAGTTCGGCCGCGAGCGCGAGCGCTACAAGATTCCCTACGGCGCTACCATCACGGTGAACGACGGCGATGCAGTCGCCGCCGGACAGTCGGTCGCGAACTGGGACCCGCATACCCACCCGGTGGTCACCGAGGTGGCGGGCATGATCAAGTTCTCCGACTTCGTCGACGGCATCACCGTCACGACACAGGTGGACGACGTCACCGGCCTGTCATCGACCGTGGTTCTGGATCCCAAGCAGCGCGGCTCGGGCGGCAAGGATCTGCGCCCGGTGGTGCGGCTGATCAACGCCAGGGGCAAGGAAGTGACTTTCGCCAACACCGACATCCCGGCCGTGTACGCGCTGCCCGCGGGCGCCATCGTGAGCCTGGAGGACGGTGCCAAGGTGTCGGTCGGCGACGTCATCGCGCGCATCCCGCAGGAGTCGTCCAAGACCCGCGACATCACCGGCGGTCTGCCGCGCGTCGCGGACCTGTTCGAGGCGCGCAAGCCCAAGGACTCGGCGATCCTCGCCGAGCGCTCGGGCACGGTCAGCTTCGGCAAGGAGACCAAAGGCAAGCGCCGCTTGATCATCACCAACGAGAGCTCGGACAAGTACGAGGAGCTGATCCCGAAATGGCGGCATCTCAACGTGTTCGAGGGTGAGCAGGTGGAGAAGGGCGAGGTCATCGCCGACGGCGAGCCCAACCCACACGACATTCTGCGGCTGCAGGGGGTCGAGGCGCTGGCGAACTATCTGGTGCGCGAGATCCAGGACGTGTACCGCCTGCAGGGCGTGAAGATCAACGACAAGCACATCGAGGTCATCGTGCGGCAGATGCTGCGCAAGATCGAGGTGCTCGAGGCCGGCGATTCGGCGCTCCTCCGGGGCGAGCAGATGGACCGCGGCCGGTTGCTGGACGTGATCGCCAAGCAGAAGGCCGAGGGCAAGCATCAGTCGACCTGGGAGCCGATGCTGCTCGGAATCACCAAGGCGTCGCTCGCCACGGAGTCCTTCATCTCGGCGGCTTCGTTCCAGGAGACCACCCGCGTGCTGACCGAAGCCGCGGTTCGCGGGCTCAAGGACGATCTGCGGGGCCTCAAGGAAAACGTGATCGTCGGCCGTCTGATTCCCGCCGGCACCGGGTTCGCGTATCATGCCCGGCGTCGACGCGCATATGACGACAGCCGTCGCCGCAACTTCATGGACGTGAGCGGCGGCATGGGCGACTCGGACGATGCAGTACCGGCGGGGGATACCGAAGCAGCCGAATAACAACGATAACGATCCAAGAAAAGAAGCGGCCCCGGACTCGCGAGAGTCCGGGGCTTTTTTATGCCCTGAGAGACGATCGGAATGATCGCTCGGTAACCGAGGGATCACGCAGACCTGCTAGCCTGGGGCCTACGCCACAATGGGGGAGACGGCAATGGCACAAGGGGCTTTCGTCTGGTACGAGCTGATGACCGGCGACGTGGGCGCCGCCAAGAAGTTCTATGGCAGCGTCGTCGGCTGGACCACCCAGGACATGCCCATGCCGGGCATGACTTATACGATCTTCAGCATCGGCACGACCCAGGTCGGCGGCATGATGACCCTGCCCAAGGAGGCGGCCGCGGGCGGCATGCCGCCGACCTGGATCAGCTACGTTCACGTCGACGACGTGGACGCCGCGGCGACCAAGGCACAGCGCCTGGGCGGCAAGATATGCGTCCCGGCGACGGACATCCCCGGTGTCGGCCGATTCGCCTCGATCATGGATCCGCTGGGTGCGGCGTTCAACCTGTTCAAGCCGAACCAGGCGGGCGAGCGCGGGTCCACCCTGGAGCCCGGACAGGTCGGCTGGCATGAGCTGCATACGAGCGATCAAGCCAAGGTGTTCGAGTTCTATCGGAGCATGTTCGGTTGGAGCAAGGGCGACACCGTGGACATGGGTCCCATGGGCACCTATCAACTGTTCAAGATCGGCGACCTTGCGGTGGGCGGCATGTTCAACAGCCCGGCGGCCCAGGCCGCGCGCTTCTGGCTGTACTACTTCGTCGTCACCGACATCGACGCCGCCAAGCGGCGCGTGACCGACGGCGGCGGCACCGTCACGAACGGACCGGTGCAGGTGCCGGGAGGCACGTGGATCGTGCAGGCGACCGACCCCCAGGGTGCGGCGTTCGCGCTGGTCGGGCCGCGCAAATAAGCCGGATGTAGCATGACGATGTGCCGCCGCGCGGGCGCCGCGCGGCGGCACGAGGTCCCCGGGGCGCGCTGTCGGGAACGCAGAGCGCGCGTCTCATCCGTGAAATGAGTCACGCATTTGTCGCCGGACTTCGCTATCGTTGCCGCGTGATCTTTCTCCTTGCCATCCTGCGCTTCGCGCTTCCGCCCGAGCCCTCCGCGAACGACTTGTTGGCGTACGCGCAGATGCGCCTGGGGCACATCGCGCTCACCGTCATCGCGCTGGTTTACGTGCTCGTGACGTTCTGGCGCTGACGCGCCAGGACGCTTCGACCCGCTCCTCGTCTCGCCGTCGTCTCGTGCGGGGCGCGGCGATGATGCCGCAGCAACGCCATTGAGCTGCAAGTTCGAAGGGCCTATTCTGCGGCTCACCACCCTACATGGAAGGACCCCCATGCGTGCCACGCACTTGGAGCCGACGGATCAGCGATCGCCGGCACACTAGGCGGCGAAGTGCGCCGCAGTAGCCCCCCTGGTCGCGGCGTCAGCGGGCGCTAGTGGCAAGCCGCCCCCTCCAGGTCATCCGTCGCGCGTCCTTCAGGGCCGTGCCGTGGAAGAACGGCGGCGGCATCACGCACGAGGCGTTGCGCGTACCGGCCGCCGGAGACTCGTTCCATTGGCGCGTTAGCGTGGCCCAGGTCGATGGGTCGGGGCCGTTCTCGGACTTCGCCGGCTACCGCCGCTACATGACGCTGCTCGAGGGAGCCGGCATCGCGCTGCGCTTCGGCGACGGCACGAACAAGGCGCTTCGTCGGGCTGGCGAGCTGGCGGAGTTCGACGGGGCGATGACGACCTACGGCGAGCTGATCGATGGACCGTGCCGCGACCTGAATCTGATCGTGGCGAAGAGCATGGGCGCTGCGGTGAGCGTGGAATGGGCGCGGGGGCGGCTTCGCGGGGACGAGGATCGGTCGCCGGGGTCAGGGGAGGATCGGTCGCAGGGGTCAGGGGAGGATCAGCCGGCGGGGTCTGGTCGAGCGGCGCCGCTACGGATCGAGGCATCTCCAGGCCAAACGGTGCTGATGTCTCCCATCGACGGCGCCGTCGTGCTCGCGCTCGATGACGGCGAGTCCGCGACGCTCGAGCGATGGGATCTCGCGGTGTTGTCGAAAGGAACGGTCCAAACCGAAGCGAGCGCTCGCGACCCGGTCATGGTGTTCGTGGCGACGCTCGATGTGGCGCGGTGACCGACGGCATCGCCGGGCCGAGGCGCGCCGCACCGTGCCAGGGCGAGGCACCGTGCCAGCGCGAGGCGCGCCGCACCGTGCCTAAACGCGCCGCAACCTCACGTGTCACAGCTTATGCGTGGACAGCAGCAGGCTGGTCTCCGTGTTCGAGATGCCGTCGATGAGCCGGATGCGGCTCAGCACCTTGTCGACCTCCTCGAGGCTGTCGGTGCGCAGCTCCGCGACGATATCCCAGCGCCCGTTGGTCGTATGCAGTGCCACCACGGCTGGATCGCCGCGCAGGGCCCGAATCACTTCGTCCGTCCTGTTGCCCTCGACCGCGACGGTCATCAACGCGCGCACGCGCTGATCCTCGGCCTGGGGCTTGAGCCGCACGGTGTAGCCGACGATGGTGCCGTCCTTCTCGAGGCGCGTGAGGCGGTTCTGCACCGTGCCGCGCGCGACACGCAACGCCTTCGCCAAGGAAGCGACGGAGGTGCGTGCGTTGTGGCGCAACAGTGAAAGGAGCTGATGATCGGTGGTGTCCAAGGCCGGCCCTCGAGAGCTGAATCCGCGAGGCTCCCGTCCTAAGTCCCGGGGTCGCCCCGCTCGCAGGCAGCTGCGCAAAAAGGCAATTATCGTTGGCGATATTACCAATATTTCTAGCTTTTTGATCTATATATTGCCTTTTCTTTGGCTGGAGCCGCCCCGACACTAGTCTCACGGGATATTCGAGGCGGGGGTCATCATGGTCGATTACATCGGCACCACGCGGTTGGCGGAATTGATCGCGCGCGTCGGCGTGGCGGGCTTCATCGAGGCGCTGGCGGGGGAAATCGAGGCCGACTACCGGCGGTGGGGCGAGTTCGAGAAATCCGCCCGGCTGGCGAGTCATTCCGCGGTCGGCGTGATCGAGCTGATGCCGACCAGCGACGGGAAGCTGTACTCGTTCAAGTACGTCAACGGACACCCGAAGAATACGGCACGCGGGCTGCTCACCGTCACGGCCTTCGGCGTGCTCGCGGATGTGGCGACCGGATATCCATTGCTGCTCTCGGAGATGACGTACGTGACCGCGCTGCGCACCGCGGCGATGTCCGCGGTGGCGGCGCGGTATTTGGCGCGCCGGCCGAGCGAGCGTATGGCCATCATCGGCAACGGGGCGCAGAGCGAGTTCCAGGCCATCGCCTTCCACCGCCTGTGCGGCGTTCGCGAGCTGCGCCTCTGCGACACCGACGGCGCCGCGACCGCGAAGCTGATCCGCAACCTGACGCGGCTGCAGCTTCCGGATTTGCGCATCGCGCGGGTTGCGAGCACCGCCGAGGCGGTGCGCGGCGCCGACATCGTCACCACCGTGACGGCGGACAAGCGCAATGCGACCATCCTCACGCCGGACATGATCGAGCCGGGCATGCATCTGAACGCGGTGGGCGGGGATTGCCCGGGCAAGACCGAGCTGCACGGGGACATCCTGCGCCGCGCCGACGCGCGCATCGTGGTCGAGTTCGAGCCGCAGGCGCGCATCGAAGGCGAGATCCAGCAGCTCGACGGCGGCGGCGAGGTCGCGGAGCTCGCGGACGTGCTGCTCGGCGCAGAGCCGGGGCGGCTCGACGATCGTCAGGTCACCATTTTCGACTCGGTGGGCTTTGCGCTCAACGATTTCTCCTCGCTCCGCTACCTGCATCAATTGAATGCGGAGCAGCCCGACGGGGGGCAGAGCATCGATCTCATTCCGAGCCCCGACGATCCAAAGGACCTGTTCGCAGGATTGTCCCGGCAGACGGCCGGCGCGCGCCGCCGCCGCTTCGGCTGAAGAGACGCCATGAACAAAACGATCTGCAGTCCCCCGGCTCTCGAAGGCCGCAGCGCCAGCCTCATCGGCGCTCCCACCGACATCGGTGCCGGCGACCGCGGCGCCTCCATGGGCCCCGAGGCGCTCCGGGTCGCGGGCATCCATCGCGCCTTGACCCAGCGCGGGCTCGACGTCGGGGACTGCGGCAACGTGGCGGGTCCGCCCAATCCCGGCCTCATCAAAGCCGACGGCTACCGCAACCTGGCGCAAGTCGCGGCGTGGAGCCAAGAGGTGCACGACGCAGTCTACCGCGAGCTGCGCGAGCAGCGCCTGCCCATCCTGCTCGGCGGCGATCATTCCCTGAGCATCGGCTCCATCTCCGCGGTCGCACGTCACTGCCGCGACGCGGGCAGGCGTCTGCGCGTCCTGTGGATCGATGCGCACGCGGATTTCAACACGCGCGAGCTGAGTCCGAGCGGGAGCCTGCACGGCATGCCGGTCTCGGTGCTGTGCGGCTTCGGGCCGCGCGAGCTCACGCAGATCGGCGGCGCGACGCCGGCGATCCGGCCCGCATGGGTGCGCCAGGTTGGAATTCGCAGCGTCGATCCGGGCGAGCGGCGCTTCGTGCACGAGCAGAACCTCGAGGTGTTCGACATGCGCTCGATCGACGAGCTCGGCATGCGCCGCGCCATGGAGCTCGCGCTCGAGGACCTGGACGCCGATACGCACCTGCACGTGAGCTTCGACGTGGACTCCTTGGACCCGGAGATAGCCCCGGGGGTCGGGACCACCGTGCCGGGCGGCCTCACCTACCGGGAGGCGCAGCTTTGCATGGAGATGATGGCCGATACGGGGCGCGTCGGCTCCCTGGACATCATGGAGCTGAACCCCGCCCTCGACGTGCGCAACAAGACGGCCGTGCTCGCCGTCGACCTGGTCGAATCGCTGTTCGGCAAGAGCACCCTAATGCGCAAACCGCTGGAATTCGGCGGCGACCTTACCGATACTAACGCAAGGTCTGCGCAGGTTTCAGGAGCTTCCCCAAGGCGGATTTCATCCGAGGCGCTCCCCTGACGCGGCCCCATCGAACGCAAGGACACCAATGGCCGCGAATTTGAATCCGCCTGCGCCGCTCGAGTCGCTCGAGAACAACCGGCATGCGATCCGCGAGCGCGGCGAATGGCCCGAAGACCGCGCCGTCACGAACCTGCTGCATGCGCTCGAGCTCACCGGCGGCGCGCGTCACCGGGCGGTGGGGCGCGCGATGGCGCTGGTGGAAGGCGCGCGCGCGCGGCGCGACGAGCGGCCGTTTCTCGATGCCTTCCTGCAGGAATTCGGGCTCTCGAACCAGGAGGGCATCGCGCTCATGTGCATCGCGGAGGCGCTCCTCCGCATTCCCGACGACGTGACCGCCGACCGCCTGATTGCCGAGAAGCTTGCCACCGGCGACTGGTCCTCGCACGCCGGGAAGTCCGAGTCCCTGTTCGTCAATGCCTCGACCTGGGGCCTGATGCTCACCGGCGGGATTCTCGAGCTCGACCCCGGCATCAAGGCGGATACCGCCGGATGGATGCGCAAGCTCACCCGCAAGGCGGGGGAGCCGCTGGTGCGGCTCGCGGTGCGGCGCGCGATGCGCATCATCGGCGGCGAGTTCGTCGTCGGGCGCACCATCGAGGAAGCGCTGGAGCGCGGCGCGCGCGAAGCCGATCTGGCCCTCTGCTCCTTCGACATGCTCGGCGAGGGCGCGCGCACCCAGGAGGACGCCAAGCGGTATCTCGAGTCCTACGAGCATGCCATCGACGTGATCGGCGCCTCCGCGAAGGGCCGCTCTCCGCAGCAGGCATCCAGCATCTCCATCAAGCTGTCGGCGCTCGAGTCGCGTTACTCGCTCCTGCAGCACGACCGGGTGATTCAGCGCCTGGTGCCGGTCGCCGTGGCTCTCGCGCGGCGGGCCGCGGCCCTCGGGATCCAGCTCACCATCGATGCGGAAGAGGCGGACCGGTTGGACCTGTCGCTCGACGTCATCGAGGCGCTGGCCAAGGATCCCGCGACGCGGCAGTGGCCCGGACTCGGGCTCGCCGTGCAGGCTTACGGCAAGCGCGCGCCCGAAGTCATCGACTGGGTCGCGGCGCTGGCCCGCGGCCACGGCCGGCGCATGGCGGTGCGGCTGGTCAAGGGTGCGTATTGGGATTCGGAGATCAAGCGCGCGCAGGAGCGCGGGCTCTCGGGCTACCCGGTGTACACGCGCAAGGTCACCACCGACGTCTCCTACCTCGCCTGCGCCGGACGTCTGTTCCGGCACCTGGACGCGATCTACCCGCAGTTCGCGACCCACAATGCGCACAGCATCGCCTCCGTGCTCGAGCTCGCGCCGCCCGGAGCCGACTATGAGTTCCAGCGCCTGCATGGGATGGGACGGCTGCTCTACGCCGAGGCCGAGCGCCAGGTCGAGCATTTTCCGCGGGTCAGGGTCTATGCCCCGGTCGGCGAGCACAAGGATCTGCTCGCATACCTGGTGCGCCGCCTGCTCGAGAACGGCGCCAACACCTCCTTCGTGAATCGCTTCATGGACGAGGAGGTGCCGGTCGCGGAGATCGTGCGCGACCCGATCACCGCGCTCGAGCGCCTGGAGACCTACGCGCATCCGCGGCTGCCGTTGCCGGTGGCCCTGTATGCGGATCGGCGCAATTCGCGCGGTACCGATCTCGGCAATCCCGACGAGGCCGATACGTACCGGCGTGAGCTGGCGTCGCGCCGCGCGGCGCGCCTCGCGGCGGGACCGATCATCGACGGGGCCCTCGTGCCCGGCGCCGCTCACGCCGCGACGAATCCTGCGGATCGCCGCGATCAGACGGGCACGACTCGTGACGCGGTGCCCGCCGAGATCGTGCGCGCCTTCGAGTCGAGCGCAGCGGCGCAGCCCGCCTGGGACCTCCAGGGAGGCGAGGCGCGCGCCGCGTGCCTGGACAAGGCGGCGGACCTGCTCGAGGAGCGCCGCGCCGATTTTCATGCGCTGCTGGCGCGCGAGGCCGGCAAGACGGTGAGCGATGCGATCTCCGAGGTGCGCGAGGCCGTGGATTTTTGCCGCTACTACGCGGTGCGGGCGCGGGCCGAGTTCGCCGCGCCGAAGCGCATGGACGGGCCGACCGGAGAGTCGAACGAGCTGTCCCTGCACGGCCGCGGCGTGTTTGCCTGCATCAGCCCCTGGAATTTTCCGCTCGCGATCTTCGCCGGGCAGGTGACCGCCGCGCTCGCCGCGGGCAACGGCGTGATCGCCAAGCCCGCCGAGCCCACGCCTTTGATCGCCGCCCGCTTCGTGCAGCTCCTGCACGAAGCCGGCGTTCCTCCGCGGCTCCTGCACCTGGTGCCGGCGCCGGGGCGGATCTTCGGCGAGATCGCTTTCGCGCAAGCAGCGCTCGCCGGCGTCGCCATGACCGGCTCGACCGCCACCGCGCTGACCATCAATCGCACGCTGGCGGCGCGCGGCGGGGCCATCGTGCCCCTGATCGCCGAGACCGGCGGCATGAATGCGATGATCGTCGACTCGACCGCGCTTCCGGAGCAGGTCGCGGACGACGTGGTGACCTCCGCGTTCATGAGCGCCGGGCAGCGCTGCTCGGCGCTGCGCCTGCTGTTCCTGCAGGACGAGATCGCCGATCCGGTTCTCACGATGATCGCGGGCGCGATGGACGAGCTCGTCATCGGCGATCCTTCGAGGCTGGACACGGACGTGGGCCCGGTGATCAACGCCGCGGCGGCCGAAGGTCTCGCGCGGCACGTCGAGCGCATGCGCAAGGAGGCGCGCATCCTCAAGGCCTGTCCGCTCGGCGAGGCGCACGCGCACGGCAGCTTCTTCGCGCCGCATCTGATCGAGCTCGAGCGTGCCGGTCAGCTGACGCGCGAGGAATTCGGCCCCGTCCTGCACGTCGTGCGCTATCGCTCCGCCGACATCGTCAAGGTGCTCGGGGAGATTCGCGCCAGCGGCTACGGCCTGACGCTCGGCGTGCAGACCCGGCTCGAGTCGTTCTGGCGCGAGGTGTTCCAGCAGACCTCGATCGGCAACACCTACGTGAATCGCAACATGATCGGGGCGGTGGTCGGCGTGCAGCCGTTCGGCGGCAACGGCCTGTCGGGCACGGGTCCGAAGGCCGGCGGCCCGCACTATCTCGGGCGCTTCGCGAGCGAGCGCACGCTCACGGTCAACACCACCGCCACGGGCGGGAACGCCGCGCTGCTCAATCTCGGCAGCTGATCCGCGGCGCGGCGGACGTGGCGGCAGACTGCAAGTCCCGGACGGCGCTCTGAGCCGACACGACGCCAATCGCGATGATCCGCCCCGGCGCGAGCGCGGGTCCGCCGCGCAGGTGTTCTGGGTCGCCCCGTGCTGACCGCCGCACTCGGGTGGTTGCGATGAGGAAACGCTACCTCGAGCTCGTACCCGGCGATCTGAACGGCTTCCTCGGACTCGCGGTCGACAATCTATCGGTGCTCGCGCTGCTCGCCGCGGTGCTGGTCGGCGGCTTCGGCATTCCGTCGTCGATCGTCTTCGGGCGCATGTTCCCCGGTACGGCCCTCGGCGTGCTGGTGGGCGATCTCGCGTACACCTGGCTGGCGGTGCGCCTCGCACGGCGGACCGGGCGCGACGACGTGACGGCAATGCCGTTCGGGCTCGACACTCCTTCGACCATCGGCATGGCGCTGCTCGTGCTCGGGCCGGCCTTCGCACGCTTCCGGGCGGCCGGGCTCGATCCCGAGGCCGCGGGCCTCGAGACCTGGTATCTCGGGATGGCGGCAACGGTGACCATGGGCGGGATCAAGCTCGCGCTCGCCTTCGGCGGACGCACGCTGCGCCGGATCGTGCCGCAAGCAGGATTGCTCGGATCGCTCGCGGGCATTGCGCTCATGCTGATCGGATTCTTTCCGATGGTGGAGCTGCTGCAGTCGCCCATTCCGGGGTTCCTGACCCTCGGGCTGGTGCTGTACGCGCTCGTCGGCCGGGGGATCGTGCCCGGCCGCGTGCCGGGCGTGCTGTTCGCGGTGGTCCTCGGCACGGCGGTCTACTACGCGCTGCAGGCGCTGGGTCTCGAGCCGCAGCACGCCGCCTCGCCGTCCGTGCCGGCGCTGCGCTTCTCGCTGCCGCACTTCGATCCCGGCATCGTGCGCGGCTTCGAAGGGCTGGGGCTCGAGCTGCCGCTCATCGTTCCTTTCGCGCTCCTGACCGTGATCGGGGGGGTGAACAATACCGAGAGCGCGCACGTCGCGGGCGATGATTACGATGTGCGCGGCATCCTGCTCGCGGAAGGCGCGGCCACGCTGGTCGCCGGAATCGCGGGCGGCGTGGCGCAGACCACGCCCTACATCGGTCATCCCGCCTACAAGCAAATGGGCGCCCGCGCCGGCTATACCTGGCTGACGGGCGTCTTCATCGGCATCGGCGGGAGCCTCGGCCTGGTGTCGAACATCATCGCGGTGGTTCCGCTGGCGGTGCTCGCCCCGGTGCTCGTGTTCCTGGCGCTCAACATCACCGCGCAAGCCTTTACCGCGGTTCCGCCGCGCCAGGCGCCGGCGATCGCGATCAGCTTCTTTCCCTCGATCGCGCGCCTCGTGACCATCGAGCTTTCCAACCCCGCATTCATCTCACCGGCGAGATTCGCCGAGCTGATGGGCGCCGCGCAGGGTGGGTTGCCGCCGCTCGTCGTGATCGTGGCGCTCGGCAACGGATTCATCATCACCGCCACGATCTGGGCGGCATGCCTCGCCGAGATGGCCGACGGCCGCGTGCGCGCCGCCGCGGGCTACCTGGTCGCGGGGGGCGTGCTCTGCGCCTTCGGCATCATCCACTCCGTGCGGCTCGACGGCAGCGCCTACGCGCTGTGGCAGCTCCGCGGGACCGAGTGGCGGGTCGCGGCGGAGCTCTGCGGGGCGTACTTCGCGCTCGCCGCCGCGCTCGGGCTCTTGTCGCTGCGCCGACGCTAGCTCCCGGCGGCCTCGTCAGCCGCCGGAGTGAGCCTGGGGGCCGTGTCAGCCGAATCCTACAGGCGCCGTGGCGCGTCCAAGGCCGCTTCTCACGTACAATTTCCGCCATTTTCAGGGCAAACCTCATGGATTCGAGCCCGGATATCCACCAAACCCTCGATGGCGTGCTGACTGGACCCCGGCTGCCGGGCCGAACGCTGCTCGGCTTCCTGATTGCCATGACCGCGGTCGTGGTGATCGCATTGCTGTCGTACCAGTCCCTGCAGGCGAGCAACGCGGCCGCGGGGAGCCTCACGCGGTCGATCCAGGTGCTCGGGCAGCTGGAGGGCTCGCTGTCGACGCTCAAGGACGCAGAGACCGGCCAGCGCGGCTACCTGCTCACCGGCGAGGACGCCTATCTCGCCCCTTATCTCGATGCCAAGGCCACCCTGCCGGCCGAATTCAAGGCGCTGCACGAGCTCACCGCAGGACGCACCGAGCAGGCACGACGCCTCGATATCGTGGAGGGCCTCGCCCACCAGAAAATGGACGAGCTCGAGAACACCGTTGCGCTGCGGCGCGCGGGCAAGATAGATGCCGCGCTCGCCCTGGTGCGCACCGACCGCGGCAAGACCCTCATGGACCAGCTGCGCGTCGACATCGGCCAGCTCGAGGAAAACGAGCGCCAGCTGGTCGTGCAGCGCTCGCAGGCCTGGAGGGACTCCGCGCGCATCTCGCTCGCCGTCACGCTCGGCGGGTCCGGCGTGCTCTTGGTCCTGATCGGGGCATCCGCAGTGATCGCATCGCGCGATCATCGCGCGCGCCAGCTGCAGTCGTGGATGCGTACCGCGCAGATGTCGCTGAGCGAGACCATGCTCGGCGATCAGACCCTGGAGAAGCTCTCGAACAACGTGCTCGGCTACCTGGCCCCGCTCGTGGGCGCCCAGGTCGGCGCGCTTTACGTGGCGGAGGGCGGCGCGTTCCGCCGCCACGCGGCCTACGCATTGCCGGCGGGCTCCGGCGTCGAATCGATGCGCGGCGGGGACGGGCTCATCGGGCAAGCCGTGAAGGATCGCCGCAGCTTGCGCGTGCGCGACGTGCCCCCCGGATACCTGCCGATCGGGTCGGCGCTCGGACGCGGCACGCCGGGAGAGCTGTTGATCTCGCCGGCGGTCGTCGACGGCTTGGTCCAAGCCGTGGTCGAGCTGGGGTTCTTCGGGGCGATTAACGCGGCCAAAGCCGAATTCCTCGATCGAGCCTCCGAGTCGATCGCGGTCGCGGTGCGCACCTCCAAGGATCGGCAGAGGCTGGAGGAGCTGCTCCAGGAGACCCAGCAGCAATCCGAGGAGCTGCAGACCAGCTCCGAGGAGCTCAGGGTCAGCAACGAGGAGCTGGAGGAGCAGGGCCGGGCGCTGCGCGAGTCGCAGGCGCAGCTCGAGTCGCAGCAGGCCGAGCTCGAGCAGATCAATTCGCAGCTCGAGGAGCAGACCCAGCTGCTCGAACGCCAGAAGGACGCGCTCGCCCGCTCGCACGAGGTGCTGGCCGCGAAGACCGTCGAGCTGCGGCGCTCGAACGAGTACAAGAGCGAGTTCCTCGCCAACATGAGCCACGAGCTGCGCACGCCGCTCAATTCCACGCTGATCCTCGCCAAGCTCCTCTCGGACAACAAGGAAGGCAATCTCACGCCCACGCAGGTCAAGTTCGCGCAAACCATCACCTCGGCCGGGAACGACCTTCTGCACCTCATCAACGACGTGCTCGATCTCGCCCGGATCGAGGCCGGCAAGGTGAGCATCGCGGTGGAATCGGTATCGGTGGCACGGGCGATCGAGGAGATGGTCAAGATGTTCCAGCCGATGGCGGAACAGAAGCGGCTGCGCTTCGCGGTCAGCGTCGATCCCGCGGTGCCGGCGCAGATCGAGACCGACGCGCAGCGTCTCGGCCAGATATTGAAGAACCTCCTTTCCAACGCGGTCAAATTCACCGAGGCGGGCGAGGTCGCGCTGCGGGTGTACTGTCCGCGGCCGCAGGCCGTGTCCTTCGCGGTGCGCGACACCGGAGTCGGAATCCTGCCCCATCAGCAGGAGGTCATTTTCGAGGCATTCCGCCAGGCAGACGGCAGCATCCACCGCAAGTTCGGCGGCACGGGCCTGGGACTCTCGATCTCGCGCGACCTCGCCGAGCTCCTCGGCGGCGGCATCAGCGTGCAGAGCCAGCCCGGCGAGGGCAGTCTGTTCACGCTGACGCTCCCCGTGGCCTACTCGGGCGCGCCGGTCGCCGCAGCCGCAGGCGTGCCGGCTGCCGCGACGAGCGCGATCAACGCCCCCGTACCGCTCGCCGAGGGCGCCGCCGCGCCGGCCGCCGACGCCCTGTCGCCGCCCGCGGCCGAGGACGACCGTGACTCCGCCACGCCGGGAGGGCGCACCATCCTGGTGGTCGAGGACGACATGGCCTTCGCGGTGATCCTGCGCGATCTCGCGCGCGAGATGGGCTTCAAGTGCGTCCTCACGCACCGTGCAAACGATGGCGTCATCGCCGCGGCGCGCTTCCTGCCGAGTGCCGTGCTGCTCGATGTGAATCTTCCGGATCATTCAGGGCTCGGCGTCCTCGACCAGCTCAAGCACGATTCGCGCACCCGCCACATCCCGGTGCACGTCATCTCCGTCACCGACTACAAGCGCGAGGTGTTGGAGCTCGGCGCCATCGGTTTCGTGCTCAAGCCCGCGCAGCGCGAGCAACTGATGGAGGCGTTGAAGCGGATGGAGGCGAAGTTCGCGCAGAACGTCCGCCACGTGCTCGTGGTCGAGGACGACCCGCGCCAGCGCGAGAGCATCTGCCAGCTGCTCGCAAGCGACGATGTGCGGCTGACGGCGGTCCCGAGCGCGGGCGATGCGCTGGAGGAGCTCAAGAAGACCACCTTCGACTGCATGGTGATGGACCTCAATCTGCCCGACCTCTCGGGCTACGATCTGCTCGAGAAGATGTCCCGGCAGGAGGACGTGGCGTTTCCGCCGGTCATCGTCTACACCGGGCGCTCGCTGACCCGCGACGAGGAGCAACGGCTGCGCCGCTTCTCCAAGTCCATCATCATCAAGGACGCGCGGTCGCCGGAGCGCCTGTTGGACGAGGTCACGCTGTTCCTGCACCAGGTCGAGGCGAAACTACCGCTTGCGCGGCAGCAGATGCTGCGAGCCGTGCGGGACCGCGAGGCGGGACTCGACGGGCGCAGGATCCTGATCGTCGAGGACGACGTGCGCAACATCTTCGCGCTGTCCAGCGTGCTCGAGCCGAAGGGCGTGCAGCTGTCGATCGCGCGAAACGGCCGCGAGGCGCTGGACGCGCTCGGCGCGGCCCTGCCGCCGCCCGGCAAGGGCATCGACCTCGTGCTGATGGACATCATGATGCCCGTGATGGACGGGCTCACCGCCATGCGCGAGATCCGCAAGCGTCCCGAGTGGCGCAGCCTGCCGATCATCGCGCTCACTGCCAAGGCCATGAAGGACGACCAGGAGAAGTGCCTGACGGCCGGCGCCAACGACTACATCGCGAAGCCCCTGGACGTGGAAAAGCTCTTGTCGTTGGTGCGCGTATGGATGCCGAAATAGGCGCGCCCGTCCACTACGGCAAAGAATTCGAGATCGAATTCCACCTGTTGATCGACGCCATCTATCATACCTACCACTACGACTTTCGCGGCTACGCGCAAGCATCCTTGCGGCGCCGCCTCAAGACGGCGATGATCCGCTTCGAGTGCACGACCCTCTCGAAGCTCCAGCATCGGGTCGTGCACGAGGCAGAGGTCTTTCCGGCGCTCCTCGATTTCCTCACCGTGCAGGTGAGCGACATGTTTCGTGATGCGGCTTTTTTCGCGAGCCTGCGCCGCGACGTGTTGCCGATGCTGCGGACGTATCCGTCGCTCAAGATATGGGTCGCCGGTTGCAGCGCGGGGGAGGAGGCGTATTCGCTCGCGATTCTGCTGGAGGAGGAAGGGCTGCTCGACCGAACGCTGATCTACGCCACCGACATCAACCCGCACACGCTGCAGAGGGCCGCGGCCGGCGTGTATGCGGTGGACCGCATGGCGGGCTTCACGCTCAATCACCAGAAGGCGGGCGGCATCACATCGCTCTCGGACTACTACACCGCGGCTTATGGCCGGGCGGTGTTCGACAAGGCCTTGAAGGACCACATCGTATTCTCCGATCACAGCCTCGCGACCGACAGCGTGTTCGCCGAGGTGCAGCTCGTGTCGTGCCGCAACGTGCTCATCTACTTCGACCGCCCCCTCCAGGATCGTGCTCTGGGCCTGTTCCGCGAGTCGCTGTGCCGGCAGGGCTTTCTCGGCCTCGGGGCCAAGGAGTCGCTGCGCTTCTCATCGCACTCGGACGCCTTCATCGACATCGCGCGCGACGAGCGCATCTTTCAGAAGCGGGGTGGGATATGACCCGCTACGAGAGCCTGCGCGGGCGCATCGACGCCGTCGTGATGGGCGCCTCGGTCGGCGGTATCGAGGCGCTGTCCGTGCTGCTTCCGGCGCTGCCCTTGGGCTTGCGCGCGCCCGTGTTCATCGTGATCCATCTGCCGCGCGACAAGCCGAGCCTCCTCCCGGAGATTTTCGCGCGAAAATGCGCGCTGCCCGTGCGCGAGGCGGAGGACAAGGAGCCGGTCGCGCCCGGCACGGTCTACTTCGCCCCGGCGAACTATCACCTGCTGCTCGACCGGGGGCCGCAGCTCTCGCTCTCGGCGGACGATCCGGTGCACAATTCGCGCCCGTCGATCGACGTGTTGTTCGAGTCGGCCGCAGAGGTGTACGGCGACCGGCTGCTCGGGGTCATTCTGACCGGAGCGAACGAGGACGGCGCGCTGGGGCTCGCGACAATCCACGATTGCGGCGGCGTCACCGTGGT
>DATAUO010000243.1:0-10338 GCA_036268215.1 Steroidobacteraceae bacterium
AAGTGATCGGGGTGAGTCGAGGCGCAGCCGGCCGCCGCGATGGCCAGGCAAGCGGCCAGGATGATCGCCGCCGCGGTACGGGAGGCGTGAGGCTTCATGGTGACTCTCCGGGTTTCCCGCGGATCAGCGACTCGGGGTGACGCTCCAGATAGTCGACCAGGGCGCTGATCGACCTGGCCGCGCGCGCGAGCTGCAGCAGCGTCGAACCGAGGTCGCTCTGCAGCGGCGCGTCCTTGCCGAGCAGCTCCTTGGCGTTCTGCATCGCCTCCTTGGTCTCGGCCAGCGTTGCCTCCACCTGCGGCGCGATGTCGCTGTTGACGTGGTGCATCAGCGCGTCGGTATCCTTCAACGTCGCTTCCAGGGCGCTCAGCGTCGACATCAATCGATAGGACAGCTGGTCGAACGGGACCTTCTGAAGCTTTCGGGCGATGCTCGCCATGGAATCCTGGATCTCATCGAGACCGTTGGAGACGGTCGGGAATATCGGGGGATCCGCGTCCCACCAAACCGTCTCGGCCGGGGCGTCCGAATGCAGGTCCATGTCCACGTACTTCTGGCCTGTCAGGAGATTGCCGGTGCGCAGCTCCGCCCGCACGCCGCGCTTGACCAGGCTGTCGATCAGCTTGCGGCTGGCGCGGTCCTCCGTCTGCTGCGAGGCGGGCGCCGCTGCCCCCGCCTTGGCGCCGCGGATGCGTTGCGGGTAGAGATCGACCGTGACCGGAAAGCGCAGCGTGCCCGATTCGGGATCGTACTCGACGTTCACGCCCCGCACTTCCCCGACCGAGATGCCGTGAAGCTCGACGGGCGCGCTCGGCGAAAGTCCGCGCAGCGATCCCTTGAAGAACATCACGAAGCTGCGGATCTCGGTTTCGGTGGGCTGCATGGCCCGGTCCTCGTCGTCGTAGAGGACGAAGGTCGTGTCCGCGGGCACCGAGGCCGGCGGCGCTCCGGGCAGCGCACGGAATGCGACGCCGCCCTGCAGGATCGAGGTGAGCGACTCCGTGTGCAGCTTGACGCCGTTGGTTCCCACCGACATGTCGATGCCGCTCGCTTCCCAGAAGCGGGTCGCGCCCGTCACGTAGCGGTCGAAAGGCTCGTTGATGAACACCTTGACGGTCACGCCGCCGCCGCCCGGGTCGAGTTCGTACCCGACCACCTGACCCGCGACGATGTGGCGGTAGAACACGGAAGAGCCGATGCCGAGCGAGCCGAGATCCTCCGAATGCAGCACGAATTCCCGGCCGGGCAGATCGGACGTGACGATGGGAGGGGTCTCCAGGCCGACGAAATGCTTGCTGGCGGTCTTGGAGGCACCGATCGCGACGCTGATGTACGCGCCCGTGACCAGGGTGCCGAGCCCGGTGACCCCCGCGGCCGAGATTCGCGGCCGCACGACCCAGAAACGCGTGTCTTCGAGCAGGTAATCGCTGGCATCGCGATGGATGACCGCGTCGACGACCACGCCTTTGCGGTCCTTGGAGACGTGGATGTCGCGCACCTCGCCGATCTCGACGTCCTTGTAGCGGATCTTGGTCTTGTTCGCCTCGAGATCCTCGGCGGATAGGAAGGTGATCTCGATGCCGGTGCCCTCGGCGAGCTTTTCGTGAACGACGACGAAGGCGCCCGCCAGGACCACCACGATCGGCAATATCCAGATCAGCGGCAGTCCATCCCAGCGCGAGCGCGCGGGCACGGCTTCGGGCAGCGAGTCCGGTGCAGGGCTTGGCGGTTCGGTCATGCAGGATCCCAGAGTAGACGCTCATCGAACGTGCGCGCCGCGAACAAGGTCAGCACCACCACCGCGGCGAACGCCCAGGCGCCCCAGCCGACGATGATGGACGCAAACGACTGGATTTGCACCAGGGTGGCGAGCAGCGACACCGCGTAGATGTCGAGCATGGACCAGCGCCCGATGAACTCCAGCATCCGGTAGAGCTGCGTGCGCTGCAGGCGGCGGCCGCGATAGCGCCGCCAGGCCGTCCACCAAAGGACCCCGAGGGCGATGATCTTGAGCAGCGGCACCACGATGCTTGCGATGAACACCAGCACCGCGATGGGCCAGGATCCCGAGTGCAGCAGCACCAGGACGCCGCTCATGATGGTGTCGCTCTCGTTGTCGAAGAAAGTCCGCGTGTCCATCACCGGCAGCACGTTCGCGGGTACGTAGAGAACCGCGGCCGCGAGCAGCAGGACCGCGGTCAGCGCCAGGCTGTGCGGCTTGCGCCGATGGATCGGCGCCTCGCAGCGCGGGCAGCGTTGGAACGGCGCCTGGGTGTCGCGCACCGTGGCGCGGCAGGTCAGGCATACCAGCAGGCCGAGACTGCGTCCGGTGGCCGGCGGGCTCATCGCCGCTGCTGCTCCACCCAGCGCCACAGCTGCTCGGGGGTGGCGATGCTCACCAGAGCGGCGAGCGCCATCATGAGCAGCCCGCATGCCCACAGCGACACCCCGGGCGCGATGGCGGCGAATTTCGCGAGGCGCACCAGGGCGACCAGGGTTCCCAGCATGAACACCTCGATGAAGGTCCAGCCCCGTACCTGCGTGAGCACGCGGATGGCCGTGTTCTGATGGGGCGCGCGCCGCCCGCGGCGCAGGGGGATGAGCACGTACAGCAGGGCGCCGATCTGAAGGGCGGGCGCGATCACGGTGGTCAGGAGCACGAGGGCCGCGAGCGAGCGAAAGCCTTGTGCATACAGCCCCTGCGCCGCGCCCGCGAGCGTGGTCGTGCGAGTGGCGCCGTTGACCTGCATCGCGACCAGCGGATAGACGTTGGTGAGCGTCCACAGCACGAGGGCGCAGAGCGCGATGGCGATGGCGGTATCGATCGGCGCCCGATCCGGACGCATCAGCGGCGCGCGGCAGCGCACGCATTCGAGCCTGCCGCGCAGCGGCGAATCGGCCCGGCGATGCGCCAGGTCGCAGGCGGGACACACCACCACCCCCTGCACTAGGGGAGCTCAGTGAGCCCGGCCCGCATCCTGCGTCGCGGACGACAGCGCGTCACGCAGCTCGTCCATGCGGTAGGGCTTGGGAATGATCCTGATGGGCTGGGCGCCGGCGCTGCGGCGGGCGGCATCGGCGAAGCCGCTGGTCAACAGTACGGGAAGGTTCGGCCGGCGGCGTCGGATCTCCTCCGCGAGCTCGATCCCATTCATACCGGGCATCATGAAATCGGAGAATACGATGTCCACCGAGCGTTGGTCCGCGAGGGCTCCGAGCGCCGCCTCGGCGCTCGACACCCGGGTGGTATCGTACCCGAGTTGATGGATCATTTCGACGGTCAGCGCGGCCACCTCGTCATCGTCCTCCACCACCAGCACCTGCGCGGCGGGCATTCCGGGCGGCTCCTCCGCCGGCCCTTCGGACGCGCCGGCCGGCGCCTGCGGCTGCTTGAGCGCGCGGGGCAGATACAAGGACACCGTCGTGCCGATCCCGCGCGCGCTCTGAATGCGCACCGCGCCCGACGACGAACGGGCGAATCCATGCGTCTGTGCGAGACCGAGCCCCGAGCCCTTGCCGACCTCCTTGGTGGTGAAGAACGGCTCGAAGGCATGTGCCAGCACTTCGGGCGTCATGCCCGAGCCGCCGTCGATCACGTCGATGCGCACGTAGTCGCCGGCGAGCTCGTGATCGCCGAGGGCGGGCATGTTGTACGCGCGGATCGTGATCGTGCCGCCCGCGGGCAGCGCGTCGCGGGCGTTCAAGGCCAGATTCAGCAGCACCAGCTCCATCTCGCCCGCATCGATCTCAACGGGCCACAGACGCTGGGCAAATTCCATCTTGACCGTCACGTCGCCGCGCAAGCTGCGCCCCAGCATTTCGCGCATCCCGCCGATCAGGCGTGCGAGGTCCACCGGCTCCGGACGGAGCGGCTGCCGGCGCGAGAAGGCGAGGAGCTGGCGGCAAAGGCCGGCGCCGTGCTCGACCGCTCGCCTCATCGAGGCGACCACGCGCTCGTGGCGCGCGGGCTCGCTCGTGCCCCCGATGACCTGCAGGCCGCTGGAGACCACCTGCAGCAGGTTGTTGAAGTCGTGCGCGACACCGCCGGTGAGCTGGCCCAGGGCCTCGAGGCGCTGGGCCTGGCGCAGCCGCTCCTCCACGCCCCGGCGCTCCGTCACGTCGGAGATCACGCCCGCGATGCGCACGGGAATCTCGCGCTCATAGGCCGTCTGGCCGCGGACGTGCAACCAGCGGACCTCATGATCCGAAGCGCGCTTGATGCGCGCCTCGACGTCGATCGATCCGGTGAGCCTCGCTTCGGCCAGTGCATGCTTGAGCCGCTGGCGATCCTCCGGCAGGAAGTGCGCCAGCGCGCGGGTCGTGTTCCAGCGCCGCTGGAAGGTTTCATAGCCGAATATCTGGTCGTGCCGCGGCGAGCGGCGCATTTCGCCCGTCGCGATGTCGAGCTCCCAGCTTCCCATGCCGGCAGCATCGAGCGCGAACTGCCAGCTGCCCTCGTGGGTCACGGATACTCCGGGTTGAGTTGACTGCATCAAGGCTCTCTTGGCGGTCGCTGCGAGGATAGGGCGGATCGACCCCGGCCTGCATCCGTGCGCGGGCGGGATCCATGTAGGATTCGACCGTCAGGCACGCTTGCTCGCCCGTTTGGCGGGGGCGGCGCGGGCGCCGTGCTTGGCGCGCAGCTTCAGGCTGCTGCGCAGCGCGTCCATGAGGTCGATGACCTCGGCTTTCGGCCGCGGCTCGGGCGGCTCCTCGGTCGTCAGCACGTGGGTCTGCTTCCTGCGGATCTTTTCCTTGATGCGCCTCATCAGATCCTCGCGGTAGGTGTCGCGGAACCGCTCCGGCTTCCAAGGAGCGGTCATTTCCTCCACCAGCTTTCGCGCCATGGCGAGCTCGCTTTCCTTGATGCCCGCGCGCGGGGCGCCGCGAGCCGCGGATTGCGGGGCGGCCAGGATCTCGGCGGGGAAGCGCAGCGTGATCAGCGTCAGCACGTCCTCTCCTGCGACCACCGCGCAGAGATGCCCGCGGCCGCGCATCACGAAGGTCGCGACGGCCGCTTTGCGCTCGGCCGCGAGCACCTCGCGCAGCAATCGATACACCTTCTCGCCGCCCTTTCCCGGCAGGAGATAGTAGGGCGTGTCGTAGTAGAGGGGCGAAAGCCCGGCGGACTCGGTGAAGCTCGCGATGTCGATGGTCTCGGACGCCCTGACGTTGGCGTGCTTGAAGTCGGCATCCGACAGCGCGACATACTGGTCCTTCGCGTACTCGAAGCCCTTGACGATGTGCCCCCAGTCGACCGCCTTGCCGGTCGACTTGTTGATGCGCTCATACCCGACCGGAGAGAAATCGCGGCTGTCGAGGAAATGCATCTTGAGGGAGTGCTCCCGCGTGGCCGAGAACATCTCCACGGGGACGTGGACGAGCCCGAAGGAAATGGCGCCGCGCCACAACGCTCTCTGTGCCATGGGACCTCTCAATGGGTGGTGCGATCGACATTATCACCGGCCTGCGCCAGCACGGCGGCGCAGTCGGCATTCTTCGCGAGCCCGCGATCGACGAAGGCGAGCACCGCGGCGAACGGCGTGAGCACGGCGCCGAGGGCCGCCGCGCCCCCGGCCTGCGCGAGCGCGTGGCCGGCGTCGACGCCGACCTTGGGATGAAGCAGGGTGCCCTTCAAGGTGATCGGCGCGCGCAGCCGCACCAGCCGCATCTTCTTCGGCTCGCCGCGCAGGGCGAAATCCAGCCGCTCGGATTGCATCTCCATGTGGCCGCTGCCCGTGATGAGCACGTCGGTGGTGTCGAACAACATGCGGGTGGCCTTGAAGTCTCCATGCTCGGCGTGCAGGTTCGCCGCTCCGCAGCGGATCTCGGTCCTCGCATCCTTCTTGGTGAGGAACAATCCGAGCCCGCGCAGATCGATGCCGGTCAGCTCGGCGTACGCGGCCGGCACCTCGCCGTGGGGGACGACCAGCGTGAGGTCGCCGCTCGCGGTCGCCGCCGTCTTGTGCACGGAGGTACCCGTTCCGTGCAGCCGGATCCGGCCGAGCAGCTCCCCTTGCAGGGGCGGGGCGCTGCTCCCTTTGGGCATGAGATGCGCCATGTCCACGTTGCTCAATTTCATGTCGAGATCGGTCTGCGGTACGGCGCCTCGCGCATCGATGGCGACCGAGCCGCCGAACTGTCCTTGAGGGAGCGTGAAGGCCAGCGGATCGAGGGTCAGCCTGCCGTTGTCGAGCACGAGGTGGAAGCTCAGCTTTTGCACGGGCATCTTCGCGGTGAGCACGGACGAGGCATCGAGCGTCACGTCGGCATCCATGGCTCTCACGCGATCCACCTGCAGATCGGCGTCGGGCATCAGCAGCGCGGAATCCGCGTCCGTCCCGGCAGCCGGCGGCGCCTTTTGCGTCTTGGGAGATGCGTTCGGCTTGATCGTGGATTGCTCGGCCATCGGCGCCTGAGTGCCCAAAGGGGCACCGAGGTCGGCAAGCCTGAGCTGTTTCGAGGTGAGCTTTGCCTCGAGCTTGGGCCGGTCATGGGTCATGTCGACCTTGACGAGGCCCGCGATGTCGCTGCCCCCCAGCCGCCCGTGAAAGTCCTCGATTCGGATCGATTCACCGTTCCGCCCGAGGGTGCCCGAGACTTGGTAGGGCGGCGTGTTCGGCAGGGCCAGCGCGGTAAGGTAGTACACGTCCGCGAGATCCCGCCCCGAAATGTCGAACCGGGCCTGCATGCTGCCCAGATCGAACGGGTGCGGGATCACCACGTGCGTGTCGAGCTTGATGTCGGCGGCGTGGAGCGAGGCGGCGAACGTGTAGGGATGGGCGTGATCCACCTGGAGCAGCGGATCTCCTTTCAACTCGAGCTCGAACGGCTTCCCGTTGAGGGTGCCCTTGCCGTGAACCTGCAAGGCACCGATACCCGTAGAATCCGCCGCGGCTTCGACCGCGAGGCTCCCGTCGAAGCGCAGCTTGCGCGCGGCATCGCTGATCGAGAGCACGCCGTCCCTCAGCCGCAGCTGCTTGATGACGGGTATGCGAGCCGGCTTGTTGGGGCGGGCCTTGCGTTTCACCGCAGGCGTGATGTCGAAGTTAACCCGCTCGGAGGCATCCCGCTCGATGTCGATCCGGGGCTGCTCGATGATCAGGCGGGGGATGATGAGGTCGCCGTGCAGCAGCGAGGGCAGATGCACGGTCAGTTCCACGCGGCGGAGAGACAGGAGCGGCACGCGGCGCGCCCAGTCGGCATTCTCGATCGTGAGCCCTTCGACCGTGAGCTCGGGATTCCATCGAAAGACGTGGACATGGACCGGCCCCGCGATGGTCGCCGTGCGGCCGGTCTGTGCGTGGATCTCTCGGCGGATCGCCCATTTCCAGAAGGAATCCGGCAGCAGCGCCACAGCGGCGATCAGCACCAGGAGCACCAGGACGATGGTTCCAGCGATCTTGGCCGCGAGCATCGGCGCCGCGGCTCGCCGCAAGGCCGGCTGGGATGAATTCAGGTCTGGCACGGCGGCTCCGGAGATTGCGATCGTGGGACGCTACCCTCCAGGCCGCGTTCCGGTCATCTCTCCAGACGCGCGATCATGCGTGGGAATGCGCCGAAGTCGTGGGTGGCGGACGGGAGGTCGCGCGACGCGTCGCCGTCGGCGGAAGGCCTGGTGTGCTACGGCGCGCGGGCGTCGGCGGGAGGCCCGGTGTGCTACGGCGCGCCGGCGTCGGCGGGAGGCCCGGTCTGCTACGGCGCGCGGGCGTCGGCGGCAGGCTCAGCGTGCGCTGATCAGCGTCAGGGTGAAGGCCGCACCGGCCAGCGCGGCGGTGAGCATCGGCTCGCTCATCGCGTGCTCGCGCGGCTGCGGGACGGCGGCGGGCGCGGCCAGCGCGACCGCCGCTGCCGGGGCTCCTTCGCGCCCGATGCCGCGCGCGCACTCGCTGATCGGCGAGGTGTCGTGCTCCAGCCGAACCAGCTTCTCGCGCACTTCCGCGCGCTTGTGCCGGATGTCCGGATCGTCCGTATCGGCGACGCGCTTGATGAGGTCCTCGAGGACCACGAACAAATCGTTGAATCGCGCGAGGGCCATGCCCTCCGCATCCGCAGCAACACCTTGCATGACGCTCATGCGGCCGGACTATGAGGGAACGCGCGGCTGAACGCAGTCGGAAGAGCCCTACAGCATGTGTCGGACATCTGGAAGCGTCCGCGCTTCACGACACCGGAGGAGCCGCGGACGCGGCAAGCCTAATGCGTGGCGGCGGGCGGCGAGGCCGAGATATCCATGAGCAGGCGGCTCATGAGATAGAGGCGCGGGAGCAGCGAGTCGAGATCGATCCATTCGTGGTCCGTGTGGAAATCCCCGCCGACCAGTCCGAGCCCATCGAGCGCGGGCGTGCCCGCCCTCATCGCGAGCGCCGACTCCGACGCCCCGCCGTTCCCCGACAGCGTCAGCGTCTTGCCGAGCTCACGGTAGATTCGTTGTGCCCGCGAGGCGAGCGCGTCGATCCCGCCATTCTCGGCGAGCGGCGGGTAGCCGATCCCGTGAGTGACGGTCACGCGGGTATCCGGCACTTCGACGCTCTTCGCGGCCGTCTCGATCCGCGCGAATACGGTGTCGAAGTCCCCGGGCCGCCGGAAGCGCACGTTGAGCACGGCCTCGGCATGGTCCGGAATGATGTTGGTGCGCTCACCTGCCCTCAATAAGGTCAGATTGACCGTGATGCCGTCGCCCGAGTGCGGGAACGCATTCTGCACTTCGCCGAGTTGATGAAGCAGCTCGGCCGCGGCGTTGCGGCCGTCCTGCGGCGCCATTCCGGCGTGTGCGGCGCGTCCGCTCACCTCGACATGGATGTTGTTCGAGCCTTTGCGCCATACGGTCAGGGCGTCGGGCGGGTCGCCCGGCTCCATGTTGAGCTCGACCTGATTCTGCTTCGCGAGCGCGGTGATCAAGGCCGTCGATCCCGGCGACCCGCGCTCCTCGCTATCGTCGATCAGCAACGTCAAGGTCGAATAGTCCGCGAACTTGAGGTCGTGCAGAACCGCGAGCGACGTGATGGCATTGACCACGCCCGCCTTCTCGTCTCCGACGCCGGGGCCGTGCGCCCGATTGCCCTCGATGCCGAAGGGGCGTTGGGCGGCCGTCCCCGGCCCGAAAACCGTGTCCAGGTGCGCGATGACGAGGATGCGGGCCTTGCCGGTGCCGTGCCACACGCCCACGAGGCTCGGAGGAAGGTCGGGTATCTCCGCGGCCTCGGTGTGCACCTCGGCGCCGAGCGCGCGCATGCGCTCGCCCAGGATCCCCGCGACCTTCTCGCCCCCGGCGACATCCCCCGTTCCCGAATCGACGTTCACGATCTGCTCGAGCAGCGCGAGCTCGTCGGCGCGATGCGCTTCCGCGGCGCGGTAAACGCGCTCATCGCGGTGCGACGCCGCGCCGGCCGAGGCCGGGCCGAGGCAGACGAGGACGCCGGCAATTGCCGCTGCGGACCGTATGATGCGCATCTTGGAGGGCTCCCTGAGCTTTCTGCGACCTTAGCATGCCGCAATACGAGGTGAAATCGATGGTGAAGGCTCGAGCGAGGGTGCAGGTGACCACGGCGAGGGTCACGCGGCCGGCGGGGTCGCCCACAACGTCATCAATGCCGACGAGCACGAATTCAAATTCATCGAGATCGAGCTCAAATAGGCCGTCTTGACATAAGTGCCGCGGGCCTGCCGAGTCCGGCAGCGATGCTCCCGGCTCGCAGCCTGATAATACCTGCGACGCCCGGCAGCACGGATGTGATCGTCAGGGCGCCCGTTGGCGAAAGTCGCGCGCAGGGATGCGCGCGCATGGACAACTCAAACCTTTTCGCGTGTGCTTCCCTCCAAGTTCCCGAGGAGAACGAACGCATGGGCGGAATGTCACAGGTGCTCGATGCCATGGCGGCGGCCGATCCGGCCGCCGGCCCTGCGGCCGAGCCCCATGACCTCATATCGGCCGCCGCCGGCGGCGACCTGAACGCCTTCGAGAGCCTCTATCGCCAATTCGCGCCCCGCGTGTTCGGGTTGTGCCTGCGCCTCACCGGACAGCGCGAGGCGGCCGAGGATTGCACGCAGGAATCCTTCGTCGCCGCGTGGCGCGCGCTCGGAAAGTTCGAGCAGCGCAGCCGCTTCTCGACCTGGCTGCATCGGATCGCGGTCCGTACCGTGCTCTCGAGGCGGCGCGGGCTGCGCGTGGTGCGGGAGGTGGCGGAGCCGGCGCACGGGCTCCCCGATGTCGAGGACCCGGGCAGCGCGCCGCCGCTCGACCTGGAGCGCGCCATCGCCGGCCTGCCTGAAGGCGCGCGGCATGTGCTCGTTCTGGTCGGCGTCTATGGATTCAGCCATGCGGAAGCCGCGGGGATG
>DATAUO010000244.1:0-8089 GCA_036268215.1 Steroidobacteraceae bacterium
CGGACCCCGACTCCATCGCGGGATTCATCACGACGCCGATCGAGGCCGCCGTCGCCCAGGCGAACGGCATCGATTACATGACCTCGACCAGCCAGAGCGGGGTCAGCACCATCACGGTGAACCTGCGCCAGAACTACGACACGTCCAAGGCGGCCGCCGAGATCAACATCAAGGTCAACTCGGTGTTGAACCGGCTGCCGATCGGCTCGCAACAGCCGGCCATCAGCGTCAAGGTCGGACAGACCACGGACGCGATGTACATGGGATTCGCATCCGACACCCTGGCGCGCAACCAGATCACCGATTACCTGCAGCGCGTGGTGCAGCCGAAGCTGCAGGCGATCGAGGGGGTCCAGACCGCCGAGATCCTCGGCGGCCAGTATTTCTCGCTGCGCGCCTGGCTCGATCCGCAGAAGCTCGCCTCCTACGGCCTGACGGCCGCGGACGTGTCGCAGGCGCTGCTCAACAACGACTTCATCTCCGCGGTCGGCAACACCAAGGGCCAGATGGTGCAGGTCACGTTGACCTCGACCACGAGCCTGCACTCGCTCGGCGAGTTCCGCAATTTGGTCATCAAGCAGGTGAACGGCGCGAACGTGCGCCTGAGCGACGTGGCCACGGTCTCGCTCGGCGCCGACAGCTACGAGGCACGCGTCGCCTTCGACGGCCGGGACGGCGTGTTCGTCGGCATCCAGATCGCCCCGAACGCCAACCTCCTGACCGTGATCAACGGCGTGAAGGCGGTGTTCCCGGAGATCCACTCGCAGCTGCCCGAGGGCTTGCAAGGCCAGATCATCTACGATTCGACCGACTTCGTGAACGACTCGATCCATGAGGTGGAGCTGACGCTGGTCGAGGCGCTGGTCATCGTCATGCTGGTGATCTTCGTGTTCCTGGGATCGCCGCGCTCCGTGCTGATCCCGGTGGTCGCCATTCCGCTGTCGCTGGTCGGAACCCTTGCGATCATGCTGGCCCTCGGGTTCAGCATCAACCTGTTGACGCTGCTCGCGCTGGTGCTCGCCATCGGCCTGGTCGTCGACGATGCCATCATCGTGGTGGAAAACGTCAACCGGCATCTCGAGGGCGGCATGGCGCCCGTCGCGGCCGCGTCGCTCGCCGCCCGCGAGCTGGCGGGCCCGATCGTCGCGATGACGGCGGTGCTGCTCGCGGTCTTCGTGCCCATCGGCTTCCAGGGCGGCCTCACCGGCGCGCTGTTCGTGGAGTTCGCCTTCACGCTCGCAGGGGCCGTGACCGTCTCCGCGGTCATCGCGCTGACGCTCTCGCCGATGATGTGCGCGCGCCTCTTGAAGCCGCACCGCACCGACGATGCGGGCTGGGAGACGCGCTTCGTCCGCTACATCGACAGGCGCTTCGATGCGTTCCGCGCCGGGTACCTGAGACGCCTCGACCGGAGCCTTTTGTACACCCCGGTCACGGCCGTGCTGGTGCTGCTGGTGCTCGGCTCCATCGTGTTCCTGTACAAGACCTCGAAGAGCGAGCTCGCGCCGCAGGAAGACCAGGCCTTCGTGATCATGTCGCCGGTGCTACCGCCCAACGCCACCCTGCAACGCAAGACGCTCTACGACCAGCAACTCTTCGACGTGATCGTCAAGAACACCAAGCCCGATCACGTGTTCCAGGTCGACGCGCCGGGTTTCAGCATCGCCGGCGTCAATCTGCCGCCGCGCAACAAGCGCAAGCTGGACGCGAACAAGATCCAGCAGCTGCTGCAGCAACGTGTCAACGGCATCGCCGGCGCACGCATCGGCGTGTTCCAGCCGCCCTCGCTGCCCGGCGCCTTCGGCTATCCGATCCAGTTCGCCATCAAGACCACCGAGCCGGCCGCGCGCTTGAACGAGGTGTCCACCGAGTTCCTCGGCACCGCCTTGAAGAGCGGCCTGTTCATGTTTTTCGACAACGACATGAAGTATGACCAGCCGCAGTCCATCATCGAGATCGACCGCGACAAGACCGCCCAGCTCGGCCTCAACATGAGCCAGGTCGGCAACGCGCTCGGCAGCCTGCTCGGCGGCGGCTACGTCAATTACTTCAGCATGGACACCCGCTCGTACAAGGTGATCCCCCAGGTGGAGCGCACCGAGCGCCTGAACGTCGACCAGCTCCTCAACTACCCGATCGCGATGATCGGCGGGTCGCCGGTGCCGCTGTCCAGCGTCGCCACGGTCCGCTCGGTGACCGTGCCGGAGACGCTGAACCACTTCCAGCAGCTGAACGCCGCGACGCTCTCCGGCGTGCTCTCCCCGGGCGTCGGGCTCGACGAAGCGCTCAAGTATCTGCAAGCCCTCGCCGCGCGCACCCTGCCGCAGGGCTACTCGGTCGACTACGGCGGCCAGATGCGCCAATACGTGCAGGAGTCGAGCGGCGCCCTCACCACCTTCGGCTTCGCCATCATCGTGGTGTTCCTCGCGCTCGCGGCCCTGTTCGAGAGCTTCCGCGACCCGTTGGTCATCCTCATCTCGGTGCCGATGTCGATCGCGGGCGCGCTCATCTTCATCTCGCTCGGGCTCGGAGGCGCCACCCTCAACATCTACACGCAGGTCGGCCTCGTCACCCTCATGGGCCTCATCAGCAAGCACGGCATCCTCATCGTCGAGGTCGCCAACAAGGAGCAGGAGACGGGCAAGTCCAAGCGCGACGCAATCCTGGCCGCGACCAGCGCGCGCTTGCGCCCGATCCTCATGACGACGGCGGCCATGGTGCTCGGCGTCGTCCCGCTGGTGTTCGCCGGCGGCGCGGGCGCGGCATCGCGTTATGCGATCGGCCTCGTCATCTCGACGGGACTGTCCATCGGCACCCTGTTCACCTTGTTCGTGGTGCCGGGCGTGTACATGCTGCTCGGCGCCGATCACTCCGCGCGCGAGCTCGCCAAGGCTCAACCCGCGTAGCCATCGCTGGCCGTCGAGCCGGGCCGCAAGCCCGGCCGCCGACCACTTTCGGCATCCTGGAGACCGGGGGCTGTCGGCGGCAAGCGGCGCGACCGCAGCACATGGAGGGCGCCGGACGCAAGCCGACGCCAATTCAGGTAGTTACGACGACTATCTAATAATAATTCGAGAAAAAGCCTGAATTATTGTGAATTAACCATAACTCAGCGATGTTCGTAGACTTGCTCAAATACTAGACAAAATCCGCATTGCGTTTCCATGGTTGTCTTGTATATTCCGATTGCAGAGTCTTGATTTAACAAGATTCCGGTGGCGGAAACGGCCTCGAAATCACTTTAAGACTTGTCTTTATAATGCAATGAGGCGGTCATGATTAACGCCGTTGAATGTTTCCACTACGCCACGCTCGAGCTGGTCCGCTCGGCCCCCATCAAACAACGCCTCGTCAGCGCCTACCGGCGCCACCTTGCCGCCCTGCCCGAAGAACAGCTGCCGAGCGAGCTGCGCGCCTCGTTCGGCCAGATCATGCGTGCCCTGCAGGGCGTGCAGCCGATGCGCGGCGAAGACGCCGTGACCGCCTCCGTGCGCAAGATGTCGAACCAGGAAGCGGACGAGTGCGCGGCTCAGATCGTCGAGATGTTCGGACAGATGTGCCGCTTCAACGTCGCCGCGGTCCGGTCGAACAGCGTGGTGCAGCTGCACAGCATCGACCGGGTTGCGGATGAGTACGAGACCGCGGCGCTGCTCGTCAACAACTAGGAAAGCTCTGCAGGGGCGCCCGCCGCGCGTTTTGGCCCCATGCCCCCCGTGCTCTTCCCGCGGGTCAGTCGCCCAGCTTGAATTCGTCGTCCAGCTTGAACTCGATGGTATCCCAGCGGGTCGTTTCCTCGTGACGCGCCTGCCGCTTGAGCGCATCGATCAAGCTGCGCTCGTTCCAGGGGCTCACTTCGTCGGCGAGGTCCTTGATGGCCTTGGGAATGGGGTCGGTCGAGCCAAAATTCTCCATGGCGACGATCGGTCGGTCCGCCGACTTGGCGAAATTCATCTGGAACAACACCAGATCGGGCGCCGTTGCGTACACGGCGGGCAGCACGATCAGCACTTCGGCCGGCGCAATTTGGCGACGCAAATCCTCGCGCTGCGATTCCTTGTCGATCGGCCGCTTCACCTCGGGCTGGCTGGTGTTGCGATAGTAAAAAGTTCCCGGCGCTTCCAGGTATTCGAATACACGTGCGTAGTCGTCGTTCTCGATCCATGCGTGAGTGACGAACAGGCGAATGGGATTGCTCTGGCTCGACATGACGGTAGTCTATCGCTTGTCGTGTAGCGTGACGATGGTCATGCGCGAACCGGCCGGCATCGATACAATCGGGCGGTGCGACTGCTGATTTACAATATCCGGTATGCCACGGGTACCGGGCCCGCGTTTCACCTGCCTTTGCCCGGCGCCGGCTACCTTCGCTCCAGCCGGCAAGTCCTGACCCGGATCACCGATTTCATCAAGCGCCAGGACCCGGACGTGGTCGGCCTGATCGAGGTCGACACGGGCTCCATCCGTACCGGCATGGTCAACCAGGCCGATTTCATCGCCCGTTCGCTCGGCCACTATTCGACCTTCGAATGCAAATACGGCGTGTCCTCGGTCAACCAGATGGTGCCGATCGTGCGCAAGCAGGCGAACGCGTTCCTGGCCGCTCCCCGGGTGCGCGGCGAGCGCTTCCATTACTTCGACACGGGCATCAAGCGGCTGATCATCGAGCTGGAGCTCGACGATGTGGCGATATTCCTGGTGCATCTGTCGCTCAAATTCCGCCACCGCCAGTATCAGCTGCGGTATCTGTACGACCTCGTGCGCAAGACCAGCAAGCCGGTGATCGTGGCGGGCGATTTCAACACCTACTGGGGCGACCACGAGCTGTATCTGTTCACGCAGGCGGCCGGGCTCACCAGCGCCAACGCCGAGCGCCTGCCTTCCTACCCGAGCCGCAGCCCGCGCAAGGAGCTGGATTTCATCCTGCACAGCCGACAGATCGACGTGCACCGCTTCGAGATCCCGGACGTGCAGTTTTCCGACCACCTGCCGCTGATCTGCGACTTCACCGTCAACACCCACGCGCTCGAGGCCGCCTGATGGCCGACCTCCGCTCCTGGTCGATCGAGGTCGACGCCGACAACGTCGCATGGCTGACGGTCGACATGCCCGGCGCCTCCGCGAACGTGCTGTCCTCCGCGGTGCTGCGCGATCTCGACGCACGCATCGACGAGCTGGCGAAGGCCAAGCCCGCGGGCTTGGTGATCCGCTCGGCGAAGAGGGGCGGCTTCATCGCAGGAGCGGACATCAAGGAGTTCCTGAAGGTCAGGACCCCCGACGATGCGGAGGCTCTGATCCGCGCCGGCCAGGCGATCTTGAAGCGGCTCGAGGATCTGCCCTTCCGCAGCGTCGCCGCGATTCACGGCTACGCGCTGGGAGGCGGGCTGGAGCTTGCGCTCGCTTGCAGCTACCGCGTCGGCGCCGATGACGCCAGCTTGTCGCTGGGACTGCCGGAGGTGCAGCTCGGCATCCATCCGGGGTTCGGCGGAACGGTCCGCGCCGTGCGCCTCATCGGCGCACGGCCGGCTCTCGATCTCATGCTGAAAGGCAAGCCGTATCGGGCACAGGAGGCTCTCGCGGTCGGCCTGATCGACGAGCTGGCTCCCCCGGCAGAGCTTCACCAACGCGCCAAGGCGTTGCTGCTGAAGTCGCCTCCCCGGCGCACCGCGCCCTTCGTCGACAAGCTGCTGAACATGAGCGCGCTGCGGCCCTTCGTCGCGCGCCAGGCCTCGGCCGCGTTGAGAGCGAAGGTGCGGCGCGAGCACTATCCCGCGCCCTATGCGATCCTGGATCTCTGGCAGGCCCACGGCGCGGTGGGAGACGCGAGCTACGACGCCGAGGCGGTCTCGATCGGCCGCCTCATGTGCACGCCGACCTCGCGCAACCTCGTTCGCGTGTTCATGCTTCAGGATCGAATGAAGGCGCTCGGCGGCAAGTCGCCGGTGGAATTTCGGCGCGTGCACGTCGTCGGCGCGGGCGTGATGGGCGGCGACATCGCCGCGTGGTGCGCCTTCCGCGGACTGGAGGTCACGCTCCAGGATCAGTCGGAGGAGCTGGTGCGGCCGGCGCTCGACCGTGCCCGCGGATTCTTCGGCAAGCGTATCAAGGATCCGGCCGCCGCCGCGGCCGCGGCCGCCCGCCTCCGCATGGACCTCGACGGGGCCGGCGCGGCTGACGCGGACGTGGTCATCGAGGCCATCGTCGAGAGCCTGGATGCCAAGCGCAGCCTGTACTCCCGGCTCGAGCCCCGGATGAAGCCGGGCGCCCTGCTCGCCACCAACACCTCGAGCATCCGGATCGAGGCGCTGGCGGAGAGGCTTGCATCGCCCAGCCGGCTCGTCGGCGTGCATTTCTTCAATCCCGTGACCCAGCTCCAGCTCGTCGAGGTGATCGAGGGCGCGGCCACGGACAAGGAGACGGTACAGAACGCGCTCCGATTCACGCGCAAGCTCGACAAGCTGCCGCTGCCATGCAAGAGCGCGCCGGGCTTCGTCGTCAATCGCATTCTGAGCCCCTACGTGAACGAAGCCCTGTTTGCCTTCGAGAGCGGCATCCCGGCGCCCGTGATCGACCAGGTTGCCGAGAATTTCGGCATGCCGATGGGGCCGATCGAGCTCACCGACGTGGTCGGCCTCGATGTGTCGCTCCACGTCGGGCGCGTGCTCGCCGAGGCGTTCCACCGGCGGGTGCCCGATGTCCTCGCGCGGCTGGTCGAGCAGAAAAAGCTCGGCCGCAAGACCGGCGCAGGCTTTTACGTCTGGCACGACGGCAAGCCGATGAAGGGCGAGACGAAGGATTACCCGGTACCAGCCGACCTCGAGGACCGCATGATCCTGCCGATGCTCAACGAGGCGGTCGCCGCCTTGCGGGAAGGGGTGGTGGCGGACGCGGACATCCTCGACGCCGGGGCCATATTCGCAACCGGTTTTGCGCCCTTCCGCGGCGGCCCCCTCCAGTACGCCCGGTCGCGCGGCATCGCCAACGTCATCGCGCGGCTCGCGGAGCTGACGCAGCGATACGGGGAGCGCTTCCGGCCGGATCCCGGCTGGCAGCTCCTGGCCTCCTGATCTTGATCACGCCGCGGCCGGGGCTCCGATCACGTATGGTAGGATTTACTGCAAAAAACGTGGGGCTCAATACTCGTAGGTCACCGATTTAAGCGATGGACGAACGCCCAATCGATCTGCCGATCCTGAGGACTTTCTCGCCGCTCGACGGCCTGAAAGCCGAAAATCTGCATGCGCTCGCGCGCAAGACCCAGATCCGCTCGCTGGGCGCCGGGCGCATCTTGTTCAAGGAAGGCGACAGCGAGAAGCGCACCTACTATCTCGTCTCGGGCAGCGTCGAGTTCCGCGCCGAGGACCGGGCGATCGGAACCGTCCGCGCCGGCAGCCCCGAGGCGCGCGCCGCGCTCTCCCCGGGCCTGCCCCGCAGATTCACCGCCCGCGCCGCCGTCGACATCGAGTACATCGTGATCGACAGCGACCTCCTCGACGTGCTGCTCACCTGGGACCAGACCGGGCAATACGAGGTTGCCGAGCTGCGGGGCGACGACCTCGAGGTGAGCGGCGACTGGATGACCACCCTGCTCCAGACCAAGGCCTTTCACCGCATCCCGCCTGCGAACATCCAGGCGATCTTCATGCGCATGCAGCGCATCAACTATCGCACCGGCGACGTGGTCATCAAGCAGGGCACCGAGGGCGATTATTTCTACGTGGTGGTGTCCGGCAAGTGCGTGGTGACGCGCGAGACGCCGCTCAACAAGGAAGGCATCAAGCTCGCCGAGCTCGGCTCCGGCGACAGCTTCGGCGAAGAGGCTCTCATCGCCGAAGCCAAACGCAACGCCACGGTGACCATGTCCACCGACGGCACGCTCATGCGCCTGGGCAAGAACGACTTCCAGACCCTGCTGAACGAGCCGCTGCTGCAGTGGGTCGATTACGACAAGGCCAAGGAGATCGTCGCGGGCGGGGGCAAGTGGCTGGATGTGCGTCTGCCGAGCGAATTCCAGAACTTTCGCATCGACGGCGCGGTCAATATCCCTCTGTACTTCATCCGCCTCAAGTTGAACGCCCTGGACAAGAATACC
>DATAUO010000245.1:0-15958 GCA_036268215.1 Steroidobacteraceae bacterium
GCATCATGATCAGCTGGAGCCTGATAGCGGGCGCAATGATGCTCGTGCAGGGCGAGCGCGGCTTCTACGCGCTGCGCTTCCTGCTCGGCGTGGCGGAGGCGGGGTTCTTTCCCGGGGTGATCTATTATTTGACTTATTGGGTGCCGGCGCGCGACCGCGCGCGCCTGGTCGGCCGGTTCATCGTCGCCGTGCCGGTGAGCACCGCGCTCGGCGGCCCGCTGTCGAGCGCAATCCTCGAGCTGGATGGCGTGTACGGCCTGGCCGGCTGGCAGTGGCTGTTCCTGGTCGAGACCGTGCCCTCGCTCGCTCTCGGCATCCTCACCTGGCTGTATCTGCCGGATTCGCCCCGCGACGCGCGCTGGCTGAATCCCCGGGAGCGCGAGGCGCTCACGGGCAAGCTGGAGGCGGAGCGCAGCGGCGTCACGGCGGAGCATGGCGGCAATGCCCTCGGCGCGCTGCTCGAGCCGCGCGTTCTGGCGCTCAGCCTCTGTTATTTCGGCGTCGAGCTCGGCATGTACGGAGTCATCTTCTGGGTGCCGCAGATATTCACGCACGTCGGCGTGGCATCCCGGCACGTCGGCTACGCGGTCGCGGTGCCGTACGCGCTCGCCGCAGCCGCCATGATCGTCTGGAGCCGGCGGTCCGATCGGCGCATGGAGAGGGTGCGGCACATCGGGATTGCCTCGGTGGTCGGTTGCCTCGGGCTCGTCGCGAGCGCCTGGTGGGCGGATTCGCCGGCCTGGGCGGTGGTCGCGATCTCCGTCGGGGCCGCCGGCACGTTCTCGATCCTGCCCATATTCTGGACGCTGCCTGCGAGGGTGTTGAGCGGCGCGGCGGCCGCCGGCGCCATCGCGCTCATCAATGCCATCGGCAACATCGGCGGGTTCGCGGGACCCTTCTTGATGGGATGGCTGAAGCAGCTCACCGGCAACTTCACCGGCGGCCTGCTGGCCGCGGCCGCCGGCGTGCTCGCGACCGGAGCCGGCGCATGGCTCATCGAGCGCGGAACTGACAAGCCGAGCGTCCGCGCGGCATAATCGAAGGCGGCGGCGCGACCGGCGCCAACCGACGGGAAGCCCATGGACATCGCAGAGCTGCAATTTTCCTATACGCCCACGACCGGCGTGCGGCGCGCGCACGAGACGCCCATCGTCATCGCCGACGACGCGACGCTCGAGGGCTACGGGTGCTTGGTGGATGATCCGAAGAATTTTCCGATCGAGATCGTGCGCTGGCCGGCACGGGGCTGGCGCCCCATCGACCTGAATTCCGGCGATCAGGGCGGCGTCACCGAAGGCCTGTTCGAGTTCTGGTGGAAGGGCGAGACGCTGTATGCGCGCAACAATGCCGTCGGCGACAGCTATCTGTTCGGCTGGAGCAACTGGCCCGAGGAGGCCGTCGCCGACAGGACCGGGCGCACCCGCGAGCGCGCCCTGATCTGGCGGGCGAACTATCATCCGGACGGCGGGCAGCTGTTCCATCCGCTGAAAGGGCAGAGCTTCGTGGTGCCTCTGGCGCTCCCCGGCGATGACGTGACGCCGGACAAGTTCACCACGTTCTGGTGCGAGGGCAGCCGGGGTCTCTACATCCATCCGAACGTCTGGCACGGTGCCATCGTGCCGATCGACGACGAGGCGGAGTTCCTGGACCGCCAGGGCCGCGTGCACGCGCGGGTGTCGGTCGACTTCGCCAAGGAGTTCGGCTGCTATCTCGCCTCGCCCATGCGCCGTCCCGCCCCGCGCGCATGACCCGCAAGAAGACCGCCTTCCTCTTCGATCTGGACGGCACGCTGGTCGACAGCGTCTACCAGCACGTGCTCGCCTGGAAGTCCTCGCTCGACCAGGAGGGAATCCCGCTGTCGGTGTGGCGCATTCATCGCAAGATCGGCATGAGCGGCGGTCTGTTCGCGAACGTGCTGTTGCGAGAGACCGGATTCGACAATACCCCCGAGCGGCTGAACCGGTTGCGCATGCGGCATGCGGAGGCCTATCGAAAGCTGTCCGACGGCGTCCAGCCGCTGCCCGGCGCGCGCGAGCTGCTCGAGTACCTGACCGCGCAGGGCACGCCCTGGGCGATCGCGACCAGCGGGCGCATGGAGACCGCCGGCCCGAACATCGCCTCGCTCGGCGTGGATCCGGCCAAGGTGCCCGTGGTCACGCGCGATCAGGTGAAGTACGCGAAGCCGGATCCCGACCTGTTCCTGACCGCTGCCGACCGGCTGGGCGTGGACATCCACGACTCCCTGGTGCTCGGCGACAGCATCTGGGACATGATCGCCGCGCAACGGGCCCGAGCGCTCGGCGTGGGACTGCTCTCGGGCGGCTACGGCGAGGAGGAGCTGGCGCGCGCAGGGGCCTTCCGCGTCTATGCGGACCCCGCGGATCTCCTCGAGCACATCGACGAGGTCGCGGCACGCGCCTGAGAGGGCGTGCCGGATGCCGGGCCGGCCGGCCCGGCGAATCTCCTCACGGCACGACCGTCGTGAACAGGTACACGACGAAGATCACGAGCAGCGCAACGCCGTGCAGGATGATGGTGCGTCCGGTGCGCAGAGACAGCGACACCACGAACAACGACAACAGCAGCAGCACCATGGACCTCGAGTCGATGCCGAGCATCAGGTGCGAGCCCCGGTAGAGCGACAGGAAGCTGACGGCGGGAATGGTCAGCCCGATGCTCGCGAGCGCCGATCCGAGCGCGAGATTCAAGCTCGTCTGAAGACGGTTGGAGCGCGCGGCGCGGATCGCCGCCGTGGCCTCGGGCAGCAGCACGATCCCGGCGATGATGACGCCGACCAGCGCGTTCGGCGCACCGAGCCGTACCACCAGCGTCTCGAGGCTCGGCGCCAGCTTCTTGGCGAGCATCACCACGCCTGCCAGACACATGAGCAGGAGCAGCGAGGAGAGGGCGGTCGTCGCATCGCCCGGCAGCGGGCCGTGCGAGTCGCCGCTCGAGGTCTCGCCGTGCAGGAACAGTCCGCGGTGGGCGACGGTCTGCGTGAAGATGAAAGCGCCGTACACGACGACGGTCACCACCGCGACCAGCATGAGCTGGCCCGGGGAGTAGAACGGCCCCGGCGCCGTGGTCGTGTAGTTCGGGAATACCAGGGTCATGACCACGATGGTGCCGAGCGCCACGAGCGAGGCGCTCACGCCATCCAGGCTGAAGCTCTGTTCCCGGTGGAGCAAGCCGCCGACGAGCAGGCAGAGGCCGATGATCCCGTTCAGGATGATCATGACCGCGGCGAACACGGTGTCGCGCGCGAGACCCAGGGCTTCCTCCCCGCCCGCCGCCATCAACGACACGATGAGCGCGACCTCGATCAAGGTCACCGCCAGCGCCAGCACGAGCGTGCCGAACGGCTCGCCGATCCGGTGCGCGACCAGCTCGGCGTGATGCACGGCGGCGAACACGCTCGCCGCGACGCCGATCGCGATCAGCGCGACGAAGAAGCCGTGGTGCGCGACGCCCGGCGCGAGCCCTGCGATCGTGAGCACGGCGCCCGCGAAGATCGGTGCGGCGATCGTCCAGATGGGAATGCTCGGGCGCGTCGTCATGGGGTTCGCGCATTCTCGCAGGTATACTGCGCGGAGCAAATCGGGGGGAATGATGAAAGTATCCGCAATTCGGGCCATGGTCGCCGCCGCGGCGCTCGGCACCAGCGCGGCCGCCGCGCCGCCGGCGGCGATGCCGGAGACCGTGCGCGCCCAAGCGCGCGAGATCTTCGCGGCCATCGTCGGCATCGAGAGCTCGATCGGCAAGGGCAACGTCCCCAAGGTGGCGAGCTACCTCGCCGACAAGTTCAAGGCCGGCGGTTTCCCCGCGGCCGACATCCACATCCTGCCGCTCGGCGAGACGGCCTCGCTCGTGGTGCGCTATCGCGGCAACGGCAAGGGCGGGCGGCCGATCGCATTCATGGCTCACATGGACGTGGTGACCGCGAACCGCAGCGACTGGCAACGCGACCCGTACAAGCTGGTCGAGGAGAACGGCTTTTTCTACGGACGGGGCACGGCGGACGTGAAGCAGGAGGCGGCGCTCCTCACCGCCACCTTCCTGCACCTCAAGGCCGAGGGCTTCGTCCCGTCGCGCGACCTCATCATCACGTTCAGCGGCGATGAGGAGACCGCGCAGGCGACCGCGCGGGACCTCGTCACCAAGCATCGCGACCTGGTGGATGCCGAGTTCGCGCTCAACGGCGACGGCGGCGGCGGCGTGCTCGCGGAAGGAACCGCCAAGCCGGAGATCTTCTACGTGCAGGGGGCGGAGAAGAGCTCCATGGAGTTCCTGATCTCGACCCACAATCCCGGCGGCCACAGCTCCCAGCCGCGGGCCGACAATGCGATCTACGACCTTGCCGACGTGCTCAAGGCCATCCAGCGCTACCAGTTCCCGGTCATGTGGAACGAATGGACGATCGGTGATTTCAAGAACGCGAGCGCCGTGACCAAGGGGCCGATCGGCGAGGCGATGGCCAGGTTCGCCGCGCACCCCGGAGACCCCGCTGCCGCCGCGGAGCTGTCCAAGGATCCGTCCTTCGTCGGCCGGGTCCGCACCACCTGCGTCGCCACCATGCTCGCGGGCGGCCATGCCGAGAACGCGCTGCCCCAGTCCGCGACCGCCACCATCAACTGCCGGGTGTTCCCGGGCATGAGCGCGGCCGAGGTGCAGAAGACCCTGCAGAAGCTCGCCGGGCCGAAGGCCGAGGTGAAGTTGGGCTACGAGCCGCTGGTCTCCGACGCCTCGCCCATGCGCAAGGACGTGATGGACGCCGTGGCCAAGGCGATCGCCGCCTCGGACCCGGGCATTCCGGTCAGCCCGACCCAGGCGGCCTATGCCACCGACGGGGCCGTGTTCCGAAACGGAGGAATACCCACCTACGGGGCGGGCGCCGTCTTCATCATGGGCAGCGAGGAGTTCTCGCACGGCCTCAACGAGCGCATCCGGGTAAAGGAGTTCTACAAGGGCCTGACGTTCTGGGATGTTCTGATCAGAACGCTGGCGGGCTGATGACCGAGCTTCTGAAGCCCGATTGGCGGCTGCAGGGCGTCAAGGTCATCCGCAGCGATCAGCTCGACGGCAATACCGCGCAGACACCCGGCATGCAGAGGGCCGCCGCCATCAATCTCGCGCGAGGCGCGCAGAAGATCTGGGCGGGCACCGTGGTCATTCATCCGAACGCCAAGACCGGCGCGCACCACCACGGGGCGCTGGAGAGCGTGATCTACGTGGTGCGCGGCATGGCGCGCATGCGCTGGGGCGAGCGGCTGGAGTTCATGGCCGAGGCGGACGCGGGCGACTTCATCTTCGTGCCGCCCTACGTGCCCCATCAGGAGATCAACCGCTCGAGCAATGCGCCGCTCGAGTGCGTGCTCGTGAGGAGCGACAACGAATCGGTGGTGGTGAACCTGAGCATCGATGCCGCGGAGCGGGTGGAAGAGGTCTACTGGATCGACCCCATCCACGGGAGGCCCGCCGAGCGCTAGGGAACCGCGGGTCTTGCCATTTCCCTGATCCTGCCCCGGGCGCGCTACAGCGTGCGCAGGTTCGCCGTCTCGCCCTTCAGCTCCGTCAAGAATTGCTCGAGCTCGGCCTTGCGGGCCGGCACCATGGCCTTGCCGGCCGGCGACAGCACGCGCGCGGGCGTATTCTTGAGATTGTCCTCGAGCATGCCCACCGCCTTGGGGCCGTCAGGCGCGCCGCCGTTGGGGTCGACCAGGCCGAGGATGCGCGCGACGCCGATGGCGCCCAGCCAGTCGAGCGCGTCCGCATCGTGCAAATACAAGGATTCGGGACCGGACGGGTCGCGGTAGTACATATGCGTGCGGATCGCGGCGCGCACCGCATCGATCTTCTCCATCGGAAACCCCGTGCCCTCGAGCAGGGTATGCACCGTGTCGGCCGCCACGTCGGAATGATCGACCTTGGGCTTCTCCCAGGGGGGAAAGGCCGCCATGTCGTGCAGGTACGCGGCGGCGAACAGCACGTCCTCGTCGAGCTTGACGTGATCGGCGGCGGCGAGCGCGCGTGCCAGCTCGTAGTCGCGCACGTTGTGCGAGTAACCCCAGGCCGGATTCTTGAAGTGCTCCTTGGCGAGCGCCCGGACCTTCGTGTGCCAGTCGACGGCCGCGGAGCCGGCGGCAGTCGACGTTGTCGATGCGGGCGCCGCGGTCGAGGCTGTCGAGGCTGTCGAGGCGGGCGAGGCCGTCGAGGCGGCGCTCGAGGTCGCCGCGGGGGCAGCCGTCGTCGAGGCGGAGGCGGGCGCCGCGGCGTGCGCTTCGGCCGGGATCGCCGAGCCCGCGACGGCTGCGGCAACCAGCGCCGCGGCGGCGCAAGGCGAGAGCAGCCGTGCCAGCACGGCACCGAGCGATCGATCAGTCATCGTAGAAATTCCCTTGATTGAGGTTGTTCGTTGTTCGGTGCTCGGCGAGCCCGAGCTCGTCCGGTGCCGCGCTACTCGGTGTGAGCGGCGTGCTCCGCGGCCTCGACGGGGCGCGGCGAGGCCGGCGCCGCGCCGGTCCGCTCCGCGGCGATCGCCTTGTCGACCAGCGCACGAAAGCTCGCGAGCGCCGTATCCATGCGCATCGCCAACATGGGCGAATCCGGCGCCAGATCCAGGATGCGCTGCTGCGCGAGGATGATATCGCGATCCTCGTTGAATCCGGCGAGCACGCTCGCGGTGAGACGCTCGGTGACCGAGGCATCGTCGAGCGCGAACGAATGCGATTGCTGGAAGAAATAGTGGGTGGTTCTCTCGGTCTCGGGCGTGACCGCCTGACAGCCGAAGAACTCGGCGGCATCGACGACGCGGTTCCCCTGGGGCGCGCCGGTCCCGGCGGGTGCGCTGCCCGAGTCCATCAGCAGGACGCCGGGAAGCACCACGTCGTAGATGTTCCATCGGTCGACGTTCCCGGGCCAGGTCTTCAGACTCTTGAGGAAAGGGGCGGGCTCTTCGTCCAGCAGCCAGCGCTCGACCCGGACCCCGCGCTCGCCGCGGGTCACCTTGGGGCGGATGGCGGCGTAGCTGGCCTTGCCGCCGAGCGTGGTCTCGTGCACGTACGACAAGTGCGAGAAATCGAGCAGGTTGTCGGTGATCAGCAGATAGTTGGCGTCGTAGTGCATGTAGCCCGGCTTCCCGCGCCAGCCGGGGTCGTCGAGCACGTGCGTGTCCGGGATCAGGGCGGGGTCGGCCCGGTCGGCATCGCCCATCCAGATCCATATCCATTTGAAGCGCTCGACCACGGGAAACGTGCGTACCTTGGCCGCCGGCGGAATGAAGTCCTGGGAGGGTATCTCGATGCACTTGCCGCTCGGATCGAACAGCAGCCCGTGATACATGCAGCGCACGTTGTCGCCCTCGCGGCGCCCCTTGGAGAGCGGCGCGGCACGATGACAGCAACGATCCTCGAGGGCGACGACGCGCCCGGAGCGCTCGCGCCAGAAGATCAGCGGGACGCGCGTGATGGTGCGGGCGAGCATGCCGTCGGCGGCAATCTCGTGGGACCACGCGGCCACGTACCAGGTGTTCTTGAGAAATTCGCGTGCGGCGGTCATGTGAGCGACTCCAGCTGGGTGGATTCCGCCGCCGCCATTGTAGACGCTTGGGCGGGGCAGTGACGCAGCCCCGAGGCCGGCGCGCCGGGGGCGAGCGCCCCGATCAGGCGATCCAGGATGTCGTAGAGCTGCGCCGTGAACGGCGCACCGATGGCGGCCTCGATGTCGCGGTAAGTGGCCTCGATCTGGGGCACCATCCGCGCCGCGAGCGTGCGGCTGCGCGGCGCGAGCGAGACGCGCACGCGCCGCTGATCGTGGTCGAGCCGCTTGCGCCTGATGTAGCCGAGCTCCTCCATGCGCGCGAGCACGCCGGCAAGGCTCGGACTCGAGATCCGGCACAGCTCGCCGATCTCGCGCGGCTCGAGCGGCCCGGTCTCCATCAGCGCGCGCACGATGCGCCACTGCTGCTCGGTGATGCCGTGGGCATTCAGCATGGGGCGGAAGCGCGCTATCACCTGCTCGCGCGCCTGCAACAGCAGCAGCGGCAGATTGCGGCGGCGCAGCTTGAACGATTCCACATCCACTCGAAGGTCCTCCCGCGCCGATGGCGGGTGCCGGGCCGGGCACCCGAAGCATCGGCTTGACACCGTGAGCCGCGACCTATATTACTAACATATTAGTAAATTACCAGAGCGAGTGACGTCGAGCAGATGGGCCCAATGCAGGCTGGCGCGGTTGTGCTACCGGTACCCTTCTCCGTGCCGCCCTTTCGGCTGAGCGGCACGGTTTACGGCGCGCTGCTCAATCACCGCTCGGCGCTGACCGTGCTCGGGGAGGCCGTGCACGCTCCGCCCTATCGCGCGCCCCCGAAAGCGCCCGTGCTCTGCATCAAGCCGCGCAACACCCTGGCGGGACCGGATGCCGTCGTGCGGATTCCCATGGATCCCGATGAGGTCGAGGTGGGCGCCAACGTCGCGCTCGTGATCGGGCGCCCGGCATGCCGGGTGCCGGCGGCGCGAGCGATGGATTTCGTGGCGGGCTACCTGATCCTGGCCGACGTGAGCCTGCCGTCCACGAGCCACTTCCGGCCGGGCGTGCGCTCGAAGGCGCGCGACGGATTCTGTCCGTTGGGACCGGCGGTCGCGGGCAAGGATGGGATCGACCCCGACGCGCTGACCGTCGAGGTGTTCGTCGATGGCACGCGCGTGCAAATCTCCACGACGGCGGATCTGATCCGCCCCGCGGCGCGGTTGCTCGAGGACGTGACTGAGTTCATGACCCTGAGCCGCGGCGACGTGCTCGCCCTCGGCGCGGCCGCGCCGGCGCCGCGCGTCCGGCCCGGGCAGAGCCTGCGGATCGAGGTCCGCGGCATCGGCGCGCTGACCGCCCGGTTCGAGCGCGAGACCGCATGAAGCACGCGCGCGTGGCGTACGCGGGAGCCGTTCACGACGCCGTCGCCGTCGAAGGGGCGCCGGCCGCAGGCCTCGAGAGCGCCGGATCGAGCGGAGCGGCCGGATCGAGCGGAGCCGCCGGGTCTGGCGGGGCGGCTGCGTCGCACCGGCCAAGGCAGGTGCGGCTGGCCGACGGCCGCGTTCTGAGCGAGGACGAGGTGGTGTGGTTGCCGCCGTTCGAGGCGGGTACGGTGATCGCGCTCGGGCTCAACTATCGCGAGCACGCCAAGGAGCTCAAGCTCGATTCGCAGGACGAGCCGCTGGTGTTCCTCAAGGGCCCGGGCAGCCTGCTCGGCCATCGGGGCAGCACGCGGCGGCCGGCCGATGCGGCCTTCATGCACTACGAATGCGAGCTCGCGGTGGTCATCGGGCGGGCTGCCCGGCGTGTCCCTCGTGCCCGGGCGCTCGAGCACGTGGCCGGCTACTGCATCGCCAACGACTACGCGGTGCGCGACTACCTGGAGAACTGGTATCGCCCCAACCTCAAGGTCAAGAATCGCGACGGCTGCACGGTCCTGGGTCCGTGGCTGGTCGATGCCGCCGACGTTCCCGACCCCGCCGCACTCGGGCTGCGCACCTACGTCAACGGCAAACTGGTGCAGCAAGGCAACACCCGCGACCTGATCTACGGCATTCCGGTCCTGATCGAATACCTGAGCGCGTTCATGACACTGAGCGCGGGCGACGTGATACTCACGGGCACCCCCGAAGGCGTCAGCAATGTCATGCCGGGCGACGTCGTCGCCTGCGAGATCGACGGTCTGGGACGCCAGATCAACACGCTCGTCCACGAGGCCGCATGCGCATCCAGCACCTGATCGACGGTGCGGCGCTCCCGAGCCGCGAGTATTTCGAGACGGTGAACCCCGCGACGCAAGAGGTGCTCGCCGAGGTTCCGCGGGGCGGCGAAGCCGAGGTGGGCGCGGCGGTGGCCGCGGCAAAAAGGGCGTTTCCGGCCTGGGCCGCGCGCCCGGCGGCCGAGCGTGCGGCGCTGTTGCGCAAGCTCGGAGACATGATCACGAAGCACGTGGCCGAGATCGCGCGGACCGAGACCAACGACACGGGACAGGTGATCGCGCAGACGCAGAAGCAGCTGGTGCCGCGCTCGGCGGACAATTTCCACTACTTCGCCGAGATGTGCGTGCGGGTCGACGGCCACACCTATCCGACGCCGACGCATCTCAACTACACCTTGTTTCAGCCGGTCGGCGTATGCGCGCTGATCTCGCCCTGGAACGTGCCGTTCATGACCGCGACATGGAAGACGGCGCCGGCGCTCGCCTTCGGCAATACCGCCGTGCTCAAGATGAGCGAGCTTTCGCCTCTCACCGCGGCGCGGCTCGGCGAGCTCGCGCTCGCGGCGGGCATCCCGCCGGGCGTGCTCAACATCGTGCACGGCTACGGCGCCGAGGCGGGCGAGGCGCTGTGCCGGCATCCCGACGTGCGCGCGATCTCCTTCACGGGGTCGACCGTCACGGGCAACCGGATCGTGCGCGCCGCCGGCCTCAAGAAATTCTCGATGGAGCTCGGCGGCAAGAGCCCGTTCGTGGTGTTCGATGACGCGCATTTCGAGCGCGCGCTGGATGCCGCGGTGTTCATGATCTTCTCGAACAACGGCGAGCGTTGCACGGCGGGGTCGCGCCTCCTGGTCCAGGAGACGATCTATTCCCGCTTCGCGGCGGCATTCGCGCAGCGCGCGCGGCACATCAGGGTCGGAGACCCGCTCGATGAGCGCACGATCGTCGGCCCGATGATCAGCCCGGCGCATCTCGACAAGGTGCGCCGCTACATCGAGCTCGGTCCCAAGGAGGGCGCGACCCTGCTCTGCGGCGGCATCGAGCCGCCCGCGGTGGGAGACCGCCTGGCCAAGGGCAACTTCGTGCAGCCGACCGTGTTCTCGGAGGTGGACAACCGCATGCGCATCGCCCAGGAGGAGATCTTCGGTCCGGTGGCGTGCCTGATTCCGTTCAAGGACGAGGCCGACGCGGTAGCCAAGTCGAACGACATCGCCTACGGACTGAGCAGCTACGTATGGAGCGAGAACCTCGGCCGCGCGCATCGCGTCGCGGCGGCGATCGAGGCGGGCATGTGCTTCGTGAACAGCCAGAACGTACGCGACCTGCGCCAGCCCTTCGGCGGCACCAAGGCATCGGGTACCGGCCGCGAGGGCGGTACCTGGAGCTACGAGGTGTTCCTCGAGCCGAAGAACGTGTGCGTCGGCCTGGGGGACCACCCCATACCACGGTGGGGCGCGTCGTGAGCCGCGCCGGCCGATCGATTTCGCACCAGGCGGGGCCGTGAGCCTCTATCAGGTGCAAAAGTTCCTGTTCGAGGTCAACCGCGATCGCGAGCTGCAGACCCGTTTCCGCGAGAACCGCGGCGAGGTGCTCGAGCGCTACCAGCTCGATGCGGAGGAGCGCCGCGCCATCGAGACGGGGGACGTCGGCTTGATCTACGTGCTCGGCGCCAACGGCCAGCTGCTCATGCATTTCGCGGCGCTGCTCGGCATGCCTTGGGCCGGCTACATCGCGGCGATGCGCGCGGGCGTCGCGGCGCACGGCCCGGTGCGCGCCGGCGTCTATGCGATGACCACGGGTCTCGGCGAGAAGGTCGCGGACGTATGAGGGCCCCGAGACCGGTGCGCGCATGAGCCTGGTCTTCGCCGGCATCTGCAGCCACGCGCCGGGCATCACCGGCCGGGCGCACATGGCCGATCCCGCGATCAAGCAGGAGCTCTACGATGCGTATGGGCAATTGCGGGAGTCGCTCCGCGCGTCCAGGCCCGATGCGCTGATCGTCGTGGCGGCGGAGCATTTCGCCAACTTCTTCATGGGCAACATGCCTGCCTTCGCGGCGGGAATGGCCCGGAGCTACGAGGGGCCGATCGAGGATCCCGCGTGGCTCGGCATCGCGCGAACCGCCGTTCCCGGCGATGCGGATCTTTCGCGGCGCCTGATCCTGGAGATGATGCAGAGCGTGGACCTGGCCTACGCCGAGGAATGGCGGCTCGACCACGGCATCATGGTTCCGCTGCATTTCCTGACGCCGCGCTACGATCTGCCGCTCGTGCCGATGAACATCAATTGCCAGGGTCCGCCGCTCGCCCCGCTGCAGCGCGCCTGGGCGCTCGGCGAGGCCGTGCGCCGCGCCGCCGATGCGGTTCCCGAGCGCATCGCGCTGGTCGGCACGGGCGGCATTTCGCATTGGCCGGCGACCCCGGATTCCGGCAAGATCAACGAGGACTGGGATCGCGAGTTCCTGCGCCGCTGGCAGGCCAACGACAAGGCGGGAATGCTGGCATACACGGACGAGTCGACCTACCGCGACGCGGGGCAGGGCGGATTCGAGATCCGCACCTTCATCAGCGTCGCGGCCGCGGCCGGCGGCCGCGGCACGCTGCACTACTACCGCCCCATCCCGATCTTCGCGGTGGGATGCACCATCGGGACCATGCAATGTCGCACCTGACCCTGGAATACAGCGCAAACCTGCGCGCGGGCGGCGACTTCGCGCCGCTGTGCCGCAAGCTCTCGGCATTCATGTGCGACCTGCGCGTCGACGGGGCGCAGGTGTTCCCGCCGGGCGGCGTGCGCGTGCGCGCGATCCCCTGCGAGGACTTCTGCATCGCGGACGGCTCGGCGCCCGACGCGGGTTTCGTGCATGCCATCCTCAAGATCGGCGCCGGCCGGAGCGAGACGGCCAAGCGCGCGACCCGCGAGGGGCTGTTCGAGCTCATGAAGGCGCACTTCGCGCCGCAGTTCGCCCGGCAGGGACTGGCGCTCTCGCTCGAGCTGGTCGAGCTCAGCGAATCCGGGACGCTCAAGCACAACAACCTGCACGCCCGCTTCAAGAGACCCTGAGACCGAGGCCTCCATGCTATCGAAGGATACCGTTACGACGCTGGCGCGCCGCCTGTACGAGGCGCGCAAAGCCCGCACGCAGCTGCGGCACTTCTCCGCCGAGCATCGCGGCATGACCATCGAGGACGGCTACGCCATCCAGCGCGAATGGGTGGGCCTCGAGCTCGCTGACGGCAGGACCGTCAAGGGCCGCAAGATCGGCCTCACGTCGCGGGCCATGCAGCAGGCGTCGCAGATCACCGAGCCGGACTATGCGCCGCTCATGGACGACATGTTCTTCGCGCCGGGAGGCGACATCGAGATCGACCGCTTCATCGCGCCTCGCGTCGAGGTCGAGCTCGCCTTCGTGCTCAACGCGCCGCTCGAGGGGCCCGGCGTCACGACGTTCGACGTGCTGCGCGCCGCCGAGTACGTGACCCCGGCGCTCGAGATCATCGATGCGCGCATCGAGCAGTTCGATCGCGAGACGCGCGCGCCGCGCAAGGTGTTCGACACCATCGCCGACTTCGCCGCCAACGCCGGCGTGGTTCTCGGCGGATTGCCGGTGAGGCCGGACTCGGTGGACCTGCGCTGGGTCGGAGCGCTGCTGCACAAGAACGCGGTGATCGAGGAGACGGGTCTCGCCGCCGCGGTGCTCAACCATCCGGCCGCCGGGGTGGCGTGGCTCGCCAACAAGATCGCGCCCTACGGCGAGCGGCTCGAAGCGGGCGACGTCGTGCTCGGCGGCTCGTTCACGCGGCCGACGCCGGCCGCCCGCGGCGACGTGCTGCACGCCGACTTCGGGAAGCTCGGCGGAATCTCCATCCGCTTCGTTTGAGGTACACGCATGGACATCCCAAAGAACGGCTTCAAGCAGGCTTTGCGTCAGGGCAGGCGCCAGATCGGCTTGTGGATGGGCCTCGCCGATCCCTACGTCGCGGAGCTGCTGGCGACCGCGGGGTTCGATTGCCTGGTCATCGACGCCGAGCATTCGCCGAACGATCCGCGCAGCGTCCTGCCGCAGCTTCAGGCGTTGGCGGCATATCCCGTGCATCCCATCGTGCGTCCGGTGGCGGGCTCGACGGAGCTCATCAAGCAGTATCTCGACCTCGGCGCACAGACCCTGATCATTCCGATGGTCGAGACCGCGGAGCAGGCCGGCCGGGTGGTGGCGGCGACGCGCTATCCGACGCGCGGCGTGCGCGGCGTCGGCAGCACGCTCGCCCGCGCCTCGCGCTGGAATCAGGTGGACGATTACCTGCGGCGCAGCGACGACGAGATGTGCGTGCTCGTGCAGGTGGAATCGGTCAAGGCGCTGACCAATCTCGATTCCATCGCCGCCGTGGACGGGGTCGACGGCGTCTTCTTCGGGCCCGCGGACCTGGCGGCATCCATGGGCTTGCTCGGCAAGCCCACCGATCCGGCGGTGCAAACCGCCATCCTGCAGGGCATCGAGGCCGTGAGGCGCGCCGGCAAGGCTGCGGCGACGCTGACGCCGGATCGCAAGCTGGCACACGAGTACCTGGATCGCGGTGCCGCCTTCGTGGCGGTCGGGGCGGACGGCACCCTGTTGCTGCGCGCGGCGAAGGAGCTCGCCGCCGAGTTCAGGTGATCGGGCCCTAGACGAAGGCCTGTCGGACCAAACCGATCTGCTGCTCGGCCTCGCCGAGGATGGCGGGCACGAGAGGCGCCGTGACTCCGCACGTGGCGTACACGCCGATGCCGTCGGTCGCGAGCCGGCGGGGCTCCGGCAGGTTCAGCGCTTCGTTCAGCATGAGGCTCGCGACCAGGACGTCGGACAATCCGGCCTCGTGCTTCCAGCGGCGCTCGCGATCGTTCTGCTCGCCCACCGCGTCGAACATCTCCTCGGCGAAACCCCAGCTCTCCAGCACCGCCTTGCCGATCGGCGCCTGCCAGCCGAGGAGCAGGTCCATCCACGAGCGCTGATCCGCCAGGCTCGAGCCGTGGATGGCGGCGCGAGCCATGATGTACAGGTGCCCGATGCCGTGCAGGAGGCCGGTGAGGAATGCCTCGTCCGGGCTCAACTTCGTGCGCCGCGCGACGATGCGGCAGATGGTCGCGACCGAGATGCTCTTGCTCCACAGCTCGTTGAGGGGCTGGGCGATGGAGCGGAGCACCGATTCGTTCTTCATCTGCACCATGGCGTACGAAACCGCCGTGCCGTGAACCATGCGGTGTCCGAGGCGCGTGATCGCGGATTTGAGATCCGCGAGCGGCTTGCCGGAGGTGTTGAAGGCCGCGGAGTTCGCGACCTGCAAGATGCGCGCGGCGAGCCGCGGCTCGGTGCCGACGATCGCCGCCACCTGGTCGACCGTGGTGTTCGCGTCGGCGAGCGCAGCGCTGATGCGGACGACCACATTCGGAAAGCAAGGCAGATCGATGGAGCCGTCGGACACCTCCGCCGCGAGCTTCTGCAGGAAGGCGAGCGCCGCGGCGCGCTCCTCGGCCGGCAGCGCCGAGCCCGGCGTCGATCCGGGCGGACGAGTCGTTGGCGGCGGCACCGTCTGGCTCATGGCGGCTAGAAGGAGTAGCCCACCGAGACGATCAGTGCCTGAGGCCCGAAGCTGATGTGCGTGGTGCGAATCACGCCGGCGGTGTCCGCCACCAGATTGGTCTTGACGCGCGAGATCGAGTAGGAGGCATACGCGTGCCAGTTGCCGGAGATGTGATAGTCGGCTCCGACAGTCCCGGCCGGACCGAGCGATGCGCTGAGCGAGAGCTTGGTCGGCCCGCCGCTGACCGCGTCACCCTGCGCGGTCGAGTTGCGATCGTAGAACGTGGTGTAGTTGGCGCCGGCCCCGATGAACGGCCGGAGCTTCGCGTTGGCGTCGAAGAGCTCGTATTCCAGGAGCAGCGTCGGCGCGAGCCAGCGCGCGGTGGCGATCACCTGACCGTCGTAAGGCACCGAGCCCAGGCTCGCGGGTCCCTTGCCGACGGTCTTTTGCAGCGGCGGATAACCGAGCGCGAGCTCCACCACGAAGTGTTCCGACAAATTTCGCACGTATCCGAAGTAGGCGGTCTCGACGTTCTTGGCCCCGATGTTCGCCCCCGGCGGCACGTAGGGGCCCGTCAGATCGCCGGCGCTCACATGGTAGAACACCGAGTAGAGCCCGATGCGCGCGCTGTTGTAGGGAATGTCATCCGCCGCGGCGC
>DATAUO010000246.1:0-4810 GCA_036268215.1 Steroidobacteraceae bacterium
CGGTGATCGTGATCGTGCAGTCCGCCGGACCGGTGCCTTCCTTGGCCGAGGGACCCGAGTCGCTCACGTCGATGTACCACTCGCCGCCCGTCGGCCCCGTGATGTTCATCTGGTACTTGGCGCCGATCGCCTTCGCTTCCGCCGGGTTCTTGGTGATCGCGGCGGGCAGTTCCTCGTTGAAAAGCTTCTTGATGTCGACGGCCATCGGTCTTGTCTCCTCGGGCCTTTTGGGCGCGATGTTGAGGTCTTGGGGGCGCGAAGTGAATCGTGATTCAGCGGCTGCTGTCAAGACACGCCTCCAGGGAACGAACCCAGCCGTTCGTTTCTTCCGCGTTTCGCCCCGTTCCTCGGAAGGCTCACGATCGTGGGCCGCGAGCCCCCGCCGCGTCTCTTGTGTTTTCGTGGACTCATCCGACCTGGACGTTGCGGGGCCTGGCCACTAAAAGCCCCTTTCCTGGGGCGCGGCCGACGCTCGCGCTGGGAGAAGCAGCGCAACGCGCGCGGACGGAGCTCATGGGACTTCTCGACGGCAAGGTAGTCATCATCACCGGCGCGGGCGGCGGCATCGGCCGCGCCCACGCTCGCCTCTTCGCCGCCGAGGGAGCCAAGGTCGTGGTCAACGACGTGGGCGGCTCGCGCGACGGCTCGGGCACCGGGAACAGCCCGGCCGATCAGGTCGTCGCCGAGGTGAAGGCCGCCGGGGGCGAGGCTGTGTCCAACCATGACTCGGTGGCCACGGCCGAGGGCGCCGAGGCGATCATGCGCGCGGCCGTCTCGTCCTTCGGGCGCGTCGACGTCCTCATCAACAACGCCGGCATCCTCCGCGACAAGAGCTTCCTCAAGATGGACGAGGCCATGTGGGACGCGGTCATCGCGGTCCACCTGAAGGGCACGTTCCTCTGCTCGCAGGCGGTCGCGAAGCAGCTCGTCGCTCAGGGCGGCGGCGGCCGCATCGTCAACACCACCAGTGTCAGCGGCATGCTCGGCAACTTCGGCCAGGCGAACTACTCGTCGGCGAAGGCCGGCATCTACGGCCTCACGCGCACGATGTCGATCGAGCTCCAGAAGCACCGCATCACCGTGAACGCGATCGCGCCCATCGCGAAGACGCGCATGACCGAAGACCTCCCGATGTTCCAGGGGGTCGACACGCTGACCGCGGAGCACATCGCCCCGGCCGCGCTCTTCCTCGCCAGCGACCTTTGCGGCGATCGCACAGGTCATGTCCTCGCCGTCGCGGGCGCGCGCCTCTCGGCGTTCAAGGTCGTCGAGACGACGGGCCGCTTCAAGGAAGCCGACAACGGCGTGTGGACGGCGAACGAGATCGCCGAGAGCTGGGACGCCATCGTCAAGGTGTAGTGCTTCGGATACGGTGGTCCGCATGGCCGCCGTACCGCCTGGTCCGCCCGTCCCCGCTGCCTACGGAGCTCCCGCGCGGATGGCGCGGCCCGACCCGGAGCGCAACCGGCGCCTCGTGGGGATGGTGCTCTATGGCCTCTTCATGCTCGGCGGGGCGGCCGCCCTCGTCTTCCTCTTCCTGCTGATCCCGCTCGCCGGCCCCGACCCGTGGTCGGAGTACCAGGCGATGGGCATCGGAGCCGTCTGCGCGCTGCCGCCGCTCCTCGTCTACCTGTGGATCCCGCGGATCATCGACCGCTTCGATCCCGAGCCCTGGTGGGCGCTCGCGCTCGTCCTCGGGTGGGGCGCCATCGCGGCGTGCGGCGTCGCCGCCACGATCAACACGGGCGTCGAGATGGTCATGAGCTCCATCGCCGGACGCGACGTGGGCGACGCCATCGGCGCCTGCATCTCGGCGCCGATCGTCGAGGAGGGCATGAAGGGGCTCGCCGTCTTCGGCGTCTTCTTCTTCTTGAGGCGCGAGTTCGACGGCGTGGTCGACGGCGTCATCTACGCCACCTTCGCCGCCCTCGGCTTCGCCGCCGTCGAGAACATCATCTATTACGCCAACGCGGTGAAGGCGGACCCCAACGGGGACGCGCTGGTCTCCACCTTCGTCCTGCGCGGCGTCCTCGCGCCGTGGGGCCATCCGCTCTACACGTCGATGACCGGCATCGGCTTCGGCGTCGCGCGCGAGGCCAAGAAGGGGTGGATCCGCTGGGCGGGCCCCATCGGCGGCTACTGCGCCGCGATGTTCCTCCACTGCGTCTGGAACACCGCCGCGACCCTGAGCGGGTTCCTCACGATCGTGATGCTCCCGCTGTGGCTCCTCTTCGTGGCGGCCTTCCTCGGCATCTTGATCTGGCTCGTCGTCCGCAAGGGCCGCATCATCCGCGCGAACCTGCAGGACGAAGTGCTGATCGGCAACCTGACGCCGCAGGAGCTCGAGTTCGTCACCTCGCCCGTGACCACCTGGAAGGCGGGCGCCTGGGGCGGCGCGCCGGCGCGCAAGTTCGCCAGCGCTGCCGTGCGTCTCGGCTTGAGCAAATGGCACTCCACGCGCGCCGCCGCGAGCCGGCAAGGGACGGTCAGCGCGGACTGGATTGTCCCGTTGCGTCACGAGCTCTTCGAGCTCCGCGGCGCGATGTCACGAAGCCTCGGGAGGCCGTTGCCGCAGCCGCAGATCTGGCAAGCGCAGCGCAGCGCCCCCGCGGGCGGCGTGGGCCCGCCGTACGCACCACCCAACGCGGGCGGACAGCCGCAGGGTCCCGCGCCGCAAGGCGTTTACGCACCGCAGCAGCCGTACCCGCAGCCACCGCAGGCGCCGTACGCGCAGCCCTATCCGCAGCAAGGGCAGGCGCCCGGACGGCCGTATCCACAGCAGCCGTACCCGCAGCAGCAGCCGTATCCGCAGCAGCCGTACCCGCAGCAGCAGCCCTATCCGCAGCAGCCGCACCCGCAGGCGCAACCGAACGCGGCGCCCGGTCCCTACGCGCAGCCGCCGCAAGGCGCGCCGTATCCGCAGGGCCCGCAGCAGCCGCCCCCACCGCAACCGAGCGCACCGCAGCAGCCCAACCCCTACCCGGCACCTCCCGGCGGTTGGCAAGGTGGTCGCGGTGGCCAAGGCGGCGGCGGTGGTCCTCAAGGCGGCGGCGGATGGAATCGTTAGCGAGCGCGTCGCCGCGGAAGTGATACCTTCGTCGGACTCATGCTCGACGCTCGCAGCGCGCTGAATGCCGCCGTTGACTACGTTCGTAGAAACCCCGACGAGATCGTCCGCGCCGCCGTGAACGCTGCGGGCCTCCGCTTCGGGGTCCCCCTCGCCGCCCTTCGCTGGCTCACCGCCCAGGCCAAGCTCCCGCGCAGGGCGCCGAAGGACATCGAGATCGGCAGCTCGCCGCCCGCCATCCGCATCGGCCTCTCCGTCGACGCCATGGGCACCCCCGTCCGCGCGAGCGCCGCGATCAAGATCGACGAGATCGAGCTCTCCACCGGCGCCCTCCGCGTCGGCATCAAGCTGTCCGACGTGAAGCTCGCGCTCCTCGGCGAGAGCACCTCGCCGGTGGCCACCCTCATCAAGTCCGGCGCGCTCGACCTCTCGAAGCCCGGCAACCTCGTGAAGTTCCTCCCCAAGCTCCCGGCGGCCATCGTCAACGCCGACGACGACCGCATCGTCCTCGACCTCATGAAGGTCCCCGCCATCGCGGCGAACGAGATCCTGAAGCGCGCCCTCGCCGTGGTCACCCCGGTGATGAACATCCGGGCCATCGAGACGGATCGGGATCACATTTATGTCGCGCTGAAGGCGAGCCCGAAGGGGCTGCCGCAGGCGATCGCGGCCCTGCGGGCGCTCCGGGCCTGAGGGCCGCTGGGGGCAGGCTGGGCGGGCGGCGTGGGCGGGACGCTGCAGAGCGCGCCGCCTGATGCTCGTATCAGCGCAGCTCTTGCTTCGCATCTGAGCAGGCAAGTGCGCGATTGCGCGCGTGTTTTCGCGAGGTGCGAATTCTGTGCGCGAGATGGGCGCGCGTGGAGAGCGGCCTAGCGGAGCGTCACGTAGGCCGGAGCCGGTAGCGTCACGACTGTGCGACGGCTCATGGCTTTCGCTGGGCATTGCTTGCTGCCGCGATTGGCGGGGATGGGTTGGCCGCGTGGGTTGGCCGGTTCAGTTCGTCTTCGGCCATAGGCGCTGCCAGCCGCGGGTGCTAGATGTCCGAGCGTCCACCGGGGAGTCGCACAGTCCGGTAGTGCACGAGCTTTGGGTGCTCGTCGTCGCGGGTTCAAATCCCGCCTCCCCGACCCCTACCTTACTCGGCGATTCTGGGCGTTTCCATGCGGAGACGGGAACTTATCCCGCCTCCCCGGGCGGTCTTTCTGCAGAAGGCCGATGCCGTCTCCAATATCTCTCCACTGACGGCGGGGGAAAAGGAGGGGGCCCGGCCCCGACGATCCCGGCTCAGTCGTCGTCAAAATGGGCGCGACCTGACGGGCAGCAGCGTCGAGCATGGGACAAACGATCGACGCGCAGTGCCCCAAGGCTCCGCTTGATCGAGATACGGCATTGCCGTAGTCTGATGTCAGGATGAAAGGGTCTCTGATATGCGTTGCTGCCCGTGAAGATCGTGCCGACGCGCGGCTATCTGCGCCACGCCGCGAAGCTGTTCTCCGAGGCGGAGCGCACGGCGTTCGAGGACGCCATCGCGGCGGATCCGGAGCACTGGCCGGTCATCCCGGGCACGGGCGGGCTGCGCAAGGCGCGCGTCTCGCGGCCCGGCATGGGCAAGCGCGGCGGCGCGCGGACGATCTACTTCTACTGGGCGGGCAAGACGCTCGTCCTACTGCTGCACGTCTACGCGAAGAACGCGCAGGAGGACATCGACGCCGCGCAGAAGAAGCTCCTGGTGCAGCTTCGGGA
>DATAUO010000247.1:0-65700 GCA_036268215.1 Steroidobacteraceae bacterium
CAGTACAGCGACGAGCTGCGCATCACCTCGGACTCGGAGAAGCCGCTCAAATGGCTGGGCGGCCTCTACTGGTACCAGGAGCGCGAGTATCAGTATTTCTCGGTGAACAACTCGCTGCTCGAGAACCTGGGGCAGATCGACGGCAATCCGCAGATCTCGAACGAGGACAGGACCTACGCCGCGTTCGGTCAGGTGACCTATTCCGTCACCGACGCCTTCCGGTTGACCGGCGGCCTGCGCTGGTCCTCGAACCACAAGGAAGCGAACGGCTGCAACTGCTCGGCGGGCGGCGGCGAGGGCGTGTACTTCACCTTCGATCACACCTGGCCGCGGCTCGACTGGAAGGTGGGCACCGAGCTCGACATCGGAAGCAACGGCCTGTGGTACGCGACGGTGCAGACGGGCTACAACAACGGCGCCTATCAGTACTACAACACCTCGGGGCTGCTCGGGCCGGCCAACACCGGACCGGCGCCGCTGGTGCAGCCCTCGACGCTGGTGTCCTACTCGACCGGAACCAAGTTCCGCTTCCTCGACAACCGGCTCGAGGTCAACAACGAGGTCTACTACTACGACTACAAGAACCTGCTGATCGCGCCATTCGACGACAATCCGGCGCACTACGGCAACACGTTCTACAACGCCGACAAGACCGAGATCTACGGCGACGAGCTGGACATGAAGTTCCTGTTGACGCCGGCCGACCAGGTCCAGATGAACGTGAACTACAACCATGCCAGGGCCATAGACTTCATCGTCGGCAATCCGCCGGTCAATTACGGCGGCCTGCAGCTGATCGAGGCGCCGGACGTGGTCGCGGACCTGGGTTACAAGCGCGAGTGGACCATTCCGGGCGGCGGCGGGGTCGAGTTCAACGTGGATACCCACTACGAGAACGGCTTCTGGGGCACCTTCAACCATGCGCCCACGACGCACCAGCCCGCGTTCACGATGACCGACTCGAACATCACCTACAAGGCGCCGAAGGGCAACTGGAACGTCGCCCTGTGGGGCAGAAACCTGGAGAATAAGGCCGTCATCGGACCGGGAGCCTACGTCGGCGCCGGCACCATCGGCGGCGTCTACTGGTTGTTGCCGCCGCGGACCTACGGCGTGCGGCTGGGGGTGAGCTGGTAGCCGGCCCGCCGCCGGCCGGCGGGCAACGCCGCGGCGGACGGACAACGGAGCGAGCGGTCTCCCGAGGAGTCGAAGCGTGAACGTGAACCTGACGACGGCATCCACGCAGCGGGACTGGCGCTTCTGGTGCGCGTATGCGGTGATGGTCGCGCCGAACGCCGCGGTCGGCCTGACCCTCGCCGCGATGCCGCCGATCCTGCCGGAGCTCGCCGCGCAGGTCGGCGGCGAGCGCGCCGCGCAGCTGATCACGTCGGTCGCGGGATTCGGCATGATCTTCGGCGGCCTGTTCAGCGGCCGCGTGCTGGAGCGGGTGGGGGTGCGTGCGTTCACCATCGCCGCGCTCGTCATCTATGGCGTGTTCGGAACGCTCGGCTGGTTCCTGTCGACGCCGCTCAGCATGGGCGCGAGCCGGTTCGCGCTCGGCATCGGCGGCGTGTTCTTCAGCACCGCGGCGCTGGCGCTGACCGCGGCGACCTTCACGGGCGAGGCGCGCTCACGCGTGATCGGCCTGCAGCAGGCCACCTCGCAGGTCGTCAACGTGTGCGCGGTGTTCATCGTCGGGGCGCTGGTGGCGGTCACCGGGTGGCGCGGCGCCTTCCTTCTGTACGGAGCCTTTGCGGTGGTGCTGCTGCTCATGGCGCTCGCCGGCGTGCGCACGCCGGCGGCGGCCGCGACCGCGATCGAGTCGGCGGCTTCAGCGGGCGCCGCGCCCGCCGCCCAGAGGCCGCCCGGCTTCGCGGCGCTGATCGCGCCCGTGTGCGCGCTGACCACGCTCATGGGCATTCTCACCGTGATCCCGATGGCGCAGCTGCCGTTCGCCCTGGCGGCGCGCGGCATCGGCACGCCGCAACAGGTGTCGGTGGTGCTCGGCGCGAACTTCGTACTGGCCGCCGTCAGCGCGATGAGCTTCGCCCGGCTCAAGACCCGCTTCGGCAAGCGGGCGACCTTCATGGCCGGTCTCACGATCGGGATGATCGGGACCGCGCTGATGGGAGGCGCGGCCTCGATGCCGGCTGCCTGCGTCGCCGCCGCGCTCGCCGGCTTCGGCACCGGCATCTACAACACCTACGTGTTCGATCACGGCGTCGAGATCTCTCCGCCGGTGTACCACGGACGCGCGGCGGGACTGCTGTTCGCTTTCATGTTCTTCGGCGCCGCGATCAATCCGCTGGTGGCGGGCGTGTTCGAGGGAATGTTCGGAATGCGCCACGCGTTTCCGGCAATGGCCGTGGCCGCGCTCTTGTGCGGCCTGCCCGTGATCCTGGTGCGCCCGCGCGAGAACGAAGGAGCAGGGTCGCCCGCCGGGCATCGATGAGCGGCGAGGCGCGGATTTTCACGGCGCCGAGCAGCGCCACCGCCCCGAGCGAGTGCCGCGGCCACGTGCTGGTCTCGGGCTCCTACGGCGGCGAGTACAACGCCTATCACGCCGGCAAGCTGGGCTTGCGCGGCGTGGTCCTGAACGACGCGGGGGTCGGCAAGAACCGCGCGGGGATCCGCGGCCTGGACTATCTCGACGCGGTGGGTCTCGCGGCGGCGGCCGCCGATGCGCGTACCTGCCACATCGGCGACGCCGAGCACATGCTCGAGCACGGCGTGATCGGCCACGTGAACCGCGCGGCGGCGCGGCTCGGGTGCGCGCCGGGGCAATCCGTGCGGGCCTGCGCGGAGCGCATGCGCTCGGGCGCGGTCATCGACGCGCCGATGCCGGCGATCGCGGGGGGCAAGCGGCATGTGATCAGCGCGGCGCCGGGCGAGCCCGCCGTGATCTGCATCGATGCCGCGCCGATGCTGGAGGCCGCGGACGCCGGCAGCATCGCCGTCACGGGCTCGCACGCGGCGCTGTTCCGCGGCAGGCCGGACGGGGTCATCAAGGTCGACGTGCGCGCGATCTTCTTCAGCGATGCAGGCATCGGTCTCGACGAAGCCGGCGTCGCCCGGCTCCCGACGCTCGATGAGCGCGGCATCGCCGCCGCCGCGGCGGCGGCAGAGAGCGCCGAGATCGGCGACGCTCGCGCGATCCATGCCGCGGGCATCATGTCGCGCGTGAACGCGACCGCGGCTGCGCTCGGCGCGCGTCCGGGCGCCCCGATACGCGGCTTCATCGAGACCTTGCTGACCCGCTGGAGAGCGCCCCCATGAGATTGGTGCGATTCGGAGAGCGGGGCCGCGAGCGCCCCGGGGTGCTGGACGAGAGCCAGGTCGTCCGCGATCTGTCGGAGCTGGTGCAGGACTGGGTGCCCGAGCTCCTGGCACCGGAGCAGCTCGCGCGCATCGCCGACCTGGATGCCCGGGACTTTCCCGAGGTGCCCCCGCACACGCGCCTCGGCGTGCCGCTCAAGGGCGTGGGCAAGCTGATCGGCATCGGCATGAATTACACCGATTTCGCGGCGCAGGGGAAGCGCGCGATTCCGGCCGAGCCGTCGCTGTTCACCAAGGCGATCAGCTGTCTCACGGGTCCCGACGACGAGGTGATGCTGCCGCGCGGATCGACCCGCACGGACTGGGAGGTGGAGCTCGGCGTGGTGGTGGGACGGACGGCCCGCTACGTCGACAAGGCGTGCGCGCTGGACCATGTCGCCGGCTACTGCTTGGTGAACGACCTGTCGGAGCGCGAATTCCAGAACGACCGGGGCGGCACCTGGGACAAGGGCAAGGGCTGTGATACGTTCGGGCCCGTGGGGCCGTGGTTGGTGACGAAGGACGAGATCCGCGATCCTCAGGACGTCGATCTCTGGCTCGAGGTCAACGGCACGCGGCACCAGAACGGCCATACCCGCAACATGATTTTTCCGGTGGCGGACCTGCTCTCGTATGTAAGCTCTTTCATGACGCTGGAGCCCGGCGACATCCTAACCACCGGCACGCCGGCGGGCGTCGGCGCGGGCCTCGACCCGCCGGTATTTCTCGAGGCCGGCGATGTCATGCATCTCGGCAGCGACAAGCTCGGGCGCCAGCGGCACCAAGTCACGGCATTCAGGAGTCTTCGATGCATGCAAATTTGATCGGCGGCGAGTGGGTCGGCTCCTCCGACGCCACCCGCAACATCAATCCATCCGACGTGAGCGATCTCGTCGGCGAATACGGCCGCGCGGACGCGGTCCAGGTGAAGACGGCCGTGGCGGCCGCGAAGGACGCCTTCCGAGGCTGGTCGCGCAGCACGCCGCAGGTCCGCGCCGACGTCCTCGACAAGGCCGGGAGCGAGATCCTGGCACGGCGCGCGGAGCTCGGCGACCTGCTGGCGCGCGAGGAGGGCAAGACGCTCGCGGAGGCGACGGGCGAGGTGACCCGCGCGGGACACATCTTCAAGTATTTCAGCGGCGAGGCGTTGCGGCCGAGCGGGGAGTACGTCCAGTCGGTGCGGCCGGACGTCGAGGTGGAGGTCACGCGCGAGCCGGTGGGCGTGATCGGCATCCTGACGCCGTGGAATTTTCCGATCGCGATCCCGTCGTGGAAGATCGCGCCCGCGCTCGCATTCGGCAACTGCGTCGTGTTCAAGCCGGCCGACCTCGTGCCGGGCTCGAGCTGGGCGCTCGCCGACATCCTGTCCCGCTCGGGCTTGCCGCCCGGCGTGTTCAATCTCGTGATGGGGCGCGGCACGGTCGTGGGCGAGGCCATCGTCAACCATCCGGACATCCCGGCGGTGAGCTTCACCGGCTCGGTCGCGACGGGACGGGGCATTCTCGAGGCCTGCGCGCGCCGCGCGGCGAAGGTGCAGCTCGAGCTCGGCGGCAAGAATCCGCTGGTGGTGCTCGCGGACGCCGACCTCGATATCGCCGTGCGGGCGGCGCTCGACGGCGCGTTCTTCTCGACGGGGCAACGCTGCACGGCGTCCTCGCGGCTCATCGTGGAGACCGGCATCCACGATCGATTCGTGGAGGCGCTGACGCGGGCCATGCAGCAGCAGGTGGTGGACGATGCGCGCAAATCCGGCACCACCATCGGCCCGGTCGTCGATCAGAAGCAATTTCAGCAGAATCTCGACTACATCGAGATCGGCAAGCGGGAGGGCGCGCGCCTGGTCGCCGGCGGGGAAACCTTGAAACGCGACAAGAGCGGGTTTTACATGTCGCCGGCATTGTTCGTGGATACGCGCGCCGATCAGCGCATCAATCGCGAGGAGATCTTCGGCCCGGTGGCCGCCGTCACGCGGGTTTCGGGCTACGAGGAAGCGCTCGCGAGCGCCAACGCCACGCCCTTTGGCCTGTGCTCGGGCATCTGCACCACGTCGCTGAAGTTCGCGCGGCATTTCCAGCGCAATGCCGAGGCCGGCATGGTCATGGTCAACCTTGCCACCGCGGGGGTGGACTACCACGTGCCGTTCGGCGGCCGCAAGGATTCGAGCTATGGGCCGAAGGAGCAGGGTTTCGCCGCGCGCGAGTTCTTCACCCAGAGCAAGACCTCTTATATAAAGAGCTGAGGGGTGCGGGTCGGCTGAGGCCGGCGGCCCCGTCATGGGGCGCCGCGGCGCGGTGCCGAGCTTGCGCGACGCTGCGGCAGGCGATATGCCTTGCCGCGCAAGTCTATGATCTCTGGGCAGTTTTTGTCCATCCTGCTCATTCCTTGCGGTGCCGGGAAACGGCCCCATGAATATGATTCAATGGGAAGGGCGACAGGCTCGAGGAGTCTCCATGGCAACGGGTTGGGCCGGCGACGGCGCCGTACAGGATCAGATCGACGCGACCGTCAAGGACGCTATCAAGCGCGCGCGCAGCCAGCTGCCGCAAGGTCCGTCGCTCACCCACTGCGAGGAATGCGGCGACGCGATTCCCGAGGCGCGCCGCGCGGCGACGCCCGGCGTTCGCCTGTGCGTGCCGTGTCAGGACGTTCGCGATCGCGAGTCCGGCGCCATCAGCGGCTACAACCGGCGCGGCAGCAAGGATAGTCAGCTGCGCTGACGGCGGCGACGCGTGGTCCGCCGACCGCGCAGCGGCGACGGCCGACCTCGAGCTCCCTGCGTCCGATCACCGCATCAAATGCTTTCGGTGCGATACTGCCGCGCACATCCATTGCGTCGACGGAGGGCCGGGCCAGGGAGGACATCAACACGATGAGACAAGGGAGGGCGAGGAGTGTTGATCGGATTCAAGCTGCGCAATTTTCGCTCGTTCTCGGAGGAGCAGACTCTGAGTTACGTGATGTCGCCCGATCGTGCCCACGAGTCGACGCATTGCATCCGCACCGGCGTGAAGTCCGTGCCGAGACTGTCGCGGGCCGCCATCATCTTCGGCCCCAATGCCGGCGGCAAGACCAACCTGATCAATGCGCTCGCCACCTTGCAGGATTTGGTGCTGCACTCGACCGCGCTCACCGACGGGGAGTACGCCGAGCGCTACACCCCATTCCAGTTCGGTGCGTGGGCGTCCCGGCCCACGGAATTCGAGCTGGACGTGCTGCTCGACGATATCCGCTACCGCTACACGCTCGTCCATGACGCCGAGCGCGTCGTGGCCGAGCGGCTCCTCGTGTATCGCACCGGCAAGTCGCAGCGCTGGTTCGACAGGCGCTCCGACCGAGCCCGCACCGCCGAGGTGTGGACACCGTTCTCACCCAGCTTCAACGGTGCCCGCGAGGTGTGGCGCAAGGCGACCCGCTCCAAGGCGCTGTTCCTGACCACCGCGGCCCAGCTCGACTCGGAGCAGCTCCAACCGCTGTTCCGTTGGTTCGAGCGCGGTCTCGAGATCGTCCTGCGAGATGACATCGACGACCCGAGCCGCGTGGTCCCGCACCTCAGGGACCGGCACTTCAAGGGATGGGCGCTGCGCATGTTCCGGTCGGTGGGCATTCCGGTCGACGATCTGCGGATCGCCGAGCACGAGCTGCCGGCGGCCGAGCCCGCCACGCCCCGGATCCCGCCGATCGGCAATCCGGCGCGCGCAGCGACGCGCTCCCCCATACAGTTTTTGCATTCGCGGGGCCGGAGATCTCCGGTGTGGCTCGACGCCGCATTCGAATCCGCGGGAACGCACCGGCTGCTAGGCCTGCTCGTGCCTCTGCTGGATGCGTTCCACAATGACAAGCTGCTGGCGATCGACGAATTCGATACCAGTCTGCATCCGCTCGTGGCGCGATTCCTGATCCAGACTCTCAACGATCCCGAGATCGTCGGCCGCGGAACGCAGCTCCTGCTCACGAGCCACGACACCACGCTGATGGATCTCGAGATCCTGAGGCGCGATGAGATCTGGCTGGCGGAGCTCGGCAGCGACGAGGCCACGGTGCTGTCGCCGGTGCTGCGCGCCGGACCGCGCAAGAACGAGATGATCGGGAAGGGGTACCTGCGCGGCCGCTATGGGGCCGTGCCGAGGATCCGGCCCGGATTGCTGGCCGCCGCCCTGCAGCCGTCCGCGAGCCCGGAGCGCGCCACCAAGGCGCAGCGCGCGCGGCGCGGTCGACGAAGCTGAAAGAAATTTCGCGGCGGTGTAGCAGCGAGCCGTATGCCGGCGGGCATGGCGAGAGCTTTGTTTCATGTCCGTTGAGCTCAGCCCAGGAGGAGACATCTTGTTCACTCGAAGGCCGCGGGCAGCCAAGCCACCGCCAGCCAAGTGGTGAGCACAGCGAGCGGCAGGCTCAATTGGGGCCCCAAAAGGGATTCCACCCATCAATGAAAATTCCGTCGCTGAAAATCCGGGGCGGCTTGATTTTGAATAGTTCGCCAATGATCGCAGCCCACGCTGCCAGCAGCATGCCAGCCGAGATAACCAAAATAGGGCGCCTCAGACCGTTCCGACCTTGGCGCCCAACAGGCCGCCGACTCGTCACGACCCACCGCTGACGGTCACGAGCGGCGGCTATGCGGAACTCTACTTAACCCACAAGAGATGCGGCCGTACTGTCGCTCGCGCCGATTATTGGAATTAGACCAACAAGAACAACCCCGAGCATCTGCCAATCGATGAGACGAGTCGGTGGAGTGGCTGCTTCTTTAATTGGCAAAATCTTTCGCGCGACAGTGGCAGGAAAGAACCAAAGAAATGCACACACAGCTAACTGAATGGCCGTCGGCACTGTAAGCGACCGAAGTTAGCCGCCTTGCGACCGATGCGGACAGGACCGACGTCCAGAGGCGGGTATCGACCCATACCGGCCCGTTGCGAACGTCCGCTCAGCGGCAAAGGTCCTACTCATCAAAGTAGCCCTCGCCAGTGGGAAAGTAGAAGTCGTAACGATGGCTGAGACGTTTCAAGACAGGCTCGATGTCAGCAGCGAGTTGAAGGGCCTGAATTGAATCGGCGCCGTAAGTACTGCCCAGCGTCTCATCGGGAATTCCGTCGAACTCGACGATGCAGACGGCTGTACCGGGGGCGACTTGGAATGTAACTGAGGCAGGATCGACCTGTCTCGGGGCAAAGATTCGAATCACCAATGGCTTACGCTCGGACTTCCCTTTGTCGCTGAAAATGAGATGCCGCTCGGCAATTGGGGTTTCTAGCATGCCCCTATGGTAATGCAGTTTCGATAGACCAATTGCGACCTCGAGCCGACACCTGTGATTGTCGGCTTCGAGGAGGACGGACCGCGGCGTTGGCACCAACTTAGTCTGACTGCTGCGGCGGCAAATCAATTCCGGCCTTCCCTGCGCTCTTTGGGATTAGGAAATGTCGAGCGAGCAGCAGCATCAGCGCACTTACCAACGCCATAAATGCATCGGGCCACAAGCTGTAAAAATAGAAATACCAGTGATTGATGGATGGAGGCGTAGGCCCAAGAAAAATTATTTCTGCCGGGGCCCAGCTTCTCGGAGGCCAATGCCTGACGGCGCCTATTGGAATCTCAATTGACACCGCCGTGCAGGGAAATACCCACCAACCATTGAGCGCGAAGCGTCGAACTAGGGCAATGCCGGGAACTAAGCAGATGAGCGAGAAAAGGAACCAATAGGGGTAGGCTAGTAGTAGCAACGCTGCATGCGCAATATTTCTTGCGGGCCCGAAGGGAGAAGCCGACAAGACCGTGGGCCCCACCGCCGCGATGGCAATCAACCAAATCCATGTACGCCATCTGAGCACGAAAGTACCTAATTTGTCTGCGTGGGATTATCGCAGGAATTGCATGTCCGCAGACGGGAAGCCAAAAGCGAGCATCCACCGGCCGCAGTTGGCCGTTTTGAGGCATTGGGGATCGGAGCCTTTGAATTGCGGAGTCGCGGAAATGAATCTGATGACTTGTGCGTCAAAGGCACAGGTCACTCGTGTTTCGGCTAACCTAGCCCCTTGCGCCGTGCCATCCAGCGACACGAGCCGCGGAGCCAGGAATGACACGAACATCAGGGGTTCTTGCATCGGTCTTCGGTCTGCTTCTGGCGAGTTGCGCGACGCAAACCGCGCGGTCGCCGCCGGCGTCCGCGGCCCCTTCGATACCGGTGGAATTGCCGCAAGAACAGATCGCCGAGGCCCGGCACCTGTTGGCCGAGCTCAAGATCGAAGAGGGCGAGGCGGTGCTGACGCGATTGATCGATGCGCCGGGGTTCGCACGGTTGCCTTCGGCCACGCGCTACGACGCGCTGGCACTGGGCGTGAACGGCTGGCTGAGCGCGAGGAAATATCAGCTCGCGTATGGTTATTCGAGCCGGATGGTCATGCTGCCGGAATGCACCTACGACGATGCCGTGCTCGGCGTGCGCATCGCGCTCGCCGCGTCCCTCAAGCCCGACGCCGTAAACGAGATGACCGCTGTCGTGCGCCGCTGGCCCGGGCGCGTGGGGGGCACGGACCCCCGGCTCATGTCATCGGTGCTGCGGGCGGGATACAAGCTTCCGCACGGCGCCACGCTGCCGCTCCTTCAGGCCCTGTACGCCGCGCATTGGAAGGTGGACGGCGAAATGGAGCCGAGCGGTGCCTGGCGCGATCTCACGCTGCTGTTGCTGGAGAAGGAGGATCCTTCTGCCGCCGACGTGGCGGCACGCGTGACCGATCCTTACGTGCTGATCGGCATGCGCTCCGACAAGCGCTTCGACGGCGTGATCGCGAGAGCTCCCGAACGATTCGACGTCGATGCCGCCGTCGCGCTCGAAGCCCGGCAGGCCGATGCCCTCGCGGCCGGGTCGCCGCGATCGCTGCGTCTTCGTACGCTGCCGATCGAGACATTGCGGCGCCGTCGGCGCTATCGCGAGATGGTCGCGGCCCTCGACAGTCTGCTCGCAGAGATCCGATCGTCGGACCATCCTCAGGAGCGGTACGCCGACTTCGGCGCGCAGTACGCGTGGGTGCTGAACGAGCGCGCCAGGGCCCTCGAGCATCTCGGACGCTACGACGAGGCGGTCACGCAACTGACCGAAGCCACGGGTTCGCCGGAGGACGGTCAAAAGAACGTCAGCCAGATGATCAATCTCGCGCATCTCTACTGCCGGTTGGGGCGGCCGCAGGAGGCGCTGGACACGATTCGGCGTCTCGAGGCGACACCCAGCGACTATGGGCTCATGGAGGAGGAGCTGGTGCGCCTTCGGGCCGCGGTGGAGCTCGGCGATTCGGCTCAGACGGATCGCTCCCTCGACTACATGAATCGGCATCACGCGGACGCGGAGATCGTGTACTCCTATGCGCTGGTCATCGCGAATCACCTGGACGAGGCCGCCGAGGCGATCAAGCGGGTACTGCGCGACCCGGACCTGCGCGATTCGGAGCTATTGGACCTGCAGCACTATGGCTCGAAACCGCAAACGCCGGCGGCGCAGAGGGAGATCGAGGCGAGAATCCGCTCCGTGAACGAGAGGCCGGACGTGCGCGCTGAAATCGACAAGGTGGGCCGCGTCGCGACCTACGACATCCCCAGCGCGGATTGGTGAGGGCCTGCGGCGAGCATCGCAGCGAGTGAAACGAGGATATGGAGAGAACGGCCTGCGGAGATCGGCAAAAAAAGCCGGCTCGAGCGATGCGTGGGCAATCAGGCTCGAGCCGGCAGTCGGAGCACTCTAGGTAGTACCGGTCAGTCGCTCCTTCGGTTGCGACCCATGCCTCAGTTGCGGGTCACGTCGGCCGAGGCGTTGCCGCCCGTGGAGGCCGAGGTGTCGCGGCCTGCGTGCCGAGCGGCCGCCGAGCCGTTCGCGCTGCCGTCGACCGTATGTCCGGCCGCGCTCATCGACTGGTCGGTCGAGCCCGAGAGTGAGCCGGAGACCGGCTGCGGCTGAGTCGGCTTGGCGGCCGGCGCAGGCTTCGCGGCGTTGGCCGCCGTGGCCCCGGAGCCGGCGGCGGTCGCGGCGTTGGCCGCCGTGGCCGTGGTGCCGGCGACGGTTGTGGTCGTCTGACCTTTCACGTCCTTGGCATCCTTCGCACCCTGAGTCACATCGCTCGCCGCGTCCTTGGCACCTTGGGTCGCGCCACCCTTGGCGTCGCCCACGGCACTCTTGGCCGAGTCGGCCGCCGACTTCGCCGGGACGTTGGGGAGGCTCTTCTTGCCGAGCGCCGGACGGGTCGCGTCGAACGCGCCGTTGCCGCTCAAGGTGCCGGTGCCGTTGATTCCACCGAGGTGGCCCATGCCGCCGGACATTCCACCGCCAAGCCCACCGCCGGCGCTGCCGCCCAGAAGGCCCGCATGGGCCGGAGCGGACATGCACATCACCGTCGCGAGAGCCGCGCTCAAAACTTTAACGTTGCTGTTCATCGTCTTCTCCTTCAAGTGAGCCGCGGGGAATCCGCGTGCTTACCTGTGATACGACCGGGACCGCCGGTTTATTCCCGCGCGCATTCCATTGAACATAACGACCGCGATTCAGTGCGGTTCGGCCCCGACCGAGGGATTTGCGATGCGCGCGGGCGGGAGCGCGGCCCGCGGCCGCGGCGGGTCAGTGCACGCCGGGGGCGGGCGGCACGCGATATTGGGCGCCGACCAGACCATACCCGTAGATCGTATCCCGGCCCGGGCTGCCGAGATCGATGGCCTCGCGGGCGAGCGCATCGATATGCGCCGGTGCCGCGGAGGGATCGGGCGCCGGAAACGTCATCGCCAAGAGCGCGGCGACGATGGGCGCGGCGAACGACGTGCCGCGCAGCGCGTGGTAGCTCCCGCTCACGCCGGCGCCCTCCATGTCGGCGCCCGGGGCGGCGAAGCTGACGTGAGGTCCGCGGCACGCCTCGAGGAGAACCTTGTGGCGGGCATCGACGGCGGTGACGCCGACCACGCCGGGATAGGCGGCGGGATAGAGCGGCGGCGCCGAGGGTCCGTCGTTGCCCACGGCGGCGACGATGATGTGGCCGCGCTTCTGTGCGAGCTCGACCGCGCGCCCGAGCAGGAGATCCCGCGGGCCGACGAGGCTGATGTTGATCACGCCGACCTGCTGGGATGCGAGCCACGACATCGCCGCGACGATGGTGTCCGCGGCGCCGCCGGTGGGACGGCCGCAATACACATCCGCCGCGTAGACCTCGCCGTGAGGCAGCACTCCGGCGAAGGGCGGCGCGTCGCCCACCAGCAGCGAGGCCACGGCGGTGCCGTGGTCGCTTGATACCGGGCGACCGTCGCAGCCCCAGATATGAATGCGCGCGTCGCGAAACACCGCATGTGCTGCGTCGATGCCGGTGTCGATCAGGCCGACGCGCGGCGGCGAGGCGGGGGCGGGCGTCGCGGGGGTGGTCGCAGCGGGTGGTGTCGCCGCCGCCGTCGATGAGGCTTGCGCGGACGTCGGCGGGCCAAGGCGCGTGTCGCGCGGGCTCACGGCACCGCCCGCGTCGTAGAGATGGTCGTACTCGTACGTGCCGGCGGGATCGAGCTTGCGCAGGCGATCGAGCGCTTCGCGCGTGCTCCAATGGGCCGGCGCGCGCAAGGTCACGACCCGCAGGGTCAGCGCGGCGTAGCTTTGATCCGAAATGACGCCGAAGCCGGCGGCGCGCGCCTGGACGAGGGCCGCGTCGCCCGGCGCGACGGCGACCGCGATGCCGCGCAACACCGGCGCGCCATTGCGATCCGTGTCGATCTCGCGCCGATTCGCCTGCACCAGCGCGCGCACCCGGAGCGCGCGGAGCTGCGTCAAGTCGTCGATCAGGCCGTTCGCCACGAGACCGGGCGTCTGGGTCACGCCGCCGAGCGGCAGCGAGGGCAGGCTCACGCCGGGCAGGCGCACCTGCGCACCGCAAGTCTGCGCCCACGCGGCCGCCGCCACCGCCGCGACAGCGGCGAAGATCAACGGTGCGCGGCACGCAGGCTCGAGGCGCTTCATTCGCAAGATGCTAGCATTGCGGGAAGAAAAGCCAACGCTCGCGCGTATACGTAATGACGACGAACGACCCGCAGGCCGAGATGCGTGCCCAGCTCGTGGCGCTGCTGCCGCGGCTGCGCCGCTTCGCGCGCAATCTCGTGCGCAATCCGCACGACGCGGACGACATGGTGCAAACGGCGCTCGAGCGTGCGTTGTTGCGCAGCTCCCAGTGGCATACCGATGCGAGGCTCGACAGCTGGATGTTCAAGATCATCAGAAATGCGTGGATCGACACCGTACGGGCCCGCGGCCGGCAGGCGCGCGTGTTCGCGCCGGAGGAGGCGGGCGCGGCGGTGGGCGATCCGGTCATGGAGCGCGAAGCGGATCTGCTCTCGGTGCAGGCCGCGATGGCTCGATTACCGGAGGAGCAGCGCGCGGCGGTGAGCCTGGTGCTGGTCGAGGGCCTGCCCTACAAGGAGGCCGCCGAGGTGCTCGACGTGCCGATCGGCACGCTCACCAGCCGGCTCGCCCGCGGCCGCGAAGCCCTGAAGGCGATGCTCGATCCGCCGCGGGAGGGTGCATCATGAAGTACTCTGACGAAACCTTGATGGCCTTTGCGGACGGCGAGCTCGACGCGGCGCTCCGCGCGGAAATAGAGTCCGCGCTCGAGGGTGACGCGGAGCTCGAGCGGCGCGTGGCGGCGCATCGGGCATTGCGTGCTCGCGTGCACGAAGCTTACGCCGGCGAGCTGGACGAGATGCCGCCGCAGCGCTTGCTCGATGTTCTCGGCGCGGGTGCCGTGAGCAAGGTCGCGGCGCTCGACGACCTACGCGCGCGCAGGCGCGAGCGCGCGGCGGCGCCGCGCTGGCTCGCGCTCGCGGCGAGCGTCGCGATCGGCGCGACCGCGGGCTACCTTGCATTCGATCTCGGGCCTCGGGCGCAGGTGACCTCCAAGGGCGGCGTGCTGGTCGCCGATGCGTCGCTGGAGAAATCCCTGTCGAGCGCGGCGTCCGGCGAGGGCGTGGGCTCGACCCCCCGCATTGGCATGACCTACCGTTCCAAGTCGGGCGCTCTGTGCCGCAGCTTCACTGCATCCGCGCTCGCGGGCGTTGCGTGCCGCGACGGCGGCGAATGGCGCATCCGCGTGCTCGCGCAGATCGCGGACGCGGGCGCCGGCGCGGGCGGATACCGAACGGCAGGGTCGGAGCTGCCGCCGGCGGTGCGCGGTGCGATCGAGGCCGACATCGACGGCGAGCCGCTCGATGCGGCGGCGGAGCGCGACGCGCTGAGCCGGGTGAAATAAGGCATCGAGGTGTTGAGCTCGGCGCGCGCCAATGGGACGCGCGGGACTCAAGATTCGCCGCGTGCGGTCGAAGAGTAGGATATGAAACCGGTCATGAGGGCGGTTATGGCCGCGGCGCTCGTCGTGCTTGCGGGGCCTGCGCGCGCGGAGGTCGTCAACCTCACCGGCATGCCGTTGTATCCCAATCTCAACAGCGCGGTGATGGACCCCTGGACGCGCACCGACACGCTGGGCCACTGGTGCACACGGCTGACCGCCGAGTCGTCCGACCCGGTTGCGAAAGTGGAAGCCTGGTATCGCAAGACGTGGCTGGGATCGAGCGAGACCGATCTCACGCACGACAAGAATTACAAGTCCATTCCGACCCTGTTCGGCATCAAGCTGGCATGGGGAATCGACTCGGTGGCGGTATTCAAGGTCTCGAGCACCGCGCCTACGTCCATACAGCTCTCGCGCTGCAGCCGGTGAGCGCCCAGGCGCCGCTACGCCCGGACGACGGCGAGCCGCTCGCTTCTCGGGGGCGCTGAGGCCTGATCCTTCACGGGGGTGGAGAGCAGCAGATCCTGGACGACGCCGACCAGCGCCGCGCGCGCGGGCAGCACGTCCTCGAAGCGAAGCCCCTTCGACAGCAGATATCCCTGAACGTAGAGGTTGCGGCTGGACGCGAGCCACGCGAGCTGCTCCGGCCGCTCGATGCCTTCCGCGGTCACCGCGAGACCGAGTCCCGAGCAGAGGCCGAGGATGGCGTTCACGATCGCGGCCGCGCGCGGGCTGGTGTCCACGCTCTCCAGCAGGCTGCGATCCAGCTTGATGCGCGACAGCGGCAGCTGCTCGAGCGAGGTCAACGACGAGTAGCCGGTGCCGAAGTCGTCGAGCGCGATGGCGAAGCCGCGGTCCTTGAGCGTATGCAGCGCCGCGACGGTGCGCGGGCCCGTCTGCAGCACGGACTCCGTGAGCTCGAGCTCGATGCAGCGGCGCGGCAGCTGGAACTCCTCGAGCAGCGTTTGCAGCTGCTCGGCGAATCCGTGATCGAGAAGCTGGCGCGAGGAGATGTTGACGGCGACGCGGGCTTCCGGCCAGCCGCCGGAGTGCCACTGCGCCGCGGCGCGCGCGGCCTCGTGCAGCACCCAGGCATTGATGTCCGCGATCAATCCGGATTGCTCGGCGATGGGCAGGAACTCACCGGGCGAGACCACGCGCCCGTCGGGCGTTTGCCAGCGGAGCAGCGCCTCGACCAGCTCGACCTCGAGCGTCGCCAGATTGATCTCGGGCTGATACACCAGCAGGAACTCGTCCTGCTCGAGCGCTCGCCGCAATCCCTGCTCCGTCGTGAAGCGCGCCGCCGCCGTTGCGGTCAATTCCGGAGTGAAAATCGCGCACTGATTGCGGCCGAGCTCCTTGGCGTGGAACAGCGCGGCGTCCGCGGCACGCAGCAATCCTTCCGCGGTGCGCTCGTGGTCGGGGAAGATGCCGGCTCCGACGCTCACGCTGACGCGAAGGTCGTGCTCGTCGACGCCGACCACGGCGTGAAAGGCCTGCACCAGCGTCTCCCCGACGCGCTTGATCTCGTCGCTCGAGGCCGCGCCTTCGTGGATGAACGTGAACTCGTCCCCTCCGAGCCGTGCCACGTAGCCGATTCCCTCGGTGATCTCCTCGAGCCGGTTGGCGACGCTCATCAGCACGCGGTCGCCGAACGCGTGCCCGAGGCTGTCGTTGAAGTTCTTGAAGTTGTCGACGTCGATGAAATAGACGCCTACACGGCGGCTTTCCGCGGCCGCACGCTCGAGGGTCTCGTTGAGAAGCGAGGTGAGATGGCGGCGATTCGGCAGCGAGGTGAGCGGGTCCTGCTGAGCGAGCCGCTGCAGCTTATGGGTGCGCTCGAGCACCTTGGATTCGAGATTCTCCTGGTGGTGCCGGTTCGCCTGCCGCGCGGCGGCGAGCTTCGCGGCCATGTCGTTGAACGTGCCGGCGAGCGCATCCAGCTCGCGGACCCCGCCGCGCTCCACCTGGACCGGGATCTCGCCGTGCACGAGCGCGCGGGTCGCCGTGATCATGCGCCGTACCGGCTTCAGCACGCTGCGCACCGTGATCACCGAGATGACCGCGATGATGAGCATCACGGCGGCCGTGACGACGCCCATCACAAGGCGAGCGCGGGCATCGAGGCCGCGGGTCTCGGTGACTACGTCGCCCGTCATGGAGCGCGCCGCGGGGGCCGGGGCCGCGGTGCCGGTTGACGCGGACTGGGACAGGGCGGCGGTTGGCGCGGGTGCCGCGGCGGCCGGTGCCTGCGATGCCGGGGCTGCATCCGCGGCGTAGAGCGCCGGGGTGTGAACGGGAACGGCCCGCAAGGTGGTGGAGGTGGTCAGCAATGCCTCGGAGAGCACGACGTGCTGCTGGGAGAAGGCGCTGCGCGCGGTCTCGCAGCGCGCGTTCAGGGCGACGAGGCGCTGGCGCAGATCGATGAGCGCATGGAGGTCCTGATCCATGCCCTGTACCCAGGCCGGCCCTTCGCCCTTGGTCAACCCGGCGCGGTTCGAGTCGAGGGTGCGCGCGAATTGCCGCTCGCGGTCGAGGATGCGCGTCAATTGGTCCGCGCTCAGCATCTCGCCTCCGTCGAATGCGAGCGTGCTGTGCGTCAGCGCGTCGAAGTCGGCGCGCAATTGCACCAGGGATTGCCGTGCGACGACGCGGCCGAAGATCTTCCAGGCCGCATCGAGCGAGGATTGCAGGCGGCTGGCGATGGCGTCGGAGCGCTTGCCATAGTCCAAGCGTGCCGCGCGGCGGGCGTCCGTGGCGGCGACGAGCTCGGCGGCGCCGTCTGCATACTCGGCGGCGCGCCGGGTCACGGCGGCGGCGGCGGGGGCAACCCCGAGCGTCCCGTGGCCGAAAGTGCCGGCCCCGTGATGCAGCACGCGCGCGGCCGCGCGAAATTGCGCGTCGTTGGTCTCTGTGTCCGAGGCGGCGCGCGCCTCGGCGCTGCGCCCGAGCTCGTCGATTTGGAGCGTCAAGCCGTCGATCTGCCTGCGATCGACGATGGGCACCTTCTGCACCTCCAGCGGCTTGACGACGGGCGGCGGAGGCGGCGCGGCGGGCAGCGGCGGCAGGGCGATCGGCGCCGGAGCGCTGACCGCCACGGTCTCGGGTTGCAGCGCGAAGCGGACCACCGACACGCTTTTTTGCGCAATGAGGTTCGCGGTGGCCGCGAGCACGGTGACGGCGGCGAACGAGAGCGTCAGACGCGCGGCGATGCTGAGAGGAAACAGCTCCGCGAGGCGCGGTCCGCCGACTCGCCGGGCCGCTTGCGAGACGAGCACGGGGAGCGCCGCAAGCGAGCCGCGGATCCTGGCAGCGAAGGCCGCCGTTCTCGTCCATGTGACAGAAGAGGGCACATGGCCATTCTGCAGATGCCGCCGCTAAATATAAGAATTTTAAGGAAGAATTGTGCGCGACTTCGCGCACCAAGATGACGCATATGACATATGCCGGCGTTTACCGAGACGTGGATTCGGTCGATTGCGCCCCGGTCTCCGCCGCGAAGATCTTGCGCGCGGTGTCCAGGGTGTCCGCATCGGCGGCGCGCTTGTCGTCGCGATAGCGCTTGACCCGCGCGAGGCGCAGCGCCAAGCCGCCCGGATACCGCACGCTCGCCTGCAAATCGCTGAAGGCGATCTCGACCACGAGCTCGGGCCGCACGTACACGGTCATCGCGTCACGGCCGATCTCGCGCGCGAGCAGCTCGCGCGTCTGCCATTCGAGCATGGCATCGGTGAGACCCTTGAAGGTCTTGCCGAGCATGACGTATTCACCCGCGGCCGCATCGAGCGCGCCGAGATGCAGGTTCGACAAGGAGCCGGTGCGGCGGCCGTGGCCCCACTCGGCCGCGAGCACCACGAGATCGAGCGTGTGCGCGCGCTTGATCTTGAGCCAGCTCGAGCCGCGGTTGCCCGCCTCGTACGGCGCGTCGAGGGACTTGGCCATCAGGCCCTCGTGTCCCGCGGCGATCGCGGCATCGTAGAAGGCCGCGGCGGCGGACTCGTCCGCCGTCACCAGCCGCGGGATCCGCATGGCCTCGGGCACGACGGCGGCGAGCGCTCGATGCCGCTCGCGCATCGGCCGGTCGGCGAGACTCTGGCCGCCCTGCTTCAGGCAGTCGAAGAAAAAAGCCCGCAGCGGCAAGCGATCGCGCGCGGCCTCGACCCCGAGCTTGCGGCCGAAGCGGCGCATGGTGACCTGGAAGGGATGCGGCCGGCCGGCCGCATCGAAGGCGATGGCTTCGCCGTCCAGGATCACGGTGGACTCCGGGAGTGCGCGCACCGCGGCGGCGATCTCCGGCATGGCGGCGGTGACCTCGTTCGAATTCCGCGTGTAGATGCGCACCTCCTCGCCGCCCCGGTGCACCTGGATGCGCGCGCCGTCCATCTTCCATTCGAATGCGATCTCGCCGGGAAGCTCCGCGAGCGCCGCCGGGACGTCCTCGGCGGTTTGCGCCAGCATCGGCGAAATGGGCGAGAACAGCTCGAGCTGGAACAGGTCGAGCGCGGCGGCGCCGTCGATCAGCGCGGGCCGCGCGACCGCGGCGACGCTCGGCGCATACATCGAGGCGCGCCGCACGACCGCCGCCGGCAGCTCCGCGGCAGAGGCGATCGCATCGGCCATGATGCCGGCAAGCGCGCCTTGCCGGATCTCGCCCATGAACAGCCGCACGAGGAACTGCTGCTCATCGCCGGTCGTCCGCGAGAACAGGTCCTCGAGCGCGCGCGTGCGCAGCATGATGGAGCCGCTGCCGCGCATGGAGGCCAGATCGCCGATACGAGCATCCACCTCGCCGATGGACAGCGAGGGCTCCGGTGCCGCAGCCGAAAGCGCATTGCGGAGCGTCGAGTAGCCGATGCCGATGCGGCCCTGCGGGACCTCGCCGGACAGGTAGTGCGCTGCGATATCGATCTCGTCAGGCGCGAGCGACTTCAGGAATCCGCCGAGCTCGCTCACCTTGGCGCGCCGCGCGGACGTGGCCGCGACGCGCCGGGATGTGGCGACGAGATCGGCGAGCAGGGTCACCGGGCCGGCGCGGCGTCCGCCGTCATCTATTGCTTCTCGGATTCGGCGACCGCTTTGGCATTGGCCTTTGCGGCGGTGTAGTCCGCCTGCGCCTGATCCTTGCACATCTTCTGCGCATCGCCGCTCTGCGATTCGCATTTCGCCAGGGTGACTTTCCGGTCGCCGTCCGCCTTGGCGATGGTGACGTTGTACGCGTCCTTCGAAGCATCGTTGTTGAACTTGACCAGATCGCCTCCGACCCGGTCGGCCGCCTTGTCGACATCCTTGCCGGCCGCGTCTTCGGATTTCGAGACCTCGGAGGTCGCCTTGTCCTCGGCCTTGTTCACGTCTTTCGCGACGGTGTCGGGAGATTTCGCCTGATTGCAGGCCGCGAGCAGAACGGCGGTGGCGGCCAGAGCTAAAAACTTGCGCATGGGTTATCCCCTGTTATTGCTGTATTGCTGCCGGTGCGGCAGGCGGGAACAGCCTAGCGCGAATGCCGCCGGCGGTGCCGTAAGACAACGCCTCATTGCGCATATTGTAATAGTTACATGGCCTCGTGCGGCGCCGGCGTACCGCCCTGGGGTCCCGCCGCCAACCGTCGAATCGCTGTCTCCCCCGGGAGAAAAGACGTAGACTGCTTGGCGATCGCATTCGATGCCGAAGCGCTGGAAAAGCGTCCCGCGATCCCCCACGTCATAGAGGAATCAAGATGGCGGCCAGAACCTCGCTCGTAACCGTTTTACAAAAGCGGCGTGCCGATATCCAGACCTCGTGGCAACGACAGCTCGCGGCCCAGCAGGGGTCCTCCGCCAAGGGGCGCATCTCGGCCGAGGATCTCGACAAGCAGGTGCAGCAGTTCCTGCGTGCCTTCGAGGCGGGAGTCGCCAGCGGCAAGCTCGAGGACGTGGGAGCGCCGGAGTGGGCCGAGTTGCGCGGATTCCTGGAGGACTTGTCGCGAAAGAGGGTCCTCGCGGGATTCTCGTCGGACGAGACCGCCATGTTCATCTTTTCCTTGAAACGGCCGATCTTCGACGTCCTGCGCGAGGAGGGCTCGAAGGACGCGGACGTGCTGGCCTCCGACATCTGGGAGGCGACCGTGCTGCTCGACAAGCTCGGCATGCATACGGTCAAGGCCTTCCAGAAGGCGCGCGAGGAAGTGATCGGCCGGCAGCAGCAGGAGCTCCTGGAGCTGTCCACCCCCGTGGTCAAGCTGTGGGACGGCATTCTCGCGCTGCCCATGATCGGCACCCTGGACTCGGCGCGCACGCAGGTGGTGATGGAGTCGCTGCTGCAAAAGATCGTCGAGACCGAATCGCAGATCGCCATCATCGACATCACCGGCGTCCCGACGGTCGATACCCTGGTGGCGCAGCATCTGCTCAAGACCGTGACCGCACTGCGCCTGATGGGAGCCGATTGCATCATCAGCGGCGTGCGCCCCCAGATCGCTCAGACCATCGTCCATCTCGGGCTCGACCTGCAAGGCGTCATCACCAAGGCGAACCTGGCGGACGCCCTGGCGCTCGCCTTGAAGCGCACCGGCGCGACCATCGTCAAGGCCTCGGCCTAGAGACCATGGACCGGATACCGATATTGCGGATGGGCGAGTTCCTCCTCGTCACCATTCAGGTCGACATGCACGATCAGCTGGCGGTGGTCCTGCAGGACGACCTGACCCGCGCCATCGACAAGCACGGCTCCAAGGGCGTGCTGATCGACATCTCGGCGCTCGAGATGGTCGACTCCTTCATCGGGCGCATGATCTCCGACATCTCGGGGATGGCGCGCATTCTCGATGCGAAGACCGTGGTGGTCGGCATGCAGCCCGCGGTCGCGATCACGCTCGTGGAGCTTGGACTGTCCCTTCCCGGAGTGGCGACCGCGCTGAACGTCGAGCGCGGCATGGAGTACCTGAGGCGCGCGCTCAAAGACGTCCATGGCATCTGAGTCATCCAGCGGCGAGCTGCCGCTGAAGACCGAGCACGACATCGTGCTCGGCCGGCAGGCGGTGAGGCGCCTGTCGCAGCAGCTGGGGTTCTCGCTGGTGGATCAGACCAAGATCGTCACCGCGACCAGTGAGCTTGCGCGCAACGCGGTGATCTACGGGGGCGGGGGCACGATGAAGTGGGAAACTCCGCAGAACGGCATCAAGCGGGGTCTGCGCCTGACCTTCGAGGACCAGGGTCCCGGCATCGCCAACCTCGATCTCGCCATGACCGACGGCTGGTCCTCCGGCAACGGCATGGGGCTCGGGCTCACCGGCGCCCAGCGCCTGGTGAACGAGTTCGAGATTGCCTCCACCGTCGGGGTGGGCACGCGCGTGACCGTGACGCGCTGGAAGTGAGCGGCCGGCTCATCGCGGGGAACCAGGTGCGCATAGCGGTTTCGGGGGAGAGCGATATTGGCGAGTGCCGCCGCACGGCGAAGCGGCTTGCGGAAGGACTGGACCTCGGCGAGGTGAGCGCCGGCCGGGCTGCGATCGTCGCCACCGAGCTTGCCACCAACGTCGTGCGCCACGCGCAGAGCGGCGAGATCCTCGTGCAGACCATCGCCGACGGCCCCCACGCGGCGGTCGAGATCCTGGCGCTCGACCGCGGCCCCGGAATGAAGGACGTGGACGCGTGCATGCGCGACGGATTCTCGACCGGCGGAACGGCCGGTCACGGCCTCGGCGCGGTGTCGCGGCTGTCCGCCACATTCGACCTGTTCTCGCACCCGGAGCACGGCACGGTGGTGATGTCCAGGGTCGAGCGCAGCGCGGCGGACCATCGGGAGATCCGGCGCAAGGCGCCATCCTTCGAGTTCGGCGTGGTCAATGTCGCGCTCGAGGGAGAGATCGAGTGCGGCGATACCTGGCGGATCTCCGACCGGGGCTCGTGCATCACGCTCATGGTCGTAGATGGGCTCGGCCACGGATCGCTCGCTGCGGATGCGGCGCGCGATGCGGCAACCGCGTTTGCCGAACGTCCGGCGGAGGCGCCCACGGCGACTCTCGATCACCTGCATCGGGTCTTGGCCGGGGGCCGCGGCGCCGCCGCTGCCTGCGCGCAGCTTCGGCCGCGCGATCTCAAGATCGACTATGCGGGGGTCGGCAACATCTCGGGTGCGGTGGTGACCGCCGAGCGCTCGCGCGGCATGGTGTCGCACAACGGCACTCTCGGCGTGAAGCTGATCCGCAACCAGCAGTTCGAATACGACTGGCCGACGGGCAGCCTGGTGGTCATGCACTCGGACGGGCTGTCGGCGCGGTGGAACCTGGCCGTCTACCCCGGTCTGCAGACGCGCCACCCCGGCGTCGTCGCGGGCGTGTTGTACCGCGATTTCGTGCGGCGACGGGACGATGCCACCGTGCTGGTCGCGAGCTTCCGGCATGACTGAGAGTCTCGACGCGCTCCGGGCCCAGGTTGCCGCGCAGGACGCGGAGCTGCGCGCTCTCCAGGCCGAGCTCGAGGAGACCAACCGGGGCGTGGTGGCGCTCTACGCCGAGCTCGACGACAACGCCATTCAGCTGCGCGAGGCGGCGGACTTGAAGAGCCGCTTCCTGTCCTACATGAGCCACGAGTTCCGAACGCCGCTGGCCTCGATCACCAGCATCTCGGACATTCTCTTGTCGTGCCTGGACGGCCCGTTGACCACCGAGCAGCACCGGCAGCTCAAGTTCGTGCAGGGCAGCGTGCGCGAGCTCACCGAGATGGTGGACGACCTCCTGGACCTGGCCAAGGTGGAGGCGGGACGCATCTCCATCTCGCCGGAATGGTTCGAGATGGTCGACCTGTTCTCGGCGCTGCGCGGCATGTTCAGGCCCATCGTCACCAGCACCTCGGTATCGCTGATATTCGAGGAGCCGGAGTCGATTCCGCGGCTGTACACCGACGACAAGAAACTGTCGCAGATCCTGCGCAATTTCATCTCCAACGCGCTCAAGTTCACCACCGAGGGCGAGGTGCGCGTCACGGCCGAGCTGGCGGCCAGCGACACGGTCGAGTTCGCGGTGAGCGACACCGGCATCGGGATCGCCCCGGAGCACCTGCCGGCGCTGTTCTCGGATTTCGTGCAGCTGGATACGCGCATTCACAAGCGGCTGCGCGGCACCGGCCTGGGGTTGTCGCTGGCGAAGAAGTTCGCGGAGCTGCTCGGCGGCCGCGTGGCCGTGCGGAGCGAGCTCGGCAAGGGCTCGCGCTTCTCGGTGTTCATCCCGAGCCGTTACCGGGCGGGGCGCGCTCCGTGATTGCCGCCACCGACAAAATCAAGTCGGGCGGCGCGCCGGCGCGCTTGCTGGTGGTCGACGACAACCCCTCGGCGCTCTATGCCACTTCGCGGGTGCTGCGCTCCGCGGGCTATGCAGTCCTCGAGGCGAGGACCGGCGCGGCGGCGCTCGCGGCCGCCGCGGACGCGGACCTGATCGTGCTCGACGTGAACCTGCCGGATCTCGACGGCTTCGAGGTCTGCCGCCGCTTGCGCCTGCGCGAGGACACCGCGCGAATTCCGGTGCTGCACCTGTCGGCGACCTTTACCAACGCCGGCGACCGGGCCCTGGGCTTCGACGCGGGCGCCGACAGCTATCTCACGCGGCCGGTGGAGCCGCCCGTGCTCGTCGCCACCGTGAGAACCCTGCTGTTCGCGCGGCACGCGGAAACCGTGCGGCGCGGACTGGATGCGAAGTTTCGCGCCATGTTCGCGTCCGTCCCGGTGGCCATCGCCATCATGGACGAGCATTTCCGCTACGAGAGCGTGAATCCGGCCTACTGCGCGCTCACCGGCTACCGCGCCGACGATCTGATCGGTCAGCCGGGATCCACCCATGTGGCATCCCCGGCCGGGCATCTCGACAGCGGCATCGGCTCGCACGGCGTCGTCGGCCGGCCCCGCATCGAGGAGCTGCAGTTCCGCAAGCAGGATGGCTCGATATCGGAGGTCGAGTGGCAGATCGTCAAGGAGGACGTGTCCAAGGTCTGGATCGTGGTCGCGACGGATGTGACGCTGCGGCACCGCACGGAAGCGGCGCGCCAGAGCATGCTGGCGAGCGAGCGGGCGGCGCGCGCCGAGGCCGAGCGCAGCAACCTGCTGAAGGAGGAGTTCCTCGCCACCTTGTCGCACGAGCTGCGCAATCCCTTGAATGCCATCCTGGGGTGGGCGACGGTGCTCGCGCGCAAGACGGATCTGCCCGAGTCGGTGACGCAGGGGCTGAAAGCGATTGCGCGCAACTCGAAATTCCAGGCACAGATGATCTCGGATCTGTTGGACTACGCCGGGATCACCTTCGGCAAGATCCGCATGGTCAGCGAGACCATCGATCCGTATCTCGCCATCCGCTCCGCCATCGAGGTGGTCAGGCCCGCCGCGGACGTTGCCGCGGTGACGATCGATGCGCGGTTCTCGGCGGAGCCGCTTGCGATCGAGGCTGACGCGGCGCGCATTCAACAGCTCGTGGTCAATCTCCTGAGCAATGCCGTGAAATTCTCCGACAAGGGCGGCTTGGTGCTGCTCGAGGCGGGGCCCGACGGCGAGTCCTTGCGCGTGGTGGTGTCCGATCATGGCAGGGGCATCGAGCCCGACTTCGTGCCGCGAATTTTCGAGCGCTTCAGCCAGGAGGAGGCCGGTATCACCCGCAGCCGCGGCGGATTGGGACTCGGCCTTGCCATCGTCAAGCAGCTCGCCGACATGCATGGCGGCTCGGTGCGCGCCGAGAGCCCCGGCCTCGGCAAGGGCGCGGTGTTCACCCTCAGAATTCCGCTGTCGTACAACAAGGTGGCCGCCGCGCCGGATGCCCGCAAATCGGCGGCGATGGATTTTGCCGGGCTCACGGTGCTCGTCGTCGAGGACGATGCGGACGCGCGCGCCCTCACCCGGCGGATACTGACCGACGCCGGGGCGGCGGTCGTCGAGGCCTCGAGCGCCGAGGAAGCGCTCGCCCGCGTGGCCGCAGCCAAGCCGGACATCCTGATCAGCGATATCGGCATGCCGCATGAGGACGGCTATCAGCTGGTGCGCCGGCTGCGAGCGGCGGGATATGCGCCGGAAGCCCTGCCGGCGATCGCATTGACCGCCTTCGCCCGCATGGAGGACCGGACCGAGGCTCTGGCCGCCGGATACCAGGAGCATTTGGTCAAGCCGCTCGACGCGCCGACGCTGCTGTCGCGCGTCGCGATGCTTTGCCGCCGGCCCGAGGGTGGATCGCCCTGATCGTCCTGTCCGCGCCGGCTTGCGTGCAGAGTCGGCGCCGTCCTACTGACCCGCGGCACGGGCCGCGCCAGAGTAAAGGGACAGCCAGGAGTGCCGTATGAAGACCAATGCCAGATTGAACGAGCTCGTCGCGGACGTGGAAGAGTTGCTGGGGGAGCTCAAGGAAGAGCATGGGCCCGAGATCAATGAGCTGCGCGTTCAAGTGGAGAATGCCGTCGCCGCGGTGCGCAGGGCGATCCGGCGCAACGGCAGCTCGGCCGCCGGGCGAGTCGGCCGCTACGCACGGACAGCCGATGCCTACATCAACGAGTACCCGCGGCTGGCGTTCGCCACCGGCGCGGTGGTGGCGGGCGGGATCGGCTACCTGGTCGGACTCGCCGCGAGCGGCCGCGGCGACTAGCGTCCCTTTGCGACCCCGGGCCCGTGCGGCGCGGGAGCCGCTTTGGGCTGCGCGTGATGAGGCGGCGGACGCGGGTGCGCGGGGCGGCGGATCACGCCGTAGTACGCCGCGGGACCTCCCGTCACACCGGCGCTATCCGTGTCCTGGTCGTCCGAATAGTCCTGTCCATACGCATCCCCCGGTGAATACCACGAGGGCGGCGGCGGACGTCCCGAGGGCCTGACCAGCGACGGCGCGATCGCCGGCGCGGGCATGGTGTTGAGCGCGCCCAATTGCCGGATCGAGGCGTGCGCGCCGCAAGGCTTGTCCGAGAAGACGTGCCGGCCGTTGTTGGTGCACTCCCAGACCTGACCCGGCGGTAAGGCATCGGGGTCTCGCGCCAGGGACGGTGCCACGCTCGGAGTCGCAGCCGAGGTCGGCGGCGGTGCGGCCGAGGTTGGCCCATCGGGGGCCGGGGCCGGCGGTGCGGCGAGCGCGCGGCTCCCCGCGGCGATCATGAGTGCGCCGAGAACGATGGATGCCCATGGGCTGCGGCTGTGCGTGAACGTGCTGCGGGCGTGCATGTGCGTACCCTCCGCCGGTGATCGGCGTGCCCATTATCCTCCCAAATGCCGGGGCAGAGCGCGCTTTGACGTAACGACTTCGGGAGCGAGACGCCGGACACGGTCCGCGACGGGCGTCACCGACCGACGCTGACCTGAAACTGCCCCACCTGAAACTTGTCGTGCCAGGTGCCGGAGAGCACGCCGTTGGCGATGCGCCCTTCCGAGGTCACCGGGGTGCTGATGGAGCCGTCGGGATAGCGCCGCTGCACGCCGCCCGCGACGGCGAGCCGGGACATGCTCGCGCCAGGCGCGCGTCTGGCGCGGCTCGCGACCCGCGTCGGGCGGCGATGCTCGAGCCGCTCCCTGTCATCCGCGCGGCCCATGTGCGCGCCCCTCGAGCAATTGACCACGGCGAGATACGTCTCTGGCGTCTTTGACCGGTCCCAGCCGCATTATACGGGCGCGCTCGGCAAAAGACGGAACCGAGCTCGCCGCTCGAGCGGAAATCTGCCCTCGCATGGCTATCCCGGTCAGCATCACGCGGGAGCTCGAGACCATTTCCTAGGGGCGGGACGAATCCGTCGGTGAGAGGGACGAGCTCGTGGCGGCGCAGCGGACTTTGCGCCCTGCCGCGTGTCTGATAGGGGCAATCAACAACGATGCCCCGACCATGCGCCTACTCGACCGAGTCGCCCGCTCCAACGCTCCCCTGATTCTGGGCCTCGATTCGCATCCCGGACGGCCGTTCGATGTGACCGCCCCGGGTCACTATGCCTCCCAGGTGGCGCACTGCCCGCTGCGCTACGTGCTCGGCGACGACCTGACCCGCGCGTGCGCGGAGCTCGCCTTCGCGGACGGCGCCCGGCTCGCCGGCTGCCTCGACCTGTTGCGAATGCCGGCGCCGGAGGTATGGGTCGAGTGGAGCGATGAGATCCATCAGCGCGTCATCCACGCCACGCACTGCGCCGCCGAGCTCGACGCCGCGTCGGCCGGCCGCCGTGTCGGCGTGTACCTGAAGACCTCGATCGACGGATGCTGCGCCGTGGCGCGCACCTTCTGGGCGCAGGGCTTCGACGAGGCGGCCGAGGTCACGCTGTCGCCGCTCGAGTCGTACATCGACCTGCGCGGCGAGCTGCCGGAGGCCGCGAGCATACCGGGAGTGGTCGGCGGCGAGTTCGCGGGCGTCGGGCACTCGGCCGACTCCCCGCTGAGCTCGCTGCTCGGACACGTGCGGTTCCGCTTCGACGATTCCTGGTCGGTCTTTTACCGCGCGGCTTCGACCGATACCGGCGCGGAACGCCAAGTGGTGCTCGACTCGCTCGCGGCTGTTGCCCGCGACGTCCCTTTGCTGCTGGCGTTTTTTTTATTGCTGTCGGCCAAGGACGCGACGCGCTCGCTGGCCGTATCGCGCGCGGCGATCAACCGCAAGCGCCTCGCCCGCGGCCGGCCGCCGCTGCTCGATCACATCGAGGTGAGCGCGTCGCTCGATCGCGCCTATGAAAGCGACTCGGCCGGCATCGACTACGCCGCGCGACAATCTCCGCGGCTGCACCACGTCCGCGGCCATCTGGTGCGGCGAGACAACCGGGTGTTCTGGCGCGTGCCGCATCTCCGCGGCAGCGCCGCGCGCGGCATGGTGCGATCGAGAACGGTATGCCTGTCCTTTGCCAAGAGGAGCGCCCCGGAAGCGCGCCCGGCGCATGCGGGGCCGATCCGTTTGCAGTAAGGGCGGCGTCGAGGCGGGTGCGGGGGATTCTCGAGCCGCCGCGGGCGCGGTCAGGCAGGACCGACCGGCCGCAGCTCCAGGAGTCCTTCGGCGGTGATGGAGGCATGCGCGCCGCTGCGAAGGGAATCCTGCGCCTCGGCGGGCAGGCGAAAGATGCCGGGGGTTTCCCAGGCCATTTCGACGGCAACCAGCACGCCCAGCGCCAGAATCGCGTCGGGCGCGGCGAGCACGATGGCGCAAGGGGCCTGCCGGCGGTAGATCAGCTCCAGCAGCACCGAGCTCCCCGACGAGGACCCGCGCAGCTCGCGAATCACGAGCACGCGTCCCGCGATGCTCTCGCCGTGCTGAGCGGAGCGGGGGTCGGTCAGCGATCCGTCGGCGGGCGACACCCCGCCCCAGAAGCTGATCGGGTCGGCGAGGGCGAGCACCCGGCCCTCGACCGTGCGCCGCGGCGCCGGCGTAAGCAGCGTCTCGAGCCTCACGCGGAAGGCTCCGGCGCGAGATGGAGCGCGCCCGCCACGGCGCTCTCCACGCAATCCTCGAGGCTGGCGAAGACCACGTCGTAGCCGGTGTTCGCCGGCGTGTAGTGCGCGAACTTGCCCGAGTTCGTGACCAGCACGCCGCCGCCCTCGGGCAGGACCGGCGTCACCACGACGCAGGTGTCGGCGATGCAGCGCACGCCCTTGGAGGTCAGCGACTGCTCGATGCCTTCGGCGGAAACGGCGGAGAGCGCGTGGCGGCTCGCGCAGGCATAGAGCGGCACGCGGCAGCCGCGGGCGCCGAGCAGCCGATCGAGCGCGCGCAGCTCCTCCACGGAGAGGTGCGGGCTGCCGATGGCGACCGCGTCGATGGGCTCACCCGCGGACAGGCGCGCGGTGGAGAGCGCGGCGCGGGTCGACTGCACGGCCGCGTAGTCGAGCTCGATGATCCGCTCGGGCGCGCGTCCGCCGAACGCCGCATCGCGGGTCGGCGCCTCCGGCGTGACGCCGATCACGTGAAAGAGTCCGACGGCTCCGCTCGAGGCCGCGGCGGCGCCGAGCGCCTTGAGCCGGTCCTCGCTCGCGCTCTCGATTCCCTCGAACGCCGCGATGGATGCGCCCACCGCGCGCCCGAGCCATGCGCCGAGAATGGGATAGGCGATGTCCTGGCGAAGGAAGGAGCGCGGCAAGCGCGAGACGTCGACGAGGATGGTGGCGAAACGGTTGGCCTCGAGGTGCAGGCCCATGCGCGGGGCGCGCCCGGTGATGGCGGCGCAGATGTCGAGGAAGTCGCCGTAGCGGTTCGTGCGCGCGCCGAGCACGGAGTTGCAAAAGACCACCGCATTGCTCTCGCCCCATGCCACGTCGGTGCCGCGCGCCGGACGGTGCCCGGCCTGGTACGGCGCGCAGGTCCAGGTCGGCTGGCATCCCATGGCGACGTACGCGGACATCATGCGCTTCGCCATGTCGTGGGTCGCGGGGTCGAGCCGCACGTGCGCGCCATGCACGAGATCCAGCGCCCCGACGTTGAGGGTCGAGCGCACCCGGACGCGGGCACCGAGGGCCACCAGCTTCTCGGCGAACAGGGTGCCGCTGTCGCCGTGATAGAGGCACCCGTCGATGTGCGCGGATGCCACGTCGAGCAGCTCGGCCGCGCCGAGCATGCGCGCGGTGCCGACCATGATGCGCATGGCGAGCGCCGCGCCTTCGCCCGCGGCGCCGGAGAGGAGGGCTTGGTCGGCGGGCGTGAGGTTCATGGGGCGGTGAGTTGCGTCCGTGAGGCCGTCCCGAGGGTGCTAGGTGTTGGGCGCCAAGATCGTGCTCAAGATGTCCGGCTTCGAGGAGTCGCGCTCGAGCGCGGGGTAGCGCGCCTTGCCGGCGTAGTGCACGGGTATGGTGCTGTAGTCGTCGTCCTTGAGCAGCAACAGCTCCAGAGGGTGCGATTCGTCCCGGCCCGCGGCGAGATCGTCGCTCAGCACGTCCTTGGAGTACTTGCGGCCGTTGATCGCGATCAGGCTCGAGCCGGGCGTGATGCCGGCATTATCCGCGGGAGTGCCGGGGACGATGTCGGTGACCACGGCACCCTCGTCCTTGAGCATGAAGCCGAGCGAGAATTGGAGGTCCGTCGACTTGAAGGCGACGGCATCGCCCCGCTGCGCGGGCGCGGGCTGATCGGCAAAGGTCAGACGCCATCCGCCGTTCTCGAGTCCGGCGAGCGGCGCGTTGGGCAACACGCGGTAAACGCGCTCGGTCCAGAATGCGCGCCAGTCGTAGGGCAGCACGGTGTTGAGCGCCTTGATCACATCGTCGAGGTCGTACGGAACCACCTTCGGCGCCGTGCTCGGCGCTCCGTGGAACAGCTTGCAGAAATCATCCAGGCTCTTGCCGCCGTTCGTCCTGGTGCGGATCAGGGTGTCGGCCTCGAGCCACAGCAACGCCGACTCGTCGTAGAAGTCCGTGCCGCGGGTTCGCGACAGCCATTCCAGCGGCTGCGTGTAGCCGATCTGCGCGGCGATGGCGGTGTCGACCAGCGGGCGCCACTCGCGGCCCTTGTGGGATTGCGCCCATCCGGCGACGTCGGCCCATTGCGTGCGAGCGATGTCCGGGGGCGCGAGGCCGCTGCGCGCGCTCAACACGTAGCCCAAGTATTCCGTCAAGCCCTCATAGACCCAGAGCAATTCGCCGCGCATGGGCGAGTCGTAGTTGCCGGTGGCAAGACCGGCGGGACGCCGGTACTTGCCGTTCCAGGAGTGCACGTACTCGTGCGCCAACAGCGAGCCGACGCTGCTGCTGTGGCGCAGATCCTCGTCGATCAGCGAGCGCTCGGGGCTGCGATTGTCGCTGGACTGATGGTGCTCGATGCCCTCGAAACCGATGAGATCGCTCAACGTCCAGAGGAAGTGATACTCGTTGTAGTGGGTTGCGCCAAAGAGGGCGGTCGCTTCCTTGACGAGCTTGCGATACTGCTCGAGCGTCTCCGTCGGCATGGCGAGCGCGGCTTCGCTGTCCGCGGCCAGGTGCATGTACACCGCCGGCCTGCCGCCGAGCTCGAGGGTGCGGAAGTGCCGACCGGTCAGCACGGGCGAGTCGATCAGCGTGGTCAACGACACCTCGGCGAACTGCGTGCTCTCGCCCGCGCCGCTCGCCTTGGGGAGCGCGGTCCCGAGGCTCCAGCCCGCCGGGACGAGCAGGCGCGCGGCGATCCGGAGATCGTCGGACTGCGTGCCTGCCGGATACATGACCAGCTGATTCCAGAGAATGATCGCCAGATTGTCGGTGCTGGTCCGGGGGGTGTTGAGATCGACGGCGCCCGCCACCGCGGTCACCTCGAAGGTCACCTCGAGGGAGGTCGATCCCGAGGGAACCGAGAGGTGGAACGCGTTCATGTTGACGGCGTCGCGCTGCCAGTCGAGGACATGGCCGTTGCTCGTGAACTTGAGCGCGGAGAGCCCGCCGATCGGGCCATCGGGCGAGTGCTCGCCGGGCAGCCACTTCGGATAGAGGAGGGTGAGCTTGCCCGCCTTGACGGGCAAGGTCAGGTGAACGCGCTCGATGCCGCGCGGGGCGTCGCGCGCATCGACGTCGACGGCCGCCGCGGGAGCCGCAGCCTGAGCGGAGAGCGAAAAAAACGCCCAGCCGGCGCCGAGGGCGGCACCCCAGAGATTCAATCTTTTCATCGATGTCGTCCTGCGATCCCTGGTCGGCATGGCGCCGGATGCGCGACATGATACTCGATCGATGCCGCGGTGCCGCAGGGTGGGAAGGCGGCCCGGCGGGATGAAGGGAGAGAAGCTGCGGGCGGTGCTCGGAGCGGCCTCGGCTAGCGCCCGATGCGCTCGACCTTGGTGTGCGCCAGGGGGACGCGCTCGACGAAGTGCATGGATCGGTAGAGCGCCCGGCCGGCCGCGTTGGCCTCGCCGGTGTGGAGAAAGGAAGCCGTGCCGCGGCGGCGTTGATGCAGCATGACGGCGAGGGTCAAGCGCCGCGCGTGGCCGCGCCGGGCGAACTCCGGATGCGTACACACGGCGCTCACCTCCTGCCAGCCGGGAATGGCGATGCGCTCGCCGGCCATGGCGACCAGCCGATCGCCCTCGAAGGCCCCGACGTAGGTGCCGAGCTCGGCGGTACGCTCCCGAAAATAGTCGGGGAACGCCGCCTCCATCAGCGAGCGCATCGCGGGCCGGTCAGACTCTCCGAGGACCGTGCCCGTGTCCTCGGCGGCGGCCCAGGTCGCCTCGGTGGGAAACAATTGCAAGATGTCGCTGTGAGACACGACGCGCCAGCCCGGAGGCATCTCTTGCGGCAGCACGCCGACGAAGTAGGCCTGCGTGCCCATGCCGCGGCGATGGGCCTCGTCGAGATCGGGCACCACGTCGGGACGGGGGATGGCGACGAAAGGCGCGATGACGCCCGGATACCAGGCGGTGTCGCCGACCCGGCCGGCGAGGGTGCGGTGCGGCCCGCTCGTGAGAGCGGACCACACCGGATTCTCGAATGCGGAGAGGTCCTCCGGCCAGGGTCGAATGATCGTCTCCCCCTCGGGGCGCTTACGCCGTTGCGGACTCGGCGATGTTATACCGCGGCGCGGGATGCCGCCGGGAGAGATTGGGCCGGAGCGCGTCGCGCGCCTGGATGAGGTTCTTCCAGTCCGAGGGATCGGGGAGCGAGGGCACCGTGACCGTCTCGCCCTGGTCGAAGCCCGCGAGCGCCGCATCGACCATATCCTCAACCTCCATGACGATCTCGGGCGGCAGCGTGTTGAGCTCGACTCCCGAGCCGCTCCAGAGATCCGTGCGCGTGGCGCCCGGAAGCACGGCCTGGATGCGCACCGCCGAGGAAGCTGCTTCCAAGGCGAGCACCTGGCTGAAGTGCAGGAGGTACGCCTTGGTGCCGCCGTACACGGAGTTGCCCGGCTGAACCATCTGCGACATCACCGAGGCAATGTTGATGATGGCGCCGCGGTCGCGGGCGAGGAGGCCGGGCAGCGCCGCGCGGGCGAGGCGGGTCGGCGCCAAAATGTTGAGGCGGATCTCCCGATCGAGCCGCTCGACGTCCGCGCCGGCGAGGGGCCCCAAGGTTGCGGAGCCCGCGTTGTTGACGAGGGCCGTGATGGTCGGATCGTCGCGCAGCAGCGATTCGATGCCGGCGAGGTCGGACGGGATGGTGAGGTCGGCGACGACGGTGCGCACCCGGACCGGGAACGACGACTTCACGTCCTTCGCGACCTTGCCGAGCTTCGCGTCGTTGCGCGCCACCAGGATCAGGTCGTGGCCCCGCCGCGCGAGGCGGCCCGCGTAGGTGGCGCCGATCCCCGTGGACGCGCCGGTGATCAGTGCCGTGCCCTTGCCGTTCTCGATGCTCTCGACGTTCTTGGCGCTCATGGGATACCTCGTTAAGTGCGTGTGCATTTTATGGATGATGATCGTAATCTGAGCTCACCGTAACGCCGCCTATAGAGGATGTCAAACATCATCCATATTCGTTCTCTGCTCATGCGGATGTGCTATAAGTCCCGGCATGGGCCACTCCAGGGCTAGCAAGGCCGTCACCCACGCGCGGCTCGTCGAGACCGCCGCGAGCCGCTTCAAGGAGCGCGGCGTGGACGGCATCAGCCTCGCCGACCTGATGAAGGACCTGAAGCTCACGCACGGCGGGTTCTATCGGCACTTCGAGTCGCGCGATGCGCTGGTCAAGGAAGCGCTCGATCTCGCCCTCGAGCAGAGCAGCCTCTCGATGAAGGGATGGCTCGGCGAAGGCGGGAAGCCGAACGTCGCGCATTTCATCGACTCGTATCTCGCCGAGGCGCACCGCGATGATCGCGCGGACGGGTGCGCGGTCGCGGCGCTTGCCGGCGATGCGTCGCGCAAGAGCGCGGAGATGCAAGCGCAGTTCCGCGAGCACATCGAGGGCAGTCTCGAGCCCCTGACCGCGGCGCTCGAGGCGCAGTCTGTAGACGAGCCGCGGGAGAGCGCGATCCGGATGATGGCGATGCTTTACGGTGCGCTGATCATGTCACGTGCGGTGGGGGATTCGGCGCTGTCGCGCGAAGCGCTGAAGTCGGCGCGGAAAGGCGCGCTCAAGCTCGCGACCGGTACCAAGAAGGGTGGGCGCAGACCGCGGAGCCGCGGTCACGGTTGATATTGGGGTGAGGCTGGCGGTGCCGGCCGGCGATCGAGGCTGATCGTAGCGACATCGACCGTGGCGGGCGGCGCGACGTCTTTCTCCATGAACGCGGCAGTTACGATCGTTCTCTTTGGCGATCGTGGCCATCACAATGCTCCTCACGCGACACGGTCTCGAACAATCGTCATCCACGACAAGGAGCAGTCATGAACAGCTTTACCGTTTTTGCAGTCGGAAACCTCGCGCGCGACCCCGAGCCGGGGACCAAGGGTGATAAGTCGTACACCCGATTTTGCCTGGTCGGCAATGACTACGCAGGCAAGGACGAGGACGGGAATACGCGGGAGGCGGCCACGAGCTTGTGGTTCGTGGCTTTCGATGCCCTGGGCGAGGCCATTGCCCGGAATGCAAGAAAGGGCGACCAATTGATCGTTCAAGCGCAGATACAGGCCGACAACTGGACCGACAAGGAAGGCGAGAAGCGCTACGACTACGACTTCGTCTTGCGGCAATTCCGTTTTGGAGCGCCAGGCAAGCTCAAGCGCGAGGAGCTCGCGGCAAAGCAAGAGGAGCAGCACGGCATCCTCGAGACGGAGCTCTAACAGGCCGGGCCAGACTCCGCCGAACGGGAACACGCGGCGAGGCTCATCTCGGACAAGGAGGTCCAGCATGTACCGATCGCATTTGATTTCTATCTACGCGCGCCGCTCGCCGGCGATTCTCAGGATCTGGCCACTGGCCTGTCTGGTGCCTTTCCCCGTCTGGGCTCAGGCCTCCCCGTTCATGACGGGTGCGACAGCGTTGCAGACCAACCTTCTTGCATGGCTGACGCCCGTCGCGATCATCCTCGTAATGATTCTCGGCGGAATGGCGATGGCAAACCGAATGTCTTGGGGATGGTGCGTCGGCGCGATCATTGGGATTGCCATCGGGTTCGGAGCGCCCCAGATCGTCAGCTGGGTCCGCGGCATGTTCGGCGTATAGGACCCTCGCATGCTCTTGAACGACGAATACCTGCACGCCGATCCTCTTTTCGTGGGGGCGACGCGTCCGCCCATGCGGTGGGGAGTGGCTTACGCGGCCCTCCTCTTCAACATGGTGCTCGTGATGCAGATCTTCTTGCTGACGAAGAACCTCCTTACTCTCTCGCTCTGCGTTCCGATTCATGGTGTCTTTGCCCTGCTGTGCGCGCGCGACCCGCGAATCTTCGATCTGCTGCAGCTTTGGGCGAGGACCAGCCTTGCCAGCTCATTTGGCAATCGCGGCGTCTGGAATGCGAGCTCCTATTCTCCGCTGAAGCTGAATTTGCCGCGCAGGTCGGGCCATCGCGGGCACAGCGCCGCCGAGGCAGGAATCGAGCCATGAGGCACGCAGCACAGCCAAGTGGCCGGCGCTTCGAGGCAGCGAGCCTCGAATTCTCGATGGCCGAGCGCATTCCTTTCACATCGCATGTGGCCCCGACCGTGGTCAGGACGAGATTCGGGGACTATGTGCAGGTCTTCAGGCTCCAGGGAGCGAGCTTCGAGACTGCCGATGTGGAGCAGCTGAACAACTGGCACGAGCGGCTCAACGTCTTCTGGCGCAACGTCGGCACACCGCACGTCGCCGCATGGACGCATGTCATCCGTCGTCGAGCCGGACTGTCCCGCGCCGCAGGGCAGGGCGAGCGCGCGGCTCCGGGCGAGCCGTTCGCCGACGCCTTGAACGCCAAATACATGCGCCGCCTCGAGCATGAGACGTTGATGATCAACGAGATCTATCTCGCGCTGGTGTATCGGCCCGCGCCGGGCGTCTCGCGTGGAATCGCATCGCTCTTGTTGGCGCGTTCGCGGCGGGATGAGACGCAAGAACTTCTCGCCGACTGCCTCGACGCATGCGCAAAGCTGGGGCAGACCCTCGCAGCTTCGCTGCGACGCTACGAGCCGGAAGCCCTCGGGGCCTACGAGGACGGCGCAATTTGGTTTTCGTCGCTGCTGGAATACTTTGCGTTGCTGATCAATGGCGAGCGGCAGCGAATGCCGCTCGCCAGGAGCGATATCTCTCATTGCCTGGCGACGAGCCGCCTCTTGTTTGGCAACGAGACCATCGAATATCGGCTGCCCACATGCAGCCGTATGGGCGCGGTGCTGGGGATCAAGGAGTATTCGACGCCGAGTGTCGTTGGCATGCTGGGCGCCTTGCTATCAGCGCCTTTCGAGTTCGTCATGACGCAGTCGTTTTGCTTCTTGTCAAAAAGCTCCGCGCAGCTCTTGCTTCAGCGTCAGTTCAATCGAATGGCGAATGCGGGGGATTTCGCCGTCACGCAGGCTTGTGAGCTGAAGGAAGCTCTGGATGCGCTCACCAGCAATGAATTCGTCATGGGGGATCATCACTTTACCCTTCAAGTGCTGGCGCAGGCTCCGCCGGGCGAGGCGGCTGCGTCGCATGCGCGCGCAACGAGGATGCTGAACGACCATGTCGCGATGGCGCGGAGCATTCTCGCCGATACGGGCATGGTCGTTGCGCGGGAGGATCTGGCCCTCGAAGCGGCGTTCTGGGCGCAACTGCCCGGAAATTTCCCCATGCGGCCCAGGAAGGCGCCCATCACGTCGCGCAATTTTGCGGCCATGGCGCCCTTCCACAATTACCCGGCCGGGCGCGCATCGGGAAACCACTGGGGGCCGGCTCTTTGCACGTTCGTGACCAGCGCCCGCTCTCCATACCACTTCTCCCTCCATGCGAGCGATCCGGACGACGCCGAAGGCGGAAGCCGCAAGGACACGGGGCACACGTTGATTTGCGGACCCACCGGGTCGGGCAAGACGGTGTTCATCGGCTTCCTGATCGCGATGCTCCATCGCCTCGGAGCTACGCAGGTGGTTTTCGACAAGGATCGCGGAATGGAAATTCTCATCCGGGCCCTGGGCGGGGAATACCTGCCGCTGCGCAACGGATCGCCCACGGGCCTCAATCCGCTCCAGTTGCCTACGACAGCGGCGAATCTGGAGTTCTTGCGAACGTGGTTGCGGCTGATCAGTGCCGGGCCGTCCGCCTCGCGGAACGAGTCCGCCCGCGAAGCCGCCGACCTGGACCAAGCGCTCAGAGGCACCTTGGCTCTCGAGCGCGGCTCCCGGCGCCTGTCCCGCCTGATCGAATTCCTCGATCCGACCGATCCGGAAGGCTTGTACGCGCGACTCTCGCCGTGGTGCGAGGTGCGTCATGGAGATCGATCGAAGGTGTTCGACAATCGCGAGGACTCGGCCGTGCAAACGCTGTCGCGCCGGCGCTTGATCGGTATCGACGTCACGGAGTTCCTCGACAATGCGTTGATCCGGGCTCCGATCACGTTCTATCTGTTTCATCTGGTCCGTCAGATGTTGGACGGCAGGCGCCTGGTCTGCTGGATGGACGAATTCTGGCGGCTGTTGGCCGACCCAGCGTTCGAGGGGTTCGCAAAAGACGGCCCGAAGACGTGGCGCAAGCTCAATGCCGCGATGTGCCTGGCGACGCAGAGCGCGGGCGACGTGCTCGACAGCTCGATAAGCCGCACCCTGATCGAACAGACTCCCACCAAGGTCTTCTTTCCCAATTCGGAGGCGGATCCCCGCGAGTTCATCGAAGGCTTCGGCCTGACGCAGCGGGAATTCAGGCTGATCAAAGATCAGCTCGAGCCGGGATCACGAGCGTTCCTCGTCAAGCAGGGGCATCGCAGCGTGGTCTGTTGCCTCGACCTCAAGGACTTCCGTGCGGAACTCGCGGTGATTTCGGGGCGCGCCGGCGAAGTCGACCGAATGCACGGAATCATGTCCCAGCATGGATGCGACCCGTCTGACTGGCTTCCGGCCTTCATGGCCGGCGCAGCCCCCGCCGCAGACACCACCTGACTTCGAGGAGATGAGAATGCCTAACCACAGCCGCCGCTTGATCGCCTGCCTCCTCTTGCCCGTGATCGCCGCTTCCAGCGCGAGAGCGCAATGGGCGGTGGTCGACGCGCCCGCGATCGCACAGTTGATTCAGGAAGTACAGGCGATGCAGCAGCAGCTCGAGATAGCGCGCTCGCAGCTTCAATCCGCGGAGCAGAGCTTTCGCGCGATCACGGGCGATCGCGGGATGGAGCTCCTGCTGCCGAACACCTCGCGCGATTACTTGCCCGCGGCGTGGCCGCAAGTGACCGCTCTCGCAGGCGGGCGTTCCGGCGGCGAATATCCCGTGCTCTCGACGCAAGTTCAGAGCTTCACCGCTGCGACCGCGGTTCTGTCGCCGGCGCTCATGTCCAGTCTTTCGAGTGCGGAACAGCAACATATCCAGGCCGGGCGTCAATGGAGCGCGATTCATCTGACCCTCGCACAGAGCGCGCTCGCGAACTCGAGCTCGAGGTTCTCCTCCATTCAGAGTCTCATATCGAACATTTCGGCGGCAGGCGATCAGAAGGCGATCCTCGACCTGCAGGCGAGAATCGGCGGCGAGCTCGGGATGCTGCAGAATGAGCAAACGAAGCTGCAGGTGCTCGAAAGCTCAATGCAGGCCGAACAGGGCGCCTTGCGTCAGGAGGCGCGCGAGCAGGTCGTTGCAGACCACGGCCGTTTCGAGTCCCGCTTCCGGCCGCGACCCTGATCCCCGGGGCGAGGAAGCTGTGATGGGTTTCTTTTCCTCTTTCTGGGCGTGGCTCAACCACGAGGTTGCGAGCTACGTGGGCGACAACACCGCCCGGCTCGCGTCCATTCTCGAGCCTGCGGTGGTCACCTGCGCCACTTTGTACGTCATGTCATGGGGCTACCTGCATCTCGCGGGGAAGATCGAGGAGCCCATCGTCGCGGGTCTCCGGCGTCTCGTGGTGATGGCGCTCGTGCTCGGCGTGGGCCTGCGTCTGTGGATGTACAACACGCTGATCGTCGACACCTTTTACTCGGCCCCGGCCCAGCTCGCCGCATCCATCGTGGGATCCAGCGATCCCGTCCAGACTCTCGACTCCATCTGGGACCAAGGCGGCGCTGTCGCGGGCCACCTGTGGCAACGGGCAGGCGTGTGGACCGGGGATTTCGGCTTCTATCTCGCCGGAGCGGTGGTCTGGTGCTTCGTGGGATTGCTGTGCGTCTATGCCATGTTCCTGCTCGCGATCTCGAGCATCGCCTCGGCCGTGCTCCTTGCGCTCGGTCCGTTATTCGTCGCGCTGGCGCTGTTCGACTCGACGCGACGGATCTTCCTCGCCTGGGTGTGGCAGCTGACGCACTTCGCGCTCGTCACGATTCTGACGGTCATGAGCGCGAGTCTGCTGCTGCGCATCGTTCAATCCTACGCCACGCAAACGGCGGCGCGCGGGGCAGCCGTCCTGACGATGGACGCCTTGGACATGGTGCTCGTGGACGTCCTGATATTCATGATGTTGCGGCAGGTGATGCCGATCGCGTCCGCGATCGCGGGAGGAGCGGCGCTACATACGTCGGGTGTCGTCGGCCGTGCTTCACGCTGGTTGGGTATGGCGCTCAGGACGGCGGCTCCCGCGGTTGCGATCGCCGCTTCCCGCAGATCATCCCAGACCGGCAACGTCGTCAGGGACGCGTCGATTCCCGCCCATGACGGCCGCATCGGGTCCGCCGGCGAAGCGTTGGCCCGACGCTGGCGCGATCTCAATCGATAGACCGAGGCACCAAGGAGGGTGATCGATGAAAGTCTCGATGCTGCTCATGCTGTTGTTGTGCGGTTGCTCGTCGGCCCGGGTTCGCTGTGACGCTGGCCTGAGGCCCATCAATGTACCGGCGGTCGTCGGCACGAAATTGGCCGCGCCAATGGCCGGGAGCGGCCATTGACGTCCTCGCTCTCGATCGAAGGCTACTATCGCGAAGCGGATGCGTGGGACGCGGATCGGGTCGCGCAGTACCGGCGGACCGCGCGCCAGGCCTGGTGGATTGCGGCCGCGGCGTGCACTTGCGCCACGGCCGCCGTAGCCGCGCTCACGATGCTGGTGCCGCTGAAGCGAGTGGAGCCCTTCGTCGTGCGCGTCGACAATTCCACCGGCGTGGTGGACCTCGTTCCGACATACACCGGTTCCGTCACGCAGGAGGAGGCGGTTACACGCTACTTTCTGAGCCATTACGTGAGCGTCTGCGAGCGCTTCTACCCGGCGACGGCCGAGAGCGACTACGAGGAATGCGGAGCGTTCCACACTCCGCAGCGCAATCAGATCTGGTACGCGCGGTGGGTCAAGACCAATCCGGAATCGCCGCTGAACCTTCACAAGGATGGAAGCACCATCCGAATCCAGGTGACGGCCGTCAGTTTTCTCGGGAGCGCGGGCGAAGCGTCCGACATCGCGCAGGTGCGCTACCTGAAGACCGATCGGCAGGGCTACGACGGAGCTGAGTCGACCTCGCATTGGATCGGGACGCTCCGTTTCGCCTATGGCGCGCCGCCCGGCGACCCCAAGGTTCGCCGCTGGAACCCCCTGGGATTCAAAGTCGTCGACTTCCGGTCCGAGCCGGAGGTGCTCGGCGAGTCGCCACCCGCAAAAGGAGTTGCTCAGTGATCAGGCTTCGCTTTCAGTCGGGTTCCCGGGCCATATGGGCTTCAGCCATTCTCGCGACGATCGTCGCTCCGCCCGTCGGGCGGCTGCTCGCGGAAACGGTGCCGCCCAGGGGGGCGGTCGACAGCAGGATCCGAGTGGTCCCGTACAACGCCGAAGAGGTCTACAAGCTTCGGGGGTACGTCGGCTACCAGATCGACCTCGAGTTCGAGTCCGGAGAGACGTTCAACGGCCTGGGAGCCGGGGATATCGAGGGACTGTCCTTCGTCGGCCAGGAGAACCATCTGTTCATCAAGCCGAAAGCGGCTCGCGTTGCGACCAATCTGACCGTTCTGACCAACCGACGCGAATATCAGATCGATTACTCCGTGCTTTCGCGCCCGCGGGGGGGCGATGCAGAGGACTTGGTTTATTCGCTTCGATTCACCTATCCGCGTGCGGGCGGGTCGGCCGAGGAGGAGTCCACCCAAGTCGAGTCGAGTCTGGGAGCCGCTTTCGGCAATCGGCCGCAGAATCTGGACTACTGGTATTGCGGCGCGCCGACGCTACAACCGGTCGCCGCGTCCGATGACGGTGTCCACACGCGCCTCCAGTTCTCCGCGAGAACCGAGTTGCCGGCGGTGTTCATTCGCAACGACGACGGCAGCGAATCCTTGGTGAACTTCAGCATGAAGGACGGCGACCTCCTGATTCATCGCGTGGCGAGACGATTCGTGATCAGACGCGGACGACTGACGGGATGCATCGTCAACAAGGGCTTCAAGGGATCCGGCGATCGCCTGGATTCGGGAACCATCTCGCCCGATGTCGAGCGCCACATATCGGGCGCGAGACCATGAACTCGACCGAGCCGGAATCGGACACCGTCGTCGGCGAGCGCCAGGCGCGGATGGTCGCACGCGCCTCCTCGATCACCTCGCGCATCGGCAGCTTCCTCGCTCTGGCATTGATGCTGGCATTGGGGCTGGGAATGCTGGCCTGGTATTACGCTCATTCGATGGTCAGCAGCCGATCGTCGCACGATGCACGGTCGCGGATTAGAAGCGACACTCAAGGAGACATGCCACTCCCCGGCCTCGGACATCTCGAAGAGCCGCGGCCGCCCCCGCCGTCCGATCTGCCGCCCGATATCGCCCCAACTGCCCTCGCCGCGTCGCGCGAAATTCCTCTCGCGGCAAGTCCGGAAACCGCCGCAAGTCCGGTGCAGGCCAACGGCGGGACAGAGGCCACACCCGACAGACGGTTCTCGGGAAGCGTCTTTTCGAGCCAAACGGCCCTGCCCCCGCCGCAGACCGGCTCCTCTTCTCCCGCGGCTTCGGGAGCGGGCGGAGGCGAGCTCGCGACGCTGCTTCGATCGGGGCCCAATGAGCAGTCTCGGCCGGTGCTCCTTCCGACTCAGCGGCTGCTGCTGCCCAAGGGTGCGTTCCTGGACTGCACTCTGGAAACGGCCATCGATTCGACGTTGCCCGGAATGACCACTTGCGTCATGGCGACGGATACTTTTGGAGCAGACGGTGAAGTCGTTCTCCTGGAGCGCGGAACGAAGCTCGTCGGAGAAACCCGCGGCCAGGTTCAACAGGGATCGTCGCGGATCTTCGTCATCTGGAACGAGGCGCGAACGCCTGAAGGTGTCATCGTGCCGCTGGCGTCACCCGGCGCCGATGAATTGGGACGCTCGGGGCTTCCGGGAACCACGAACCGGCACTTCCTGGAGAGATTCGGAGCTGCCATTCTGGTGTCGATCATCGACGGCGTGGCGGCCGGCGCGTCGCAGTCGAGGAGCGGGACGGTCATCGTCAACCCTGCCGGCACCGAAGGGGTCATGACCGAGGTGTTGAGAGGCACGATCAACATCCCCCCGACGGTCCTCAAGCAGCAGGGAGACCGCATCCAGGTGCTGGTGGCCCGAGATCTAGATTTTCGATCGGTCTATGACCTCGCTCCCCAGACCCGGCGCCGATAGCGCCTCGGACGATTGCTCCGCGCTCGGCCAGACGCTGAGGCCGCTGAGGCCGCTGCTCATGCAATCCGAGGTGATGGAGCTGTGCATCAACCGGCCGGGGGAAGCCTTCGTGGAACGGCGCGACGGCTGGCATCGCGAGGCGTTGCCCTTCGCCGATCTCGACTGGTGCGGGCGGTTCGTCAAGCTCGTCGCGAACTTCACGCAGCAACGAATCGATGCGGCAAATCCGTTGCTGTCCGGGTCGCTGCCAACGGGAGAGCGCGTTCAGGCCGTGATTCCGCCCGCGACCGTGGCGGGCTGCGTCGCGATCTCTATCCGGCGGCCGGCGGACTGCGCGTGGAGCGTCGAGGATCTCGGGCGCCGAGGCATCTTTCGCAACACCCGCAAGGCGGATGCGACCCTGGATCGGTCGGATCAAGAGCTGCTGCGTCTGCTGGAACAGGCCCGCTACGAGGAATTCATGCGGCTGGCGGTGCAGGCGCGCAAGAACATTCTCGTCTCGGGGCCCACGGGCTCGGGCAAGACGACTTGGACCAAAGCCTTGATCCGGGAGATTCCCGCCGAAGAGCGTCTGATCACCATCGAGGATGCATTGGAACTGATTCTGGATCGTCATCCGAATCATGTTCGATTGCTTTATTCGAAGGATGATCGGGGGGTCGCGCGCGTCACTCCAAGACAGTTGCTGGAGTCGTGCCTGCGAATGAAGCCCGATCGGGTGTTGCTCGCCGAGCTGCGCGGCGACGAGGCGTTCGACTATCTCCGCAATGTCAATTCGGGCCATCCCGGGTCCATCACCAGCATCCACGCGGCCAGCGCGGAGCTGGCCTTCGAGCAGCTCGTGCTGCTCGTGAAGCAAAACTCCGCGGGCCGCGAGCTGCCGCGGGGCGACATCAAGAGCCTGCTGTACCTGTTGATCGACGTCGTGATCCAGTTCGGCGTCCACGCTCACGAGCGCTTCATCAAGGAAATCTGGTTCGACCCCGAGCGCAAACGCAAATGAGCGCATTGGGCATCCTGAACGGTTGGTCGGGGCTCGCCTTGGGCTACGCGACCGTCGAGACATCGATGATCCTCGGCTTGATCCGTGGCCGGGCGCCGGCAGGGCGCTTCGCCTCATCGCTACTGCTGGCAGCGCCGCTGACGGCAATCTCCGGCGCAGCCTTGAGCTCCCTGGACGCGTGGCTCAGTTCACTGCCCGCATGGCTCCTCGGTCCCGGGCGCGTGCTGCTGGGCTTCGCCTTGACGACCGGCGTCGGCTATGTCGGAGGCCGCGCCTTTGCCAAAGCTCAGGCACACGCCCCCGATCATCGTCGCGGTGCCTTGATCGATGATGGCGCATCGCGAGAACGAGAGGCGAGGCGCGCCACGGCCCACACGGCCGAGGTGTCGCTCGCGGGTTTTTCGATGGCGCACGAGGACGAGGCCAAGCATTTCAAGCTTATCGGAACGACCGGTACCGGCAAGAGCACGGCGATACGCGAGCTTCTCGGCGGCGCGCTTGCCCGCGGCGATCGTGCCGTGGTTGCGGATGCCGATGGCGCATATATGCACCGATTCTACGATCCAGAACGCGGCGATGTCGTGCTCAATCCGTTCGATCCCCGTTCCGTCAAGTGGGATCTCTTCGCGGAAATCGACAACCCGTACGATGCGGATCAACTGGCACGATCATTAATTCCGGACCGCGGCGGCCATGACAGCGAGTGGCGGGATTACGCGCGCACATTCCTGGGGGCGGTGACGCGGCAAGCGCGAGAGGGTGGAATTCGGGACATCAAGGAGCTCTACCGCCTGCTGGTGGTCGCGGAAGCCGCGGAGCTGCGAGTACTCGTGAAGGGGACGGCGGCCCAACCGTTCCTCGACGAGCACAACAGCCGAATGTTCGATTCCATCCGTTCCGTGACGAGCTCCGCCGTGGCTGCGCTCGAGTACATCGGCGACCAGAAGGGACCTTGCCTGTCGGTGCGGCGGTGGGTGAGGGAGCGTCCGGGCGGCGTTCTGTTCATCCCCTACCGTGCCGGTCAGATTGCCACCCTGCGCTCGACCATTTCGGCCTGGATGCGCCTGGCGATCTTCGAGCGGATGGACGCCGATGACGTGCGGCGAGCCGATCGTCTATGGTTCGTCGTGGACGAGTTGGACGCCTTGGGCCCGATCGACGGGTTGAAGGACGCCCTCGTCCGCCTGCGCAAATTCGAGGGGCGTTGCGTTCTGGGGTTTCAATCGATCGCGCAAGTCTCCAGCACGTACGGTCAAGGGGATGCGCATACGATTGTCGAAAATTGCGGGAACACCTTGATCCTGCGCTGCTCCGCCAGCGAAGGCGGGGGAACGGCGCGATTCGCGTCGCAGCTCATCGGCGAGAGAGAGGTGGCGCGCACCACGTTCTCCAAGAGCCGGCGACCTGGCGAGTGGGCGGGATCGGTCACGAGGAGCGAGAGCTGGGGCCTCGAGCCCGCGGTGTTGCCGTCTCAAGTGGAGCAACTGCCGGACCTTGCCGGATACCTGAAATTCGCAAACAGCCCGGAGTGGCGGCGCGTCCGTCTCGACGCGCTCCGGGAGTGGACCGGGGCGAGGACGGAGGGAACGCGTGGGTCGCCGGATGCGACCCACACCGCCCCGGAAACCCGGTCGCTGGGATGAGGGAGACCCCGTGGATGACGCGAGCATGAACTTCGGTCTTTTGATGGAGGCGGCGCAAGCTCACCAGAAGGTCGCGGAAACCATCCTCGAGGGGTTGCGCCGACACACCGAAGGTCTGGATACCGTCGTGCGAGACGAGATACGGCACACGATGGTCGAGGAGCTGACGCTGGTCAAATCTGCGGCCGACGAGGCAGCCGCGTCCCTGCGCCGGATCGGACGAATGGCCTGCGTGCGTCAAGCCACTTTGGGGCTTGCGCTCGGAGTTCTATGTGCGTGCCTGCCGGCTTTGACGATGCGTTGGCGGGCGCCGACCCCGTCCGAGCTCGCGGAGCTGCAGTCGCGGCGAGATCGATTGGCCGGGGAGGTCACGGTATTGGAGCGCCGGGCCGCCAAGCTGGATCTGAGAACGTGCGGCAGCAACGCAAGAACCTGTATCCGGGTCGATCGCTCGTCGCCGTCTTATGGCGCAAAGGGCGACTACTACGTTGCCGCGGGAGGGTGAACCCGTGTTTCCCGGCATCGGGATTTGGTCCTCCGGCAGCATGGTCCCGCTGAGTGCGGGAGCGATGCTCCTGGCCATCGCCGTCGTCCGATCGCGGAACCGTGCGCATGCGCCGCGGGATCGATATCGGCGCGGCACGTTGCTCGCCGACGGGCGGCGCTCTCAGCGGCTCGCTTTGCGTACCGGACATTTGCGAGTCGCCGGCGTCGCCATCCCATACCTCGACGAAATGAAGCATTTCAAGATCGTAGGCACGACGGGCACCGGAAAGTCGACGGCAATTCGCGACCTCCTGGCCCGCGCGATCGCGCGGGGAGATCGCGCGGTATTCGCGGACCCGGACGGCGGCTACCTGGCTGCGTTCTACGACCGCGGCCGGGGAGACGTCGTGCTGAATCCATTCGAGCCGAACTCGGTGAAATGGGATCCGTTCTCCGAGATTCGCAACGCCTATGACGTCAACGAGCTGGCGAGCAGCCTCATACCCGCGAGCGCCGACCCGTCATCGAGCGAGTGGCGCGGCTATGCTCGAACGCTGTTGGCGGCCGTCATCGGGCGCTGTCACGCGGACCCACGGCGGGGAACCGCGAATCTGTGGCGGCTCCTGACGATGGCCCCGGTGGATGAGCTGCGCAAGATAGTCGCGGGAACGCCGGCGCAACCGTTCGTCGAGCCGGAGAATGCCCGCATGTTCGGCTCGATTCGATCGGTCATGGGCTCCGCGATCGCAGCGATCGAATATATTCAGGCCCAGCGAGCTCGGCCATTCTCGGTTCGAGATTGGGTTCGCGCGCGCGAGTCATCCGGAGTCTTGTTCGTCCCCTACAAAGCGGGGCAGGTGCAAGCGCTTCGCTCCATGATCGCCACCTGGATCCGCCTCGCACTCTTCGAGGCGATGAGTCTGGAAGAAAACCGGGACCAGCGATTGTGGTTCGTCGTGGACGAGCTCGACGCGCTAGGTGAGATCCACGGACTCAAGGACGCCCTCGCGAGGCTCCGTAAGTTTGGTGGCCGGTGCGTACTGGGGTTCCAGTCGATCGCGCAAGTCTCGGCCACCTACGGGCAGGGCGAGGCACATACGCTCGTGGAGAACTGCGGGAACACTTTGATTCTGCGCTGCTCGGGCAGCGAGAACGGGGGCACCTCGCAGTTCGCATCGCGCCTCATCGGGGATCGCGAGGTCGCGAGACGACAGGTGACTCGCGGCCGCGACCGCGGCGCAGCGCTCTTTTCGAGAGGCGACCGAAGCTCGCGCAGCGTTTCCGACCAGTTCGTCACGGAGGCGGCCGTGCTGCCGTCCGAGCTCGAGCAGCTGCCGGATCTTTGCGGCTACTTCAAGGGCGCTTCGTCGCCGCTATGGCTCAAGGTCAGCTTTGGGCGCCGCCGCGGGGGCCCATCGACTCGTGCCTTGCGCCGGCTCATTGAGCCCTGAATCGGTGGGGGGCATAACCGTGTCGAAGCCGCCTGCAGACATCAATGTGAGATCGCGTACCTACTACGTGGCTGGCACGGTCATCCGCTGCCGGCATTGCGGCCGGATGACGCCGGTCGTTGCTTTGGCGCTCCCACCGGGGCACGAGCTCCGAGGCGAACCGGACGAGACAGCAGGGGCTCCGGGAGAGGCGGGTCCTTGGGAACGAGCGGAGGTGGGCGCGCTTCTATTCGCGGTTCGCAACATACCTGCGCGCGTCGAGCATGAGCTGCGGTGTCGCGTGCCGGCCTTTGCCCGGAGCGGCGGCGCATCGAGTGAGGATTCCGGCTGGGCGAATCATTGCAGCCATTGCGCGCGCCTTCTCGACGATGACGAGCTCCACTGCGAGCCCGACGTTGCATTCGTGCCGACTTCGGCAGAACGCGCGAAGGACGTCGTCCTCGAGATCGTTCGTGAGCCCCTGGAAGCGGGCGCCGACGGGTATGCATTGGATCCGCTGTTCCTCGACGCGCATTGACCCGAGCAATGGCCATATATTTCCTTAACATCAAGACGTTCGGGCGCTCGACCGGAAGCAGCGCCCCCGCCGCCGCCGCGTACCGGGCGGGCGAGCGTATACGCGATGAGCGGACCGGCAGGATCTACGATCATTCGCAACGTTCCGATGTCCTGCACAAGGAGATCCTGCTCCCATCGAAGCTCGCGGCCGATGACGTCGGCTGGGCGAAGGATCGCTCGGTGCTTTGGAACACGGCCGAGAGCGCGGAGACCCGCGGCAATGCGCGGGTGGCCCGGGAGTATCTCGTCGCATTGCCGGTCGAGCTATCGGCCGTCGAACGGCTCAGGTTGGCCCAGGGATTTTCGCGGGAGCTGACCGAGCGGTACGGATTCGCCCTCGATCTGACGGTTCACGCGCCGCGGACCTTTCCCGGCAGCGACGCCCGCAATTTTCATGCGCACCTGCTCGCGACGACGCGTCAGGCAGGCATCGAAGGCCTCGGGCCCAAGACCGTCCTCGAGATGAACGACGCCGTCCGCCGCAGCATGGGTCTCGGCCCCGTGATCGAGGAGCTGGTGTTTGCGCGGGAGCGGTGGGCGACGATGAGCAACGAAGCGCTGCGTGAGGCGAGCGTGGCGGCGAGGGTCGATCATCGCAGTCTGGCGATGCAGGGAATCGATCGTGAGCCGCTTCCCCGGATTCCGCGCGCGGCCTTCGAGATGGAGCGGCACGGCTATCGCAGCGTGGTGGCGGAGAGGATGCGCGAGGAGTTCGAGGAGCGAGCCCGTGAGCGCCTGCAACGGGCCGCCGAGCCTGCGGCCTCCCGGAAACCGCAGTCGCTCGAGGAGATAAGGCGCGAGGCGCGTGAGAACTGGCTGAGGATGCGAAGCGGGTTGGACCCGGAGCCGTCACGCGGCCCGAGCCCGGAGAAAATCGATGACCTGTCGCGTGAACCGGGTACATGAGCGGCATCATCGATCGGATCGGCTATGCATCATGCTACGCGTACTCGCCGGCCGGGACGGATCGTGTGTCGGAGCGATCGAGAGCGCTCTGTACGGCGCTCAAGTCCGGCGACGAGCAATGCATCCGCCGCTGTGCGGCGCGAGTACGCCAGCAATCGATCGATCTCGAGCGATTTGCCGGCTACTTCGATCGCGGCGGCATTCTCGTCCCCGTGCCGGGCTCGATCCAGCGCGCCGGTGCGCGCTGGATCGCCGAGCGGATCGCGCATGCGCTGATCGAGGAGGGCTTGGGCGACGCGACGTGGCCCGTGCTGCGCCGCGTGAGCGCCGTGCGCAAGTCCGCAACCGCGATTGGAGGCACGCGGTCGTCGGTTCGGGTTCACTACGGATCGTTGGCGGTCACGGGATCGGGCTGCCGACCCCGGCGAGTCCTTCTCGTCGACGATGTCGTGACCCGGGGCCGGACCTTGCTCGCGGCCGCGGCGCGGATCCACGAGGCGTTTCCGGGCACTGAGGTCCGCGCGTTTGCCCTGGTGAGGACAATCGGTTTAATGTCCCGGCTTTCCCGGGTGATGGAGCCCTGCACGGGGGAGATCGGCTGGTGGCGCGGCGACGCTCGCCGGCGCCCGTGATCCGCCCTTCGCCGTTCGCTCCGTGCGCCGTCTCCGGGGTCGATGATTTGCTGGCGCTTCACGATACCAATGCCGCTCGTCGAACCCAAAGCATCGCCCGCCGCCCGCCCGCTCGCCGGGCTGTCGCGAGCCGATCTATCCGGGCATTTCGAGCAGGCTTTGCTGGAGGCGGACGGCTTTCTCGGCGCGCACTGCCTGCATGAGTTGTGGATGCGGGGCGAGATGCCGCTGAATGTGGAGCGGGGCCTCGCGAAGCTCTGGGAGCGCGCCGCGTCCTCGATACCCGAGTGGCTGCCCATGCGTTACGTGGAATGGCTGCCGACGGCGTACGAGACTGCGCTCGGCTTCAGGGCCGCCGCCACGGGGCGGTCGAACATCTACCTCGTGCTGCTCGACTACCGCGATCGCGACGCGGAATACGGCGTCTACGTCGGCATGAGCAGGTACCGTCCCGCACAGCGCTTCGATCAGCACAAGGCGGGCATTCGCGCGGCGGGGAGTGTCTTGAAGCGCGGCGTCGAGGTGTTGACGGGGCCGACCTTGCACCTGCAATACATCAAGCGCGCGGAGGCCGCTCGCATCGAGGAAGATCTTGCCGCGGCGCTGGGCGCTGCCGGCATCCTGGTCAAGGGCGGCCACTGAGCGGTCGTGCCGTGGGCGAGCCGCCATTGCGGGGTGTGCCCTTTGCGGGCGTCGATCGGACCCGCCGAGCGTTGCCGGATTTCCTGGCGCAATTCGGGTTGCATTCCCGCGTGACCGGCCGAAAATAACGCGGAGCCATCCGTGCGTCGCGTTGCGATGCCCCACGCAACCGGGAGAGCCGCGTTGATCTTGATCGGTATGTTCGACTCGCCCTTTGTGCGCCGCGTCGCGGTGAGCATGAACGTGCTCGGGATTGCCTTTGAGCATCGCAATTGGTCGGTCGGCAAGGATTTTCATCTCGTCCGGCAATTCAACCCGGTGGGCAGGGTCCCGTCATTGATCCTCGCGGACGGCGAGGCTTTGGTCGAGTCGTCGGCCATCCTCGATTTCATCGATGAGTACTCCGGGGCTGCGGTGCCGTTGCTGCCGAAGTCGGGCAAGGACCGGCGCGACGCGCTGCGCATCATGTCGCTTGCCATCGGCGCCGCGGAAAAGGGCGTGGCGCAGCTCTACGAGACGGCGTTTCGCCCGGCCGAGAAGCGTCACCCACCGTGGACGGATCGCTGCCGCACGCAGATGCAGGCGGCGCTCGCGGAAGTGGACCGCATCGCGCAGTCGCGCACCGGTGAATGGCTCATCGGCAACAGTCTGAGCCAGGCGGACATCACCGCGGCCTGCGTGTTCACCTTTCTGTCCGAGGCGCTGGATGTGAATCGCAACGAGGTCTACCCCGGGCTGGCCGCCATCACCGCGCGGTGCGAGGCGCGGCGGGAGTTCAGCGCTTCGAAGGCGGCGTTTTTTCCGCCGGGGCAGGGGGGGCTAGACGCTACGCTCCCTCCGGAAGGTGCACCTTCTTGAGGAGCGCGGTCCAGCGTGGGTCCTTGTGCAGCCCATCCAGGGTTCGATCGGCGAGAATCGAGGACACGCCCGATTCCCGCGCTGCGACCGCCTTGTCGAACCAGGCGAACGCCTGATCCGCGTCTCCGGACCAGGCGTAAACGCCCGCGAGATTCGCTAGATTGCCGCCGGTTCCCGTCTTGAGCAGATCCGCGAGCGCCCGGTCTGCCTCCGCGCGGTCTCCGAGCGAGAGCTGGGCATGCACCACGCATGAAAGCCGCGCTCGCTGGTCGGTGATCTTCGGGCAATCGGCCAGCGACTCGGCGTAGCGGCCCTGCAGCAGGCGCAGGACCGACTCGCTGGTCACGGTCAGATCCGACCGCGGGTCGATCTCCGCCATGCGGCTTATGGTCTGCTCCGCCGCCGCGTAGTCGCGCAGCGCCATCTGGGCGTTCGCCAAGTTGGCGATGTACGAGAGGTTGAGGCCATCGAGCGCGAGAGACTTTTGCGCGCTTGCGATTGCTTCGCGGAACCGTCCGAGCGTTTGCAGTTGGATCGACTGGTCGAAGTAGGCGTCGGCGTCGGCGGGGTCGAGCGCGAGCGCTTTCTCGTAGTCGGCCTGCGCGCCGGACCAATCCCATTGCCAACTGGACCGTACGTCAGCCCGAACCCGGTAACTCGGCCCGTGATCGGGGTGTGCCAGCGGCAGCTGCTCGGCCGCCGCGACCGCGCGCCGCAGGGCCGCCGCGTCGCCCGCGAAATCTGCGATATACGCGTTTGCCAGCACCAGTTTGCTGCCCGCATCCGCATAGGCCGGGTCGAGCGCCAAAGCCTTGCGCAGCGCCTCGCCCGCGCGCCGGTAGTTGTCTGCGGTAGAGAACTCCACCATGTAATGATTGCCGATCAGGAACTGGTTGTAAGCCTCGGGGTTGGCCGTGCCCCGAACCTTGGTGTTGGTGCCCGCGGCGACCAGCTTGAGCTTGAGCGCCGCGACGACGGCGCCCGAGATCTCGTCCTGCACCTTGAAGATGTCCTTCGCGTCCCGGTCGTAAGTCTCCGACCACGCGTGATAGCCGGTGTCGACGCGGATCAGCTCCGCGGACACCCTGAGTCGATTGCCGGCCTTGCGCACGGTGCCTTCGAGCACATGGGTCACGTGCAGCTTCGAGGCGATCGCCGACAATTCCTCGTTCTTGCCCTTGAAGAAGAACGACGAGCTGCGCGCCGGCACCCGCAGATCCGGCACCTTCGACAACAGGTCGATCATGGTGTCGGTGAGGCCGTCGGCGAAGTACTCCTGCTCCTTGTCGGAGGACTCGTTGACGAACGGCAACACTGCGACGGACTGTTCGGCAGCGGCCGGTGCCGTGGTCGCAGCGGAGGGCGGCGCCGACGCGACGGTCGCGGCAACCTCCGGCCGGCGGCTCCTGAGCTGCTGCCAGCCGATGAAGCCGACCGCGAGGGCGGCAACGATGATCGCTGCAACCAGGCCCGGCGACAGCCTGCGGGGCGCTGCCGGCGCCACGGGTGCGGACCCGGGCGGTGCGGGAGAAGACGGGGGAGGGGATGCCGGCGGCGCGGGTGCGGCGGACGGGGTGCTGATGGGTCGAGTCGAATCGATGCGGGCGCCCTTGGCTTCGAGGAGACCGCGCACGCGTTCCACGAACGCGGGAGGCGTCTCGCCGTTCGACAAGCGGGTCCACTGAACACTGCGGAACTCGTCGGGAACCTCTGCGTCCCGGTCGTTCGTGGCGTCGATGACGACCGGAATCAGAAAGGCCGCGCGACCCGCCATGTCGTGCGTGCGCTCAACCGCCTGTTTCCACTCGCGGCGAAAATAGCCTTCATCGCGTTCCTGGGTCGTCACGGAGATGATGGGGAGGAACAGCGCACAGTCCCGGATCTGTTTCTTGATTTTCTGGTCCCAGGCATCTCCGCCGCGCAGCTCCGTCGTGTCGAGCCATACCTCGACGCCTCCGGCACGCAGCGCCTCCGCAATCCGGTGGGAGGCGGCGCTGTCCTGCGAGGCATAGCTCAAGAAAATGGCTTTCGTCATTCCGGTCACGTCGCTCGGCTTCGGGTCAGCCCGGAATCTCGCAAATGCACTCTCGACGGCTCAGTCATCGACGCGGGGCATCCCCTGACTCATATAGGGCGGCCCCGGTACAGTGCCGCCATCATTGTCCGAGCCACAGATTATATGATTTTGAATGTCCGCTTACGGATCAATCGAACGGCGGCTCCCAGGCCAGGCCACGCCGGTGGCCGGAGCGCCCCGCAGGAGACGCTCGATGCGGCTGCGATCGACGTTCGTCCGGGTCGTTCGCCCGGTTGGCCGACTAGCGCGTCTTGGCGCTGATCGCGCCAAACCGCCGCTGGCGGCTGCCGAAGTCTTCCAGCGCGCGCTGGAGGTGCGGCTCCTTGAAATCCGGCCAGAGGCAGTCGCTGAAGTGCAGCTCGGCGAACGCGCACTCCCAGAGCAGAAAATCGCTCAAGCGCCGCTCGTTGCCGGTGCGGATCAAAAGATCGACCTCGCCGGCGGGGTGTGTGCAATGATCGACCTCGTTCAGGAGCCGCTGGAAGTCCTGCACGGCGAGCTCGCTGCCTCGTGCCAGGCGCGCCGCCTGCGCGATGCTGTGCTGGGAGGAGTAGTCGACGGCGATGCGCAGCAGCATCCCCGAGCCGCTCACGCTGGCGCGCTCGCTCTGCTCGATCGAGCGCAGCAGGTTGTCGCTCAGGCGGTCGCGGCGGCCGATCACGTTCAGCCGGATCGACTGCTCGATGCAGCGCCGGGTCTCGGTGAACAAATATTGGCCGAACAGGTGCATCAGCGCGGAGATCTCGGCGGGAGGGCGCCGCCAGTTGGCCGAGGAGAAGGCGTAGAGGGTGAGCGTGTCGATGCCGCTGCGCGCGGCGGTCTCGACCGCGGCGCGCACCGCCTTGGCGCCCTCGACGTGGCCGGCGCTGCGCGGAAGCCCGCGTTGCGTGGCCCACCGGCCGTTCCCGTCCATGATGATGGCGACGTGCATGCGCTTAACCTAGGAGTGCCGGGTGGCCTTGATGACCGCTTCGATGTGCTCGAGATAGCGTAGCAGGGCCTTTTTCCCCACCGGCGTGATCCGGTACACGGATTTCGGCCGGCGCGCCTCGAAGGACTTGGTACATGCGACGTAGCCCGCTTCCTCGAGCTTGCGCGCGTGCGCGCTCAGGTTGCCGTCGCTCACGTCGAACAGCGTTTTCAGCTCGTTGAAGGTGAGCTGCTCGTTCATCGCGAGCGCGCTCATGATGCCGAGGCGCACCCGCTCATAGATCAGCCGATCGAGCCCGGCATCCTCGCTGCCGGCGTGCATGCGTATGGGCGTCGCCTTGACGGCGGCCCGCGCGGTCTCGACCGGGGCGGGCCTGGCCGGTGCTCGGGCTCCGGAGAGCCCTTCGCCGCGCTTGACCGCGCTCGACTTACCGGCCATGAGAATGGCGCCCGATCAAGAGTCCGAAGAGGAGATGCAGGCCGCCGAATCCGAGCCCGAGCATGGCGGTGTGCGCGATGGCAGGCAGGGCGAAGGCGGCGCAGCCGAGGATGACGAACAACGCGCCCATGATCGAGACCAGACGGCTGACCGCGGCGTTGATGACGGTGCTCGCCGAGATCACCGCGCAACCATAGAGGAGCAGCCAGGCGCCGGGGATCACGCCGATCGCGCCCGCGTCCCACAGGACTCCGGTGAGCACGGCGCCCGCGCCGAGCGCGGGGCAGAGGCAGAGAACGAATCGGCGCACCGGCCCCAGGAATCCGGGCCGGCCCTGCAGCGCGACCTGGCGCGCCACCAGAATTCCGCCGAACAGCAGCGCGACGGCGGCGGCGCTCAACCAGATGCCGAGCCAGTGCGGGGCTAGACGCGGCGTCGCGACCAGGATGGAGGCGAGGAGCCCGACGAGCCCCATGACGATGCCCGCCATGCCGGGTACATCCATCGAGCCCGCGGATTCGATCGATGCGCGGATGAAGGCGAGGGTGCCGAGGGCACGGCTCTCGATGCGCACGGGCGTATCGGTCTGGAGGAGAGCGCTCGGCCTTTGCATGGTCGGGCACTCTAGGGCCGACTACTGTGTCGCGTCAAGTACTCTGAAATGCAGAGTTAACATAACGACAAGCGCTGAGCCACGTAGCCACGGGCACGAGCAAGGGCGTCTGCGTGCGCGGGGGCGGGGGCGCGGTCATGCGCGCCGGCATGGGCGTGGGCGGGGCACGGCACGGCTGCGGAGTGCGGTGACGAGCGCCGGGATTACTCGAACAGCGGTCGCATGCGCGGATCGCGCGCGATCCCGCCGTAGAGGTCGAAGCAGCGCTCGATCCAGCCGCGCAGGGTGTCGTCGTGCGCGAGCAGCGGGATGGTGGCGATGCTCGAGACCCACACGAACGGACCGAACGCGACGTAGTCTGCATAGCTCGGTGCCGCTCCGCCGACGAACGGAAAGCGTGAGACGTGCGCCCGCAGCGGGGCCAGCGACTCGCGCACCTGCGGAAGGCGGGCCTCGCGGCCGGCGGTGAAATCCTCGAGGCTCATGCCGTTCACGCGTTGCTCGCGGGTGCGGCGAAAGTAGGCGCGATCCTCGGGACGCGCGGCATCGTGCACGTCGAGCAAGTAGATGCCGGCGAGCTTGCGGATGACCTCCGCCATGAGCCACGCCTCGATCAGCCGTGCGTGAGCGTTCTCGGCCGGCGTCGCGAACAGCGGCGTCCGATCGGGGTAGGCGCGATCGAGGTACTCGGCGATGTCCCAGCTCTCCGACATGGACGTGGCGCCGTCCTCGATGATGGGCACGGTCTTGAAGCGGCCGGCCTGGATGCCGGGAATGCGGGTGAAGCCGACCGGGACCGGCTCGCAAGGGATGCCCTTGTGCGCGAGGGCGTAGCGCGTGCGCCAGACGTAGGGACTCGCCGATTTGCCGTCGGCGAGCACGAGCTCGTACAGGCGGATCGCGTGATTCGGTGGGGTCATGCTGATCTCATGATGGATCGAGTGTTGCCGGCGCCCCCGGCGGCGTTGCTTTGCGGTCGACGAGCACCAAGAATAGCGCGCAACGAGCCCGACGTGAGGCTCGATCGCCGGCGCCCGGGGCCGGCACGGCATGCCGGCGCCGCGCGCTCGGCGCAAGGGAGAATCATGAGATACGCGTTGATCCTGCTGCTCTCGCTCGCGGCATTGCCCGCGGCTGCTTCCGCCGTGCCGCCGCCCCTGTTGCCGGAGCGGGCCGTCGCGGCGCTCACCGATGAGGTGAGCGGCGAGACCGCCAAGCGGAATCTGGAAGGCCTGGCGCGGCTGCATCGCCAGCGCGGGTCGGCCGGCTTCAATTCGGCGGCGGAGCTGGTCGCGGAGCGGGCGCGAGCCTATGGCCTGTCGGGCGTCGAGATCCTGAAGTTTCCCGCGGACGGCAAGATCTTCTACGGCACGCAGCGCTCGCGTCCCGGCTGGGACGCCAGGGAGGGCGACCTCTTCGAGGTGAAGGATGGCGGGCCGCTCCTGATGGCGAGCTATGCGGCGGAGCCCGTCGTGCTGGCCGAGGACAGCGAATCCGCGGACGTGACGGCGGAGCTCGTCGATGTGGGCGAGGGCGCGAAGGAAGCCGACTACGCGGGCAAGAACGTCGCCGGCAAGATCGTGCTCGTCGGCGCTCAGCCGGGCGAGGTGCAGGACCTCGCGGTCGGCAAGCTGAGCGCCGCCGGCATCGTGAGCTACGCCCAGAATCAACCGACCGCGTGGAGCGGCGCGGACGATCGGCTGATCCGCTGGGGGCACCTCGAGACCTTCACGGAGCACCCGACGTTCGCCTTCATGGTGTCGCTGCGCACGGCGCGCGCGCTGCGCGAGCGCCTGCGGCGCGGTGAGATCATCCGCCTGCACGCCCAGGTCGACGCGGGACAGCATCCGAGCGCCTACGAGGTCGTGACGGCGGTCATCCCCGGCGCGGATCCGCGCTACGCGAAGCGCGAGATCGCCTTCTCCTGCCATCTCGACCACCAGCGTCCGGGCGCCAACGACAATGCCAGCGGCTGCGTGACCATTCTCGAGGCGGCGCGCACGCTGCAGAAGCTGATCGGCTTGGGAAGGCTCGAGCGGCCGAGACGCACGTTGCGATTCATCTGGCCGCCGGAGGTCGAGGGCACCGAGGCCCTGCTCAATGCCCGGCCGGAATTCGCCGAGCGCATCCAGGCCGTCGTGCACATGGACATGGTGGGCGGTGGACCGGAGACCAAGGCGGTGTTCCACATCACGCGAGGCCCTTTGAGCCTCCCGTCGTTCGTGCACGACGTGGCCTGGGCGTTTGCCGCCTGGGCCAACGAGCAGTCCTATCGATTCGCCGCCACCGGCGTGGCCGATCATCCGCTGGCCGCGCCCGAGGGCGGCAGCGAGCCGCTGCGGGCGGAGTATTCGGCCTACACCATGGGCAGCGATCACGACGTCTACCAGGACTCATCGTTCGCGATCCCCTCGATCTACATGAACGATTGGCCCGATCGCTACATTCACACCAATTTCGACACGGCGGCGAACATCGATCCGACCAAGCTGAAGCGGGCGGCCTTCATCGGCGCCGCGAGCGGCTACTACCTGGCGAATTTCTCCGCGGCGGACGCCGCGGCCGCCTCGCGCGCGGTGGACGGGGGCAAGCTGCTCAGGGCGGGGAGCTTCGCGGCGCGCGGCACGCCTCGCGAGGTCTCCGAGCGATACGAGCGAGCGGTGCACGACTCGATCGCGGCGTTCGCAGCGGAGCCGGCCAGGAGAGTCGACGGCCGCGAGGCGGCGGCGGGAAGCGCTGCTTCGGCGGCGCCGCGTGCCGTGGCGGCGGGCTCCGCCGGTGCCGGCGGCGCTTCGTCGGGCGGCGCCAGGAGAGCCGGCGGGCCGGCATCGGCCGCGGTGGTGTACCGGCGAGCACGCGCCCCCCGCGGCCCTCTCATGGTGTTCGGCTACGACTACCTGGCGGATCATCTGAAGGGCACGGGGCTCGAGAGGCCCAAGCTCGAGGAGTACGAGGGCGCCTGGGCCGGCGGCGAGGAGTATTGCTACGAGGCGCTGAACCTGGCCGACGGCAAACGCAGCGCCCGGCTGATCGCGGACGAGCTGGCGGCCGAGCTCGGGCCGGTGCCGCCGGAGCTGGTATTCGAATACTTGCGGGCATTGAAGAGCGCCGGTGTGCTGGAGTAGCGTTCTCTCGAGAATCCATCATCCATATACAGAGGAGGCGAACGGTGGCTAACGACAACACCTACAAGGGCAACTGCTTCTGCGGAGAGGTTCAATTCGAGGTTCGGGGCGAGCCGGTGGGCATGGGCTACTGCCACTGCGATTCCTGCCGCCACTGGTCCGCGGGACCGGTCAACGCGTTCACGCTCTGGAAGCCGGACGCGCTCGAGATCACGCACGGCGCCGACAGCATCGGCACCTACAACAAGACCCCGATCAGCTACCGTAAATGGTGCAAGAAGTGCGGCGGGCACCTGTTCACCGAGCATCCGACCATGGGGTTGTGGGACGTGTACGCGGCGATGCTGCCGAAGCTCGCGTTCAATCCCGGCGTGCACGTCCACTATCGGGAGACGGTGCTGCGCATTCACGACGGCAAGCCCAAGATGAAGGACATGCCGAAGGAGATGGGGGGCTCGGGAGTGGCGCTGCCCGACTAGGGGCGCCTCGCTTCGGCAGAGACATCGCCGCGCCGCGCAAGCGGCCGCTCGACCGCGGTCAGCGGCCGAGGCTCTCGAGCAGGCCGCGATAGTCCGCGACGACGGGCGTCACGAGCCCCGCGACCTTGCCTTGATCGTCCCACTGCCGCACGCGCACGGCCTCGCGGTAGTAGGGCTCGGACTCGAAGCGCGCCAGCTCGTCCCCCGCCATCGGGCCGCCCTGGAGGTTCAGGGTGATGACCGAGGCCGGGCTCAGCTTGGCGAAGTAGGCGCGGTCGGTCGCGAGCAGATAGCGCTTCGCGGGAACGTGCAGCCGGACCGGCTCGGATACCTCCGGTCCGAAGCGCGATGCGAGCCAGCGGCTGCCGACTTCCTCGTGGTGCGCGTCGTGATGCCAGTCGGCGATGTCGCTCGGCACGTCCCCGACGAGGTGCCCGATGTCGTGGAGCAGCGCGGCCACGATCAACGGCGCGGGCGCGCCGCCGAGCTTGGCGAAGTAAGCGGCCTGCAGCGCATGCTCGGTCATGGAGACGGGCTCGCCGAAGTACTCGCCCGAGCCGCGGGCGGCGAAGATCGCGAGAATCTCATCGACGGTGGTCACTCAAGTCTCCCGCGCGAGCAGCGCGCCTTCGGAGAAAACGCTGTCGCGGGTAAGATAACAGCCGCGCAGGTGCCGGGGGTAGCGCGCCGAGGAGAAGGGCGTGCGCCCGTGCATGGTGCGCTGGTTGTCGAACACCACGAGGTCGCCGTCGCCGAGACGCAGCCGCAGGTGAAAGCGCGCCTCGCGCAAGAGGGCCGCGAATTGCCGATAGGCCTGGTAGAAGCCGCGCGCGGACTGCGCATCGAGCCGCAAGGGCGCGATGGAGCGGCTGTTGTAGTGCACGGCGCGAAGCTCTCCGCCGCAGCCGAGCTGCAGCAGCGGCCGCTCGGCATACAACTCCGCATCCTTGGATCGATAGTGAAACGGCACCGGCGTCTCCGACAGCCGCCGGAAGGCCTCGGGCGCGGTGCGGCGCAGGTGCTCGGCGATCGCGAAGCCGTCGCCGAACAGGCTGTCGCCGCCGTCGGGCGAGGCGATGAGCGCGTGCAGCACCTGGAAACCCGGCACCGGCTCGCGGTACGGGTTGTCCGTGTGCAGCCCGAGGCCGAGATCCGAGTAAGCCAGGTTCTCGGGCTGCGGCACGGAGCGGACGTCGAAAACCAGCCCGTAATTCGTCTCGGACACGCGCCCGACCAGCGCCGCGGCATCCAGTATCCCGGCATCGACGTTGGGCACCTGGCGCATGAGGGCGATGCCGTCCTCGAGCAGCCGACGGAGCCAGCGTGCGCGCGCCGCGTGGTCCTCCTTCGCCTCGGGGTACGTGGTCCAGGCGAAATCCCGATGGGCATCGAGGCTCGCGCCTTCGAGCCAGAGCCGGGGCCGGACTTTCTGTTGCGCCGGCCGGTCCGCAGAGTGCCGACGCAGCCACTCGACCTCGAACGTGGCGGAACGAGGCTCGGTCTCCCAGGCCACCGTCACCGCGCCGTTGTCGCTGCGGGCGCTCTTGATCTTCGGATCGGCGGGCAGGTCGGCGATGTCGACGAGGCGCTGCCCGCTGTGCGGATCGCGGTCCTCGCGCAAGTTGTCGCGCAGCCACAAGCTCGCGAACTCGCTCGACGATCCGTCGTTCCACTCGATGCCGAGCGTGTCCGGGCTCGACCACAGGCGCTTGATGGACGGCGAAATGCTCATGGCCGCTGCAAGATGCCCGCGGTGTGCCGCCTGCGCGGCGTGACGCTCATGATAGAGGCCTCCCTTGGTCCGCGGCCCGCCGGCCGAGGAGGTAAAGATAACCCGCGCCGAGCGCCGCGATCGCGCTCACGGCCGCGAGCGACACGAACACCGCCTGCCAGCCGAAATACACCGAGATTCGCGCGATGCTGTCGCCCGCGACATAGCCGCCGAGATAGCCGACCCCATCGATGATGCCGGAGGAGACGGCGCCGCCTTGCTTGCCGCCGAAGTCGAGGGCGAATGCGCCGCCGAGGTAGGAATAAGGCCCGAGCAGGCAGAATGCGATCGCGCCGATCGAGATCAGCGGCAGCAGGGAGCCTGCCGTGTGCGCACGCGTGGTCATGAGCAGGATCAGCGCCGCGGCGGTCGCAGCCAGGCCGACGAGCAGGATGAGCGCGCGGCCGTTGACGCCGAGCCGGTCGCTCAGCCATCCGGTCGCGAGCACCGACACCGCGCCCACTGCGGGGAATATCGCGCTCAAGCGCGCCGACTGGCTCATGCCGTAGCCGACGTAATCATGCAGGTAGGCCGGCGTCCACGAATTGAACGACTCGCGAATGATGGTGCAGCCGAGCGAGAGCAGGCACACCATGATGAACGCGCGGCTGCGCAGCAGCGGCCTCAACAACTGGCCGATGGACCGGGGCTTGCCCTCCGCGGCGCCGTAGACATTGAGCGGGTTGGGCTGCGCCTCGGGAAAGCCGAGATCGACGCGCGATTCACGCAGGAAGAGCAGGTTCGCGACCAGGCAGAGTCCCGCCACGGCGGCCGCGAACCAGAACAGAGTGCGCCAGCCGTAGCCCGCGGCGATCAGCATGCCCATCCACTGCCGCGCCGCGGCATCGCCGACGAGGTAGCTGATGCTGAGGATGCCGATGATCATGCCGTAGGAGGAGAAGTCGAACCACTTGGAGGAGACCTTGATGAGTCCCGCCCAAGACAGCGATTGCGTGAGGCGATTGCCGATCCACGCCAGCGTGAATATCGGCAGGCTGAGGTAGGAGGCGAACATCAGCGTGAACACCGTGGCGCCGACCAGGCCGATCAGGAAGCTGGCCCGTCCTCCCCAATAGTCGCCGAGGCCGCCGAGCAGGAGCTTGCCGATGCCGTAGGCCAGCACGCCCAGGGAGATGATCTGGCCCATGCGGATCGTGGCCTCGGCATGCGCGAGGCCGCGCCGGCCGAGCTCCTCGATGAGCAGGGGCGTCGCCACGGACAGGTCGGCCCGGCAGAAATACAGCGAGCCGTAGCCCAGGAACAGAAGGAGGACCACGACGGTCTGGCGGGCGCGCAGCGATCGAGGGCTCGAATCGCCGGCGGTGCCGCTGGGACTACCGGCGAGCTCGATCTCCATTGCCATGGGGGTCCTCGATGAAACTGCGCTGGTTTCGTGATCGCCCGCGCATCTTAGGGAACCCGGGGAGCCCGCGCACGGATTTCGCGCGCTCGCGCGCGGCGAGGCTCGCGGCTGGCACAAAAGGTGCTTCGTTCCGGGGGAGGAGCGGCGATGGGCGCCGCTCACGAGGCGGGGTTGCCGAAAACGGCAATCCGTGGCCGCTCGTGCGGCGTTGCGCGGCAAGCCGTTGCCGCCCGCGGGCTGAATGGAGGAAATATATGTCGTCAATCGCGAATGTCAGCGCCGCCACGCAGGCGCTCCCGCAGCTCAATGTGCACCCCCACGGGCATCGGCACGGACACGTCAACTCGACGGATCCGACCGATGATTCGTCGAGCGATACCGCGGCCCCGGTGCCGGCGGCCACCCAGCAGAACATGTTCGGGAGCCTGTTGTCATCGCTCGAGCAGGTGATCGGCCTGCAACCGCCGAGCTCCTCATCGAGCAGCAGCTCGAGCACGTCCACGACCGGTGCCGTCACCGGGACCAACGGGACTGCGTCCACGGGGAGCACGACGACGCCGAGCGCGACCTCGGCATCGACATTGTTGCAGAATTATCTCAAGAACCTCGAGAACGCGAGCGGCGCGGCCGGCGCGAACTCCAAGGTGAACGTGAGCGCCTGATTCGGCGCGGTCGCTGCGGCCGCGCCTTCGCGGTTTACTCGGGGCGTGCACTGGGCTAGCCTCTCCTGAGGCTGCCTTCCGTGAGCACGACCAAGCGACTGCCGACACTGTTCATACCGCATGGCGGCGGTCCGTGTTTTTTCATGGATCCGCCGCCGTCGGATCCCCACATGTGGGAGGGGCTCGCGCAATACCTGCGCGGCATCGACGCCTCGCTCGGCGTGCGGCCGAAGGCCGTGCTCGTGATCTCGGGGCACTGGGAGAATCCGCTGCCCACCCTCAACGTGGCGGCGAAGCCGGGCTTGCTGTTCGACTACTACGGCTTTCCCGAGCACACCTATCGGCTGAAATACCCCGCCGCGGGCGCCCCCGAGCTCGCCGAGCGGGTGCGTGCGCTCTTGAAGAGTGCCGGCATCGACAGCGAGGTCGAGTCGAGGCGCGGTTTCGATCATGGCGTGTTCGTGCCCTTCCTGTTGATCTACCCCGACGCCGACGTGCCCATCCTGCAGCTCTCGCTTCAGGGCGGCCTCGATCCGGGGACGCACCTGGCGATCGGGAAGGCGCTTGCGCCGCTGCGCGATCAGGGCGTCCTGATCGTCGGCAGCGGCATGAGCTATCACAATCTGGCGGACATGTTCTCGGGCCGCGGCCGCGAGGCGTCGGAGGCATTCGATGAGTGGCTTGGGCGCGCGGTCGAGGACCCTGCCCAGCGCGACCGGCTGCTCGAAGGATGGCACGATGCGCCGGGCGGCGCGGCCTCGCATCCGCGCGAGGAGCACCTGATTCCGCTCATGGTGGCCGCCGGCGCGGCGGAGGGCGATGCCGGCCGGCGCACGTTCGGCGAGGCGATTCGCGGCAACCGGATATCGGGGTTTCAATTTGGCTGAGCTCGGCGATGTCGATCGGGCAAGCCGCAGGGGAGATCGAATGACTGAGATCAAGAGAAGCGTGCGCGCGCTTTGCGTGCGAGGCGTGCCGGCGCTCGCGCTCGCGGCGTTCGCGCTGCCGGGCATCGGGGCGGCGACCGAGGCGGCCTCTGCGGCGGGCGCGGGAAGGGGCGGGGCGGCGGCAGGAAGCGACGCGGCAGCCGCGGGAAGCGACGCGGCCGGCGCGGCGGGGACGACGGTGGTGCGCGCGCAGTCGCTGATCGACGGCGTGGCGGACAAGGCACGGCACAACGTCGAGATCGTGATTCGCGGCAACCGCATCGTCGAGGTGCGTGCGGCCGGCGCGCAAAGCATGCCTGCGGGAGCCGAGCTCATCGATCTCGGTGCCGCCACGGTGCTGCCGGGGCTCATCGACACGCACACGCACGTCTTCCTGCAGGGCGAGGATCCAGCCGACGGCGGCTACGACGCTCAGCTGCTCAAGTCTCCGGCTTCGTACCGGGTCGCGCGCGCGATCGTGTCCGCGCGGCGCGCGCTGGAGCAGGGATTCACCAGCATCCGCGATCTCGAGACCGAGGGCGCCGGCTACGGCGACGTCGGCATCAAGCAGGCGATCAACGAGGGCATCATTCCCGGTCCCCGCATGTGGGTCGCGACCGTCTCGATCACCTCCACCGGCGGCTATCCGCTCGAGGGCTATGCGCCGGAGATCGTGGTGCCGAAGGGCTCGCAAACCATCGATGGCCCGGTCGAGGCGCGCAAGGCCGCGCGCGAGCAGCTCGACAAGGGCGCGGACTGGATCAAGGTCTACATGACGCACCGGTCGTGGGTCGATGCGCAGGGGAACCTGGTCTCGCAGCCGACGCTCACCGTGGAGGAGCTGAAGGCCGTCGTCGACGAGACTCACGGCTGGGGGCACAAGGTCGCGTGCCATGCGTACAACGGCATCGGCTTGCAGCGCGCGCTCGACGGCGGCTGCGACTCCATCGAGCACGGGCTCGAGATCACGGATGCGCAGATCCAGCAGATGCTGAAGCAGGGAACCTGGTACGTGCCCACGCTGGCCGTCTATTACGGCGATTGGGATCCGGCGGACACCGACTCCGGCAAGCGCGACCGCAAGCGCGTCGCCGTGCACGGCGTGTCGTTCAACAAGGCGCTGCGCGCGGGGGTCAAGATGGCGTTCGGCACGGACGTGGGCGGCTTCAAGTGGAGCGAGCCGATCGCGCAGGAATTCCAGCGCGAGGTGGAGTTCGGTATGACGCCGATGCAGGCCATCCAGTCGGCGACCTCGCGCGCTGCTGAATTGCTGGGGAAGAAGGGCGAGCTGGGCGCGGTGGCGCCGGGCGCCTACGCCGACCTCGTTGCGGTGGAGCGCGATCCGCTCGCCAACGTCGCCGCGTTGGAAGCGGTGTCCTTCGTGATGAAGGATGGGCGGGTGTTCAAGGAAGCGGGGCGTGGTTCGGAGGGGGCTCCGGGCTCGGCACATTAGCCGGCGCAGCCGGGATTGGATAGATGAGACAAGAAAGACGCTATGAGCCTGTACGTGAATCTGCGAACGGCTCTGCGATGACTTGAATCTCGTCCTCGTAAACTATGTATCCGACCCGCTCTTCTCGCAAAATATCGACCGCGTACCCATTGGCAGCCAACACACGCTTGATGTCGTACATTCGAGAAATATGCTCGGACGCGTCGCTCCGAAACCAAGAAATCCCCTTCGTAGTTGGGAGAAGTCATGAGTGCTCCTGTAGCGACCACACTTAAGATTGCCTCAGATCTCAAACGACGGGTCATAGCGGCAGCCAAAGCGGCTGATTAATCGCCGCACGCATTTATGCTGGAGGCGATTGAGCATCAGACTGGCGGCCTTATCTCCGAGCTCACTTAAGTCAACGTCTACTATCGCCCAGGTCCAACCGCGATAGCTACGCTTGCCACGCAACTGCTCGATGGCGGATGGCTTTGGAAAGGATTGGCCGTCGTCCAATAGACCTTCCAGATGAAGCAGGATCGCCTCTCGCGCATTGATGAGCGCCTCATCCAGGGTGTCCCCTGCCGAAAAGCACCCTGGCAAATCAGGCACCACGACGCCGTATGCGTGCTTGGAATTCCCCGTCTCGATGGCAATAGGGTATCGCATTAAAT
>DATAUO010000248.1:0-10342 GCA_036268215.1 Steroidobacteraceae bacterium
TACGCGGTATCATCGCCGAAGGTTGCGAGCGTGCGCGCGCCGCGGCGCGCGACACGATGGATGCCGTCCGCCAAGCCATGTCCATGGATTACCGATGAAACCCGGCCTGACCCTCGTCAAGAGCGATTCCACCGCGGCTCCCGCGCCGGCGGCCGCGCCGCAGCCGGCGCAGGGCGAAATGCCGTTCGCGATGGTCGAAGGTCAGCCGATCACCGAGCTGCCGCGCGATCTCTACATCCCGCCCCAGGCCCTCGAGGTGTTTCTCGAGGCGTTCGAGGGCCCGCTCGACATGCTGCTCTACCTGATCCGCCGGCAGAATCTCGACATTCTCGACATCCCGATCGCCGAGATCACGCGCCAGTACATGCGCTACATCGAGCTGATGCAGGTGCTGCAGCTCGAGCTCGCGGGAGAGTATCTGCTGATGGCCGCGACGCTGGCCGAGGTGAAATCGCGCATGCTGCTGCCGCGCATCGGCACCGACGAGGCGGGCGAGGAGGCCGATCCGCGCGCCGAGCTGGTGCGGCGCCTGCAGGAGTACGAGCGCTTCAAGCGCGCCGCCGAGAGCATCGATCGCATCCCGAGAATGGATCGGGACACCTGGGTCGCGGGCGCCGAGCTCACCGACCGCAAGGTGGTGCGCATTCCCCCGCCGGTCAGCCTCCATGAGATGCTGTTCGCGTTCCAGGAGGTTCTGTCGCGCAGCGACATGTTCGCGCACCACCACGTGCAGCGCGAGCCGCTCTCCGTCCGCCAGCGCATGGCCGACGTGCTTTCCATGCTCTCCAACAGCGCTTTCGTGGATTTCGTGCAACTGTTCCGCGCCGACGAAGGGCGCCGGGGCGTCACCGTCACCTTCGTCGCGATCCTCGAGCTGATGCGCGAAGGCCTCATCGAGATCGCACAGGCCGAGGCTTACGCGCCTCTGCACGTGCGGCTCGGCAATCCCGCGCTCACGCTGGTGGCCAATGCCGGCGCGGCGAACGACGACATCGTGAGACCATCATGAACGAGCAGTACGTGAAGAATGTCATCGAGGCGGCATTGCTGGCCGCCGGACGTCCACTCACCATGGACGAGCTCGTGGGGGTGTTCGACGAGCGCGATCAGTCGAGTGCCGAGGAGGTGCGCACCGCCATCGCGGCGCTGCGGGCCGACTATGAGACGCGCGGCCTCGAGCTCAAGGAGGTCGCGAGCGGCTATCGAATCCAGATCAGAGCCGCGGTCGCAGAGCCGGTGTCGCGTCTCTGGCAGGAAAAGCCCGCGAAATATTCCCGCGCGCTGCTCGAGACCCTGGCGCTGGTGGCCTATCGCCAGCCGATCACGCGCGGCGAGATCGAGCAGGTCCGCGGCGTCGCCGTCAATCCCAACATCGTCAAGACGCTGCACGAGCGGGGCTGGATCCGGGTCGTGGGACACCGCGATGTGCCGGGCCGGCCGGAGCTGCTCGGCACCACGCGCGAGTTCCTGGATTACTTCGGCCTGAAGAAGCTCGACGATCTGCCGACCCTCGCGCAGCTCAAGGAACTGGAGGCTCTGCGGGTGCAATTGAGCCTGCCGGGCGCCGATCCCCAGGAAGCCGAGCCGGCCCCGGGAGAGGCGACGGACCTCGACGCCGCGGGCGATGAGGAGAGCGCCCGCGCCGAGACCACGGATGCCGACGGGGCGGACGCCGATGCCGCCGACGAGGAAGACCCGGCGCGCGATGACCAGGATGCGGACGATGCCGCGCTGGGTCCGCAAGGGCTGGTGGCGCGCGGCGCCGACGACTGGGATCCGGCCTGAAGGCGCCGAGGTCCGCGTCGCGCAGGCCTTCGTCCGCGCGGCGCGGGGAGCCTGAGCCGTCCCGGGTGCAGAAGCTGCTCGCCGCGGCGGGAGTCGGCTCGCGGCGCGAAGTGGAGCGCTGGATCCGCGAGGGACGCCTCGAGATCAACGGCGCGGTACCCGCGCTCGGCACCAAGCTGAAGCAGAGCGATCGCGTGACTCTCGACGGCCGGCCGGTGCGGGTGCGGGCCGCCGCGCAGACCGAATCTCGAGTGCTGATCCTGCATCGCCCGCCCGGCACGCCGCTCGACGTGCAGGCCGCGGCGACCCAGGCCGCCGAGCACCTGAAGGTGGGGCGCGCCTCGCGGCGCTGGCTGGTCATCCAACCGTTGCCGCCGGTCGACGGCGGGCTCGAGATCCTGACCGACGACGGAGCGTGGGCGGACCGCGTCTCGCGCGGAGCGCATCTGCTGACCGTCGACTACATCCTGCGCATGCGCGGAGCCCTCGACGATGCGCTGACGGCGGAATTCCTCGCGGCGACGAGCTCGGAGAACGAGGCCATGAGCATTCTCGCCGCCGAGGCGAAGTACGGGGAGGGCTCCAATCATTGGCTGAGCGTCACGGCGCGGGCCACGCGCTCGGCGTTGATCCGGCACTGGTGGGCGGCGCGCGGGATGATCGTGAGCCGCCTCATGCGCGTGCGTTTCGGACCGGTGCAGCTCGGCCGGGACCTTCCGCGCGGACGCCTGCGCCTGCTGACTCCGGGCGAGCGCAGCGCGCTCATGAGCGAGCTCGCCGGAGCCGACGAGAGCCGGCCCGCCTAAGGGGCCTGACCGGGCAATGACGCGCCTGCTGCGGCGGCGCCTCAGGGGGGCGGCGTCGCGGCCGCGGGCTGGGATGCGGCGAGCAATTGCGCGAGGTATTGCTGCCAGACCGCCGCCCAGGTGTGGGTGCCGTGACCGTGAGTCTGGTCGGAGGCGGGAATCAGGATGAAGCGGCCGTTCGGCACGCGCTTGATCTCGCGCTCCGCGATGCCGAGCTCGGGCGGATTGATGAAGTCGTCGGCGGAATTGATGTGCACCAGCGGCGCGCGGATCTTCTCCAGGCCCGCCGAGGGGTCGTAATCGCGCGACGCGTTGACGGCATACAGCAGATCGTTCGCATCGAGCTCATTGAGCTGGCGGTCCATGTAGGTCTTCAAGAATTCGTCGGCCGTATCGCGGGTCGGCAGAGTCATTTGCATCTGGATCGGCGCGCTGCCCGCCATCAGCAGCAATCCGGCGGCGGTACGCAACGCGCGCAGGGGCTCGGTCTTGTACTCGCCGCTCTGCCAGTCCGGATCCTGGCGGATGGCCTGCATCAGCAGGTTGCGCCAGAGCCGGTTGCGGCCGGCGATCTGCACCGGCAGGCAGGCAAGCGGCATCAACGCATCGACGAAGTCGGGGAAGGTCTCGCCCCACATGAAGGTGTGCATGCAGCCCATCGAGGTGCCGAGCACCAAGCGAAGGTGATCGACCTTCAGGCCGTCGACCAGCAGGGCGTGCTGGGCCGCGACCATGTCCTGATAGTCGTACTGGGGAAAGCGCGCATGCAGCCCGTCGCTCGGCTTGCTGGAATTCCCGTGGCCGATGCCGTCGGGCAGGATCAGGTAGTAGCGATTGCCGTCGAGCAGCTGGCCCTTGCCGAACAGCACGCCCGCGAAGCGGTCGTTGAGCAGGCTGCGGCCCGACCCGCCGGTTCCGTGCAGCAGCAGGACCGCGTTGACGACGCGGCCATGCGCGTCGCGCTTCGGCTTGCCGATGGCCAGGTAGTGCATGCGCAGCTCGGGCAGCGACTCGCCGGAGGCAAAATGGAAGTCGCGGATCACGTAATCGCCCTCGGCGGGCGGAGGGGACGACGGCGGGATGTCGGCGCGTGCGATGCCGCACCCGAGCAGGAATGCCATCGATATCGCCGCCGGAAATTGTCGCGCCTGCATTCGTGGCTCCGCTGGATCTCAAGGCCGCTCTGCGCGGGTCCTGCTAGGCGCCCGCCGTCTGCGCCTCGATGCACCGCCCATCAATACCGCGACTCTGAGCACTCAGCAAGTAGAGAAACGCGCCGGTCACGGACTGCGGCGCCGGCACGGTCCTCGGGTCCTCGGCGGGATAGGCCGCCGCACGCATCGGCGTGCGCAGTCGGCCGGGGTTCACGCTGTTCACCCGCACGCCCGTGCTCTCCAGCTCCTCGGCGAGCATCGCACGCACCGCCTCCAGCCCGGATTTGGAGACCGCGTAGGCGCCCCAGAACGGGCGCGGGCGGGTGACGACGCCGCTGCTCACGAAGATCACGGAGGCGTCCTCCGAGCGCCGCAGACTGGGCAGCAGCACCTGAGTCAGGATGAAGGGCGCCGTCAGATTGACGTGCAGCACGCGGCACCAGGTTGGCACGTCGTACTGCTCGAGCGGAGTGCGGTCGCCGAGCAGGGCCGCGGCGTGCACCAGCCCGTCGAGCCGGCCGAACTCGTCGGCGACGGTCTTGGCGAGCATGTCGTACTCGACCGCCGTGGCGGCCGCGAGATCGACGACGGCGATCGCCGGCGAGGGCGCCTTCAGGCGCTCGATCTCATCGCAGACGCTTTCGAGCTTCTTGAGATTCCTGCCCGAGACGATCACGCGTGCGCCGACCCGCGCGCACTCGATGGCGAGCGCCTTGCCGAGGCCGCCGCTCGCGCCTGTGATCAGGACGTTCCTGCCGGCAAGCAGGTCGGACGGCGCCTCGAAGGGGCGGGGAAACGGAGTTTCGTTCGAGCTCATCGTTGCGCTCCTCGCGCGATCTTCCAGGCGAGCAGCATATCCTCGAGCCGGCGTAGGGCGCTCGTCCTCGTCGCGCCGCGCGGCGCGGGCGACTCGACTCGGCGGAGCCCGAGCGCCGCGAGCACCAAAAGATGCCGGTGCCGATCGCGCCGGGCGGCCGGCACCGAGGCGGCCGCCGCGCGGTAGCCCTCCGCGGCCTGGGCTCGCAGCCCCTGCAGGTAGCGGGACAGGCGTTCGGGAGGCTCGTTGGCGCAGAGATCCGCGGTCTCGATGGCGGCGGCGAGCAGCTCGTCGACGGCAAAAGGCACGCGCCCCGAGCGCGCGAGGCGCCGGTAATCGGCGAGCGCCTCGGCCAGGTGCTCCGCCGTCGCGAGCGCGCGGATCGCGCCGCGCAGGTCCTCGAGCGCGCCGTGGTCTTCCGCGAGCCGCGAGGCCACCATCCAAGGCTCGCCGCGCAGCGCCATGGCGTGCGGCGGCAGATCGAGCGCGGTCTCGAGCGGCACGCCGGTCACTTGATCCACGGCCGCCGCCACGGCCGCGGCGAGCGGCTGAAATACGGGACCGCTCGCGCCGGGGAGAGCGGCGAGATAACGGCTGACGGGGTGGAGCGGAGCGCCCCGCACCAATCGCTCCATCTCTTCCTGCCACCAGGCGAGCTTCAGATGCGCGACGCCTCGCTCGACGGCGGGGTCGATCTCGGCATGCCACTCCGTGGTGAGCGCCTGGATGCCGACGAGCGCATCGCGCGCCCGGGGAGAGGCGAACAGCCATGCCCAGTAGCGCACGCCGCCCGGCGGGATGGCGCGCGCGCGATAGCTTGGATCGAGCAAGGCCTAGCCGGCCTCGTCGCCATCGCCCTCGCGCGGCTCGACGGTCGCGGCGATCTCGTCGATCGCCCGCTCGGGCGGCTCGAGAGTCGCGGCGAACTCGTCGATCGCCTGCTCGGGCGGCTCTGCGCTCGCAGAGGTCTCATCGATCGCTTGCTCGGGCGGCTCGCCCGCGGCGGCACTCTCGTCGACCGCCTGCTCGCGGGGGATGCGCGCGAGATGCGGCAGCGGCTCGATCTCGACGATGCTGCGATCCACGCGCAGGCCCAATTCGGGGAAGCGCCGCGCGGCGGGTCTCACCTGCTGGTCCAGCGAGCCCACCGCGCGGTTGAAGGACTCGACGCTGGCGCCGAGGGATTTTCCGGCGCGCGCGAGGTGCTCGCTGAACACCGCCAGGCGCTTGTAGAGCTCCTCTCCCAGCCGCCGCACCTGGTGGGCGTTGTCGGCAAGAAGCGATTGCTTCCAGCCGTAGGCAACCGTCTTCAGCAGCGCGACCAGGCTGGTCGGCGTGGCGAGCATCACGTTCTGCCGCAGCGCCTCGTCGATGAGCCCGGGATTGTCGTTGAAGGCCGCGGCGAGGAATTGATCTCCCGGCAGGAACAGGATGACGAAGGCCGGGCTGTGCTCGAACTGGGCCCAGTAGCGCTTCGAGGCGAGCTCGCGCACCCGCGCACCGACGAGCTGGGAGTGCCGCTTCAAGGCGGCCCCGCGCTCCTCCTCGGTCTGCGCCTCGGCGGCGGCCAGATAGGCGTCGAGCGGGGTTTTGACGTCGATCACGAGGTCGCGCCGCTCCGGCATGTGCACGACCATGTCGGGACGCATGACCCCCGAGTCCGTGCTCACCTGGTGCTGCTCGGTGAAGTCGACGTGCTCGCTCATGCCGGATAGCTCGACCAGCCGCCGCAGGGTGATCTCGCCCCATTGGCCGCGGACGTCCGGGCGGCGCAGCGCGGTGACGAGGTTGCGCGTCTCGCGCGAAAGGAGCGTCTGTCCGGATGCGAGCGCTTCCATCTGCGCCTTCAAGGCCGCAAACGAGCCGATGCGCTCGCGCTCGATGGTGTCGATCTGCGCCTCGGTTTTCGCCAGCGCCTCGCGGATCGGGCGCACCAGGCTCTCGATGGCCGTCTCACGCTCCTTGAGCGCGCCGGCCGCATCGGCCTGCTGGCGCGTCAAGCGCTCGCGCGCGAGCTGCAGGAAGAGCTCGTTGTTGCTCTGCAGGCTGTTGCGCGCGAGCTCGCCGAACGCGCCTTGCATCTCGGCCCGAAGCTGCGCAAGGTCCCGCTCGCGCGTCTCGACCGCGGCATGCTCCGACTCGAGCCCCGCCCGCAGCTGCTCGATCTCGACGTGCAGCACCTGCTCGCGCCGGGCCCGCCAGAGGAGGGCGAGGAGCCCGCCCACGACGGCCCCGACCACCGCGGCCAGGATCTCGGCGCCGCTCATGCGCGTCCGCTCGCATCGAGCCAGGAGAGGAGATCCTCGGCGCGCTGCAAATAGGCATCTCCGCCCCAGGACGCCTCATCGTCGTCCTCGCCGACGTACCCGTAGCTTGCGACCAGCGCCGGCATCCCGGCGCGCCGCGCCGCCTGCACGTCGCGCTCGGCATCGCCGACGTAGACGCATTCGTGCGGCGAGACGCCGGCGAGGTCCGCCGCGTGCAGCAGCGGTGCGGGGTCCGGCTTGCGCTGGGCCAGCGTATCGCCGCTGACCACGCACGCAAAGCGCTCGCGCAAACCGAGCTCTTGCAGCAGGGGCTCGGTCAGCCACGCCGGCTTGTTGGTCACGATTCCGCTCTTCAGCCGCCGCTCGGCGAGCCGGGCGAGGACGCCCTCCATGCCGGGGAACAGCCGGGTTCCGCGGCTCAGCGCGCCGCGGTAGATCTCGAGGAAGCGGCGCTGCAGCCCGGCGAAGTGCTCCGGCGCGGCATCGGGAAATCCGGCTTTCACGACCCGGCCCGAGCCGTGGCTCACCAGCGGGCGTACCGTGTCGAACGGCAGCGGCTCGAGATCCTCCTCGCGCCGCAGGGCGTTGAGCGCGCCGACCATGTCCGGCGCCGTGTCGAGCAGCGTGCCGTCGAGGTCGAACAGGATCGCGCGCAAGCGTGCGGCCATCAACCCGCGGCCTTGGAGAAGTGGGCCAGATAATTCACGTCGGTGCCGGTGCCGAGGCCGAACGAGCGGATCAGCGGATCGTAGCTGATGCCGGAGAGGTCGATCAGCGTGAGGCCGGCCGCGCGACCCCAGCGCGCGAGCTCCGAGGGGCGGATGAACTTCAGGTATTCGTGCGTGCCTTTCGGCAGCACCCGCGCGAGGTACTCCGCGCCGATGATGGCGACGGCGAACGCCTTGGGATGCCGGTTGAGCGTCGACACGATGACGCTGCCGCCCGGCTTCACCAGACCGCCGAGCGCGGCCATGGTCGCGGCCGGGTCGGGCACGTGCTCGAGCATCTCCATGCAGGTTACGAGATCGAAGGCTGCGGGCATCTCGTCATGCAGGCCCTCCGCCGCGACCTCGCGATACTCCACCGCGGTGCCGGATTCGATCGCGTGCAACTCGGCGACGTCGAGCACGGCGCGCGACAGATCGATGCCGAGCACGCGCGCTCCGGCCTTCGCCATGGCCTCGGAAAGAATGCCGCCGCCGCAGCCGACATCGAGCGCGCGCCGGCCGGCGAGCCCCACGGCCCGCTCGATGTATCCGAGGCGCACCGGGTTCAGCTCGTGCAGCGGCCTGGACGCCCCGCGCGGATCCCACCAGCTCTGCGCGAGCGCCGCGAATTTGGCCAGCTCGGCGGGATCGGCGTTGTCGCGGGGCGAGTGCATGCTCATCCTCGGGAGGGCGGGTGCCGGCCGTGCTGCGCGAAATGCGCGGCGACCTCCGGCCAATCGAGCCGGGTGAACGCGGATTCCGACAACAACTGGCGGCCCGCCACCCAGACATCGCTCACCATGTCACGATTGCCGTGAAAAACCAATCGCGCGACGGGATCCGCGTGCAGCTCCGCGGTAGGCCCGCTGAGATCGACGCAGCAGAGGTCGGCCCACTTCCCGGGCTCGAGCGATCCGGTCTCCGCCTCCATTCCGATCGCGGCGGCCCCGCCGGCGGTCGCCATGAACAAAGCCCGGCGCGCATCCGCTTCCGGCTCTCCGGTGCGCAGCATCGCGGCCACCAGCTCGAGATTGGTCCAGAGGTCGCGCGGGTGATGCGCCATGCCCGCGCTGCCGATTCCCGTGCGCATCCTGGCGGCGGCCAGGGCGGCGACGGGGGGCAGCCGTTCCTCCGCCTCGATGCTCGCGAGAGGACAGAGAGTCGCCGCGATCCCGGTGCGCTCGGCGAGCTGGATGCCGGCGCTGTCCGCATGGGACATGTGCACGGCGTTGAGCGAAGGCGTGAGCAGCCCGAGCCCGTTCAGCCGCTCGAGAGGCTCGACCCCGTGGAGCCGGACCGATTCGGCCAGCTCGTCCCGCGATGCATGCAGATCGATCACCGTGCGCGCATCGAGCTCATCGACCAGCATGGCGACGCGCCGAAACGTGGCATCGCTCAAGGCGTTCGCGCCGGCCGGCGCGAAGGCGATCGAGATCAAAGGATGGTCGTGATAGGTGTCGAACATCGCGAGCGCCCGCGAAACGTCGCCGGAGCCCGCGCGCTCCTCGCCGCGCGCCTCCGCGATGGGAACGCCGACGACGGCGCGCATGCCCTGGTCGGCCGCGGCGCGTGCCGCAGCCTCGGGAAATGCGCTGCGTTGGACATGGCAGGTTATCCCTGCGCGCAGCATCTCGGCGATGACCGCGAGCGCCGTGATCCGCGCGATCTCCGCGCCTTCGGGCGGCAGATCGAGCGCGAGATCGATCTGCGCGGAGGTGGTCGCGGCGCGCGCGGCCGCGTTGACGAATCCCGGCAGCAGCAAGTGCGCCGGCCGCTGCACGAGCGTGGAGGGCGCGTAGCGCCGCCCCGCCTCGGCCCGCGGCAATACCTCGAGGATGCGGCCGTCGCGCACCACGACCGTGTGATGCTCGAGCACCTCCCCCGGGCCGGCCATGGGCAGGACCCATCGGGCCTCGATGCAAGAATCGGCGGGAAGCAGTCGCATTCCCAATTATATCGAGGGGCATCGCGCGAGCTCAAAATTCGCACCGGCCGAAGTTCGGGCGAGCGGCGGGATGTGCTAGAATTCGGCGGATGCACCAGACCGTTTCTCGCGCGTTTTAAACCGGTTTCGATCGGACCCTAGAGGCTACCCGGACTCTCGCTCATGGCCGAGATCGCACGCGAAATATTGCCCGTAAATCTCGAAGAGGAGATGCGTAAGTCCTACCTGGACTACGCCATGAGCGTCATCGTCGGCCGCGCTTTGCCGGACGTGCGCGACGGCCTGAAGCCCGTGCATCGGCGCGTTTTGCATGCCATGCGGGAGCTGTCGAACGACTACAACAAGGCGTACAAGAAGTCGGCGCGCGTGGTCGGCGATGTGATCGGCAAGTACCATCCGCATGGCGATGCGTCGGTGTACGACGCCATCGTGCGCATGGCACAAACCTTTTCGATGCGCTATCTGCTCGTCGATGGACAGGGCAATTTCGGCTCGGTCGACGGCGACCCGCCCGCGGCGATGCGCTACACCGAGGTGCGCATGTCGCGCATCGCAGGCGAGCTGCTGGCCGACATCGACAAGGAAACCGTCGATTTCGTGCCGAACTACGACGAGTCCGAATCGGAGCCGGCGGTGTTGCCGACCCGCGTTCCCAATCTCCTGGTCAACGGCTCGTCGGGCATCGCGGTCGGCATGGCGACCAACATCCCGCCGCACAACCTGGGCGAGATCATCGCGGCCTGCATCGCGCTCATCGAGAATCCCGACCTGACGCTGGCCCAGCTGATGCAGATCGTTCCGGGCCCGGATTTTCCGACCGCCGGCATCATCAACGGCGCGCAGGAGATCGTGGCGGCCTAC
>DATAUO010000249.1:0-37115 GCA_036268215.1 Steroidobacteraceae bacterium
TCATGCGCGCGGCGGCCGCCCCCGACCGGCGTCCGCTGAGCGCCACCACCCGGATACCGGCAGCCAGGAGCAGCCGGATTCCGTGTCCATCGCGCACGTGGAACACCTTTTGCGTCTCGCCGCGCGGGCCGAAATAAAGGCTGCCATCGGTGAGCACGCCGTCGATGTCGAGCACCAGCAGCTCGATCCGGCCGAGCGGCGTCGCACGGCGCGCCGTCATACGACCCCCGCACGCATCAGGTCGTGAACGTTGAGGGCGCCGACGATGCGGTTGTCGCCGTCGACCACGATGAGCGAGGTGATGCTGTGCGTCTCCATGAGGTTTATCGCCTCGGCCGCGAGCATCCCTGGCCGCACCGTCTTGGGGCTGCGGCTCATGACCCGCTGCATGCGGGTGGCACGCAGATCGACGGAGTCATCGAGCGCGCGGCGCAGATCGCCGTCCGTGAACACACCGAGCACCCCGCCGCGCTCATCCACGATCGCCGTCATGCCGAGGCGCTTTCGGCTCATCTCCATCAGGCCTTCGGCGAGCGGGGTATCGGCGCGTACCGCGGGTATGTCGGAGCCGGTGCGCATCACCTCGCTCACGTGCAGCAGCAGGCGCCTGCCGAGACTGCCCGCCGGGTGCGAGCGCGCGAAGTCCTCCTCGGTGAACCCGCGTGCCTTCAACAGCACGACCGCCAACGCGTCGCCGACCGCGAGCGCGGCGGTGGTCGAAGCCGTCGGCGCGAGATTCAACGGGCACGCTTCCGCCGGCACGGCGACGTCGAGGTGAACGGTCGCCGCGCGGGCGAGCGTGGAGGCTGGATTGCCGGTGAAGGCGATGAGCGGCACGCCGAGACGCAGAATGGCGGGCACGATGGTGAGGATCTCCGCGGTTTCGCCGGAATTCGACAATGCCAGCACGGCATCGTCCCGCGTGATCATGCCCACGTCCCCGTGACTCGCTTCGCCGGGATGCAGGAAGAACGCCGGCGTTCCGGTGCTGGCGAGAGTCGCGGCGATCTTGCGGCCGATGTGGCCGGACTTGCCCATGCCGGTCACCACGACTCGGCCGCGGCACGCCAGGCACAGGCGGCAACCCTTTGCGAAGTCCGCCCCCAGGCGCGGCAACTGCGCCTCGAGCCCCTGGACTTCGATTGCAAGCGCCTGCCGGCCGAGGTCTGCCAGCTGCGCGTCGGTGAGCTCGGGGATCATGCGCGAATCATACCCCGCCAACACCGGCAACCATATGGCGTAAGCTTGCCGCTTCGGAGCGAGGAGCGAGCATGGATCCACGACGGGTAGCCGAGATCATCGAAGCCGGGTTGCCGGGCAGCCGCGCCCTGGTCAAGAGCGAGGACAACGTTCACTTCGAGGCCGTGGTGATCGCGCCGGCGTTCGCGGGCAAGCGCTCGGTGCAGCGTCACCAGCTGGTCTACGGCACGCTGGGCAACGCGGTCGGCAACGAGATTCATGCGCTCGCGCTGCAGGTGTTCACCCCCGAGGAATTCCAGGGCATCGAAGGTGGATAAGCTGCAGATCCAGGGAGGAATTCCTCTGGAGGGGGAGATCCGCATCTCCGGCGCCAAGAACGCGACGCTGCCGATCCTGGCCGGCTGCCTGCTCGCGAACGGCCCGGTGACCGTATCGAACGTCCCGCACCTGCAGGACGTGACCACCATGATCGAGCTGCTCGGCCGCATGGGTGTGTCGGTCACCATCGACGAGAAGCTGCGCATCGAGGTCGACGCTTCCACCATCAAGGAATATTTCGCGCCTTATCAGCTGGTGAAGACCATGCGCGCATCGATCCTGGTGCTTGGCCCGCTGCTCGCGCGCTTCGGCTCGGCCGACGTATCGCTGCCGGGCGGATGCGCCATCGGCGCGCGGCCCGTGAACATCCACGTCGCCGGGCTGCAAGCGATGGGCGCCGACATCCACATCGAGAACGGCTACATCAAGGCCCGCGCCGGTCGCTTGAAGGGCGTGCGCCTGGTGCTCGAGACCGTCACCGTGACCGGCACCGAGAACCTGATGATGGCCGCGGTGCTCGCCGAGGGCGAGACGGTGTTGGAGAACGCCGCGCGCGAGCCGGAGGTGGTGGACCTCGCGAACTTCCTGATCGGCATGGGCGCCAAGATCAAGGGCGCCGGCACGGATCGAATCGTCATCGAGGGAGTCGAGCGCCTCGAGGGAATCAGCTACGAGGTGCTGCCCGATCGGATCGAGAGCGGCACGTACCTGGTCGCCGCGGCGATCACCGGCGGCCACATCCGCATCAAAAATACCCGGCCCGATCATCTCGACGCGGTCATCGGCAAGCTGCGGGAATCCGGAGCGCGCGTCGAGAGCGGCGAGTCGTGGGTCGAGGTCGACATGCGCGGCAGGAGGCCGGGCGCGGTCGACATCCGCACCGCGCCATACCCGGCGTTTCCCACCGACATGCAGGCGCAGTTCGCGGCGCTGAACACGGTCTCGAGCGGCGTCGGCACCATCATCGAGACCATCTTCGAGAACCGCTTCATGCACATGCTGGAAATGCGCCGCATGGGAGCGGAGATCCGTCTCGAGGGCAACACCGCCATCATCCGCGGGGTCGAGCGGCTGACGGCCGCACCCGTGATGGCGACGGATCTGCGCGCCTCGGCCAGCCTGGTCCTGGCCGGACTGGTCGCCGACGGACGCACCGAAATCGAGCGCATCTATCACATCGACCGCGGCTACGAGGCGATCGAGGAAAAGCTGCAGCAGCTCGGCGCCAAAATCCGCCGCACGCCCGGCTAGCTCCGGCGCGGCGTCACCAACGGCCGTCCGCTAGCCCACCGGTGGGTCGGGGGTCGGCGACTGGATCGGGCGCGTGGGCCGCTCCGTCACCGTCAGCTTGACCTTGTAGCGCGCGGGCCCATGCCGGCCCTCGATCTCGACCGGGGTGCCGGGCGGCAGCGCCGCCAGCCGGCTGACGAGATCCTGGGCGCTGCGCACGGTGTCCTTGTCGAGGCCGGTGATCAGGTCGCCGGGCCGGATCCCGGCCTCGTAGGCCTGGCTGCGCACCAGGATGTTGACGATGGTGACACCGCCGCCCGCGGCGATGCCGAGTTGCGCGGCCTGCTCGTCGGTCACGTCCTGCGGCACGAATCCGAGCCATCCTCGCACGACGTGGCCGTGCTTCAGGATCTGCTCCATCACGCCCCGTACCAGGTTGACCGGGATCGCGAAGCCGATGCCCTCGGGGCCGCCGTACGCGCGGTTCAGGACCGCGGTGTTGATGCCGACCAGGTCGCCGCGGGCGTCGATGAGTGCGCCGCCCGAATTGCCGAGATTGATGGCGGCGTCGGTCTGGATGAAGTTCTCGAAGGTCGCCAGACCGAGCTGGCCGCGGCCGGTCGCGCTCACGATGCCCTGCGTCACCGTCTGGCCGATGCCGTAGGGGTTGCCGATGGCGAGCACGATGTCGCCGACCCTGAGCGTGTCGGAGCGTCCGACCGGCATCACCGGAAGCTTGTCGATCTCCAGGTGCAGGATGGCGATGTCGGTGTCGGGGTCCTGTCCGAGAATGGTGGCGTCCGCGATCCGTCCATCGGAGAGCTGTACCCGGATGGAGTCGGCGCCGGTGATGACGTGCTGATTGGTGATGATCGTGCCGGCGCCGTCGACGATCACGCCCGAGCCCAGGCTGCGCTCGATGCGCCGCCGATAGCTCGGCCAGAAGTCGCCGAACAGCTGATTGAAGGCCGGGGACTGGGTGCGCTCGGTCACGAGGCGCGCGGTATAGATGTTGACGACGGCGGGCAAGGCCCGGGCCACCGCGTCGGCGAAGCTCTGCACGACGATCTGCGGCCGAGTCGCCGCCGCCGCGCTGCCGACGGGACCGCCGCTCGACGGGGCGCTCTCGATCGGCGCCGACCCGCCGAGCAGCGTCGGCTTCCACCAGACCACGAGGAATGCAGCGGCCAGGCCGACCACGGCGGCTCTGATCAAAAAACTCGCGAGGGTGCGAGCGTTTTGCAAGTAATATCGCTCCTCGAGCCAGGGAAGGTCGGCGCGGGTTTTGCGGAACCTCCGCAGGCTTTCCTGTGTAAGGGACCGCCTTCGAGATGTGTATAATGCGCTCCCTATATTCTTTGGGAAACACTACCGGGACAGGGGTTTACGTGAAGATTTGTCAACAATTCGGGGGCCTTTGATGAGTGAAGAGGTTGACCACAGCCGGCGCCGCTTGTTGACGGTGGCCACCGTGGGCACCGGCGCGATCGGCGTCGCGTTCGCCGCGGTTCCATTCCTGGCCTCCTGGCAGCCCAGCGCCCGAGCCAAGGCCCTCGGTGCTCCGGTCGAGGTCGACGCTTCGAAGCTCGAGGCCGGTCAGATGCTGAAGGTGGTGTGGCGCGGCCAGCCGGTGTTCGTCGTGCGCCGCGCGCGCGACATCATCGATCACCTGGGTGACCACGATGCGCTGCTCGCGGATCCCAAGTCGGACGACTCGAGGCAGCCCGATTACATCAAGTCGACCGGCGCGGTACGGTCGCGCAACGCGGAATACTGGGTGGGTCTCGCGGTCTGCACGCACCTCGGCTGCTCGCCGCTCGGCGCGTTCGAGGCGAACAACGCGTTCCAGGTGGCGGGCGCGGATCTCGGCGCGAACTGGCCGGGCGGATTCTATTGTCCCTGCCACGGATCGAAGTACGATCTTTCGGGGCGCGTCTTCAAGAGCATGCCCGCGCCGAAGAATCTGACCGTTCCTCCCTATGCGTTCGCGGATGCCGCGCGCATCGTGATCGGCGTCGACGACGCCGCCAAGAAAGCTTGAGAGGTTGAGCGATGGCCGTAGCACCTGAGTCCGCCGGCAGCAAGAGCGGAGGCTTGACGGGCTGGATCGATCAGCGTTTTCCCATGACCAAGCTCTGGAAGGAGCACGTCGCGGAGTACTACGCGCCGAAGAATTTCAATTTCTGGTATTACTTCGGGTCGCTCGCGCTGCTCATCCTCGTCAACCAGCTCATCACCGGCATTTTCCTCACGATGAGCTACAAGCCCTCGTCGGCGGAGGCGTTCTCCTCCATCGAGTACATCATGCGCGATGTCGATTGGGGGTGGCTGATCCGCTACCTGCACTCGACCGGCGCCTCGGCGTTCTTCATCGTCGTATACCTGCACATGTTCCGCGCGCTGCTCTACGGATCGCACCGCAAGCCGCGCGAGCTCGTGTGGATATTCGGCTGCCTGATCCTTCTCTTGCTGATGGCCGAGGCGTTCATGGGCTACGTGCTGCCGTGGGGCAACATGAGCTACTGGGGCGCGCAGGTCATCGTGTCGCTGTTCGGCAGCATCCCGATCGTCGGCCAATCGCTGGTCGAATGGATCCGCGGCGACTATTACATCGCGGACGCCACCTTGAACCGCTTCTTCGCGCTGCACGTGGCGGCGCTGCCGTTGGCGTTGATCTTCCTCGTCATAGCGCACGTCATGGCGCTGCACGAGGTCGGCTCGAACAATCCGGACGGCATCGAGATCAAGAAGCACAAGGATGCCCAGGGGCGCCCGCTCGACGGCATTCCGTTCCAGCCTTATTACACCGTGAAGGACCTGGTCGGGGTCGCGGGATTCCTGCTGCTCTTCTGCGGCGTGATCTTCTTCGCTCCGGCCTTCGGCGGCCTGTTCCTCGAGTCGCCGAACTTCGAGCCCGCGAATCCGCTGCAGACGCCGCCGCACATCGCGCCGGTTTGGTATTTCACGCCGTTCTACGCGATGCTCCGCGCCGTGCCCTCGTTCGCGGGCACGCAGGTGTGGGGCGTGCTGGTGATGGGCGCGTCCATCGTCGTGCTGTTCTTCGTTCCTTGGCTGGACCGCTCGCCCGTGAAGTCGATCCGCTACCGGGGCCCGATCTACAAGATCATGCTTATGATATTCGTGCTGTCGTTCCTCACCTTGGGCTTGTGCGGACTCAAGCCGCCGGCGGGGATCTATCCGACCCTGGCCAAGGTATGTACCGTGCTGTATTTCGCTTTTTTCCTGCTGATGCCCTGGTACACGAAATTCGACAGCGTGAAGCCGGTGCCTGAGAGAGTCACGCAACATGCTTAAGCGCTGCCTTTTCGTCGCGGTTGCCGTCCTCGCCTCGAGTGTCGCCCTGGCCCAGGAGGGCGGGATCGCGCTGGAGGACGCCGGGACCAACATCAAGAACCTGGACTCGCTGCAGCGCGGCGCGCGCAATTTCATGAACTACTGCTCGGGCTGCCATTCGCTCAAGTACGTGCGCTATAACCGGCTCGCGGCCGATCTCAAGATTCCCGAAGCGGAGCTCGGCAACCTGATGTTCACGACGGACAAGTCCTCCGAGGGCGTCAACTCGGCGATGCCCAAGGACGCGGAGGGCTGGTTCGGCAAGCAGCCGCCGGATCTGTCGCTGATGTGCCGTGCCCGCGGCGTGGACTATTGCTATTCGTTCCTCAGGGGATTTTATGTCGACACGGCCCGTCCCTGGGGCGTGAATAACCTATATTTGCCGAGCGCGGCCATGCCGGACGTGCTCGCATCGCTGCAAGGCTTGCAGAAGGCCGTCTACAAGAACGAAAAGGACGAGCGCGGCAATGATCACGTGGTGTTGGCGGGCGTCGCGCTGATGTCCCCCGGCATCATGAAGCCCGAGGAGTTCGATCAATTCGTCAGGGACCTCGCGAACTTTCTGGACTATGCGGCCGAGCCGGTCAAGGCGAAGCGCGAGTCGCTCGGCATCTTCGTGACGCTTTTCCTGCTGGTGTTCTTCGTCTTCGCCCGCATGCTGAAGAAGGAATACTGGAAGGACGTCCACTGAGACGCAACGGGAAGTTCCCGTGTGTCCGTCCGTAGGAGACTGGGTTAGTGGCACGTCGCTCCGTGATGACGCTGTTTTCCGCTCCGACCGATCCGTGGAGTCACCGGACGCGCATCGTGCTTGCCGAGAAGGGAATCTCGATCGAGCTGGTGAACGTCGATCCGAACGAGCTGCCGGAGGATCTGCTTGATTTGAATCCCTATCACAGCGTGCCTACGCTCGTGGATCGGGATCTCGTGCTGTATGACTCGCGCGTCATCATGGAGTACCTCGACGAGCGGTTCCCGCATCCGCCGCTGATGCCCATCGACCCGGTGACGCGCGCGCAATTTCGCGTGGCCCTCTATCGGGTGGAGCGCGATTGGTACGGTCTCGCGCACGACATCGAGTCCGATCCCAGCGGCAAGACCGCGGGCCACGCCCGCAAGGTGCTGGGAGAGGCGATCTGCGCCAGCGCGGAGGTCTTCAAGGCCAAGCCGTTCTTCCTGAGCGACGAGTTCTCGCTGGTCGATGCCAGCATCGCGCCCATCCTATGGCGCCTCCCGAGCTACGGCATCGAGCTGCCGGCTCAGGCGCAGCCCATCACCAAGTACATGAACGCGATATTCGCGCGCTCGACCTTCCGGTCGTGCCTGACCGATGCCGAACGGGGCATGCGACATTGAAGCCGAGGCGCCCTTACCTGCTGCGCGCCCTGCACGAATGGATCACCGACAGCGGCGAGACCCCCCACATCGTGGTGGACGCGGGCGCGGAGGGCGTCACCGTCCCGCGCCAATACGTGAAGGACGGCAAGATCGTCCTCAACGTCAGCATGTCGGCGACGCAGGGGTTGAAGCTCGGCAACGATGTGGTCAGCTTCGCGGCCCGCTTCGGCGGGTCGACCTTCGCCGTTCAAGTGCCGCTCCGCGCCATCCTCGGCATCTATGCGCGCGAGACCGGCCAGGGCATGATCTTCCCCGAGGGCGACGCCGATCCCGATCCCACGGACGGACCGCCGGCGTCCACGACCCCCAGCGCCCCCGGCAAGCCGCCCGCGGCGAAAAAGCCGAGGCTGCAGGTCGTCAAGTAGCCTCGGAAGCCTCTGCGCAGAGGCCTCATTCCGAGTCGAAGGCGCCCTTGATCCATTCCAGCGGGCACCCCGCGCCAGGGATGCCCTGAACCGCCACCACGTCGAAACGCGAGCGCCAATGCCGCAAGGCCGGGTTCTCCTGCAGGTAGCAGCGAGCCGCCCGCGTCAGGCGCCGGCGCTTGCCGCGGGTCACCGACGCGGCCGCTCCGCCGTAGTCGGCGCGGCTCCGCTGGCGGATCTCGACGAAGGCGAGCGCCGGGCCGTCGAGGACGACGAGGTCGAGCTCGCCGAGCTTGCAGCGATAGTTGCGCGCGAGGATCCGGACGTGCCGGGCCTCGAGATAGGCGGCGGCGAGCTGCTCGGCGGAGCCGCCTCGGATGAGATGAGTGGCCACGGCGGCAGGCTCGCACGGCGAAGCCCGGCCGCGTGCCGGGTTGGGCGGCCCATCGCCTAGAAACGCGTGAAATCGCTAGAATCGATCCGAATGATCGGCGATGCGCGCCATTCCGCGGCAGGGCGAGACCCATGAGTGAATCGATCTTGAAGGATTGGGACAATTTCTACGTCATCGTCGGGTCGGCGGCGGCCGGCCTCACCGGCCTCACTTTCGTCGTCATCGCGCTCTCCGCGGAGGCGAACCGTGCCAGCACCCGCGGGCTGCGTGCGTACGTGACGCCAACCATCGTCCACTTCGGCGTAGTGCTCGGCCTCGCTGCTTATCTCAGCATGCCGCACCATACCGAGCTCAGCCTCCGCGTGGGATTCGGGACCATCGGCATGGCCGGATTTTGCTACGCGCTGCGCATCGGAGCGGGCATCCGCCACGTGGCAAAGGACTACGTGCCCGTGCTGGAAGACTGGCTGTGGAACGTGATCCTTCCGGTCGCCTCGTATGGCACGCTGCTGTCCAGCGCTTTTCTCATTCCGCACCACGCGTACGGCAGCATGTATGCGGTCGCCGCGGTCTCGATCGGTCTCATGTTCATCGGGATTCACAACGCATGGGACATTGCGGTCTGGAATACGTCACGAAGGTCGAACGCGCCGCGCGAGCATGGGGCGGCCAGGAAAGACCCATGACATGTCTTGAAACGCCGACAATTTCGTATTCTGTCAAACTGAATTAGCATCGAAGCGTCATGAACAGCGCGCTTCACCCCGTCATGCACGGACTTCAAGCCGGCGAGGATTTGATCTCCGCCGGCGTCGACGAGCTGTTTCGCCGCTGGCAAGCCTCCACGTACGCCATCGGCAGGCTATGCACGGGTCCCGAGCGCTGGCAGGCCGCGTTCCGCGAAATGCAGCAGGTCAACGTCGATCTGGCGAAGATCCTGCGCGCACGCTCGATTCCTTAGTTCCCGTCATATACCAGCTTGCCCCCGACCCATGTCTGGAGCACGCGGGCATGGCGGATCTCTTTCGGCGGAATGGCGAGCACGTCCTCGCTCAAGAGCACCATGTCCGCGAGCTTGCCGGGCTCGATCGATCCCTTCTCATGCTCTTGGAACTCCGCGTACGCGGACCCCAGGGTATAGGCGGCAATCGCTTCCTGAACGCTGATCTTCTGCTCCGGGATCCAGCCGTCCGGGTGCTTGCCGTCGAGCGTGGCCCGGGTCGTGGCGGCGTACAGCCCCTGCATGGGATCGAGGGGCGCGACCGGCCAATCGGTGCCGAACGCCAGGCGCACGCCATGATCGAGGAAGGTCCTGAACGCGTAGGTTCGGGTCGCGCGATCGTGACCGATGCGAGCCTCCGCCCAGCGCCCATCGTCGATCGCATGGTACGGCTGCATGGACGCGATCACGTGCAGCCGCGCGAAGCGGTCGAAGTCCTTGGCGGCCATGTGCTGCGCGTGCTCGATGCGCCAGCGCCGATCACGCGGCCCGTCCGCCTTCTCGATCTCCTGATAGAGATCGAGGACCGTGGATATTCCTTCGTCTCCGATGGCGTGGGTGCACACCTGCAGGCGCGAGGCGTCGGCGGCGAGCAGCCATTTGCGCGTGCGGTCGAGCGGCTGCATGTCGGCGGCCAGCAGACCCCGGATGCTCGGGGTGTCGACGAACGGCTGAAAGAAATAGGCGGTGCGCGATCCGAGCGACCCGTCCGCGAACATCTTCAGGGCGCCGATGCGCAGCATGGGGCCGCCGAACGCGGCGCCGGTGCCCAGCCGGGCTTGATCGTCCACGCCGGCGATCGGAGGCGCGGCATAGAGCCGCACCGTCAGCGAGCCCTCACGCAGGAGCTCCGAGTAGACGGCGAGATCATCGTAGGACTCGCGCATGTCCTGCACGCTGGTCACGCCGCGCGAGGCTGCCTCGGCCAGGGCGGCCTCGATGGCGCGGCGTAGCTGCTGATGCGATCGAGCCGGAATGCGCTGCTCGACCAGATCCGTCGCGGCATCCTTGAGCACCCCCGTCGGCTCGCCTTTTGCATCGCGCATGATCACGCCGCCGGGAGGATCGGGTGTCGCGGCGGTGACGCCGGCCAGCGCCAGCGCCTTGGAGTTGACCAGGATCGCGTGTCCGTCGTAGCGGTCGATGGCGACGGGGTTGTCCGGCGTGGCTGCATCGATGTCGTGGCGGGTGGGAAGCTCCGCCGGAGTCCACTTGGTCTCGTCCCAGTTGCCGGCCAGAATCCATTCGCCCTTCGGCGTGTGCGCGGCGTACGCGGCGATACGCTTGACGAGCTCGTCGCGGCTGGCGGCGTCGTTGAGCTGCACGGCGCGAAGCGATGCGCCGCCGTCGCTGAAATGCACGTGCGCATCGTCGAATCCCGGGAGCAGGCGGCGGCCGCCGGCATCGACCACCCGTGTCTCCGGACCGCGCCACGCCGACACGGCGGCGTCCGGTCCGACCGCGACGACCCGACCGTCGAGGACCGCCACCGCCTCGGCTTCGGGCTGCCTGGCATTGACCGTCCAGATTCGTGCGTGGCGAATGATGAGCGCGGCACCGGGATGCCCTGAGGCTGCACCGCGGTCCTCCGCTCGTTGCGTCGAAGGTGCGCCTGCGGCGGGCGCGGCGGATGCGGCAGCGGTCAGCAGTAGCATCGCGGCCAGGGCACCGAGCGGGATGGCGGCGGCGGCGCCCGATTGCGCGCGGGGCGATGGTCGCGTCATAGCGGGCTCGGCTGGCCGTCGCGAATCTGCGCCCAGTCGAGCTCACGCCTCACGTGACCGCCCGCGTCGAGGTACAGCCGGCCGCTGACGCCGGGGATCTCGTTCGACTGGGTCGGCGGACTGGAGCGCAGGGCGGGCACCAGACGATAGGCATCGAAGCCGAATGCGTAGAGCCGGTCGCGCCGCGCCGTGCGCGCGGGCCACGCCGCGCGGATCGCGTCCCGGATCTGGGATGTGACCGGATCGCTTCCGATCATCCACGGCATGTCGGGGAACATGAGGCCGTCGAGGTCGCTGTTCGCGGACGGGTCGGGGTCGAAGCTGTCGGAGGTGGAGTAGACCGGCACGTCGCCGGCGTATTGGAACTTGAGCTGGGGCAGGATCTGGCGGGCCGCCCCTGGAGTGCCGGCGACGAAGACGAACGCCGCGTCCGTGCGATGAGTGACCGGCTCGCCCTTGACGATGTGAATCTGCAGCACCTGCTTGATGATGTCGGCGAAGTCCACTTGCGCCGAGTCGTAGTGCTGGCTGTCGAGCACCGTTCCGCCGAGCTGCGAGAGCTCGTCCGCGAACGCCGCCGAGATCCGGTTGCCCAGCTCGCCCCCCGGCACGATCACCACGCCGTTCAGGCGGCCGTCGGCGACCACCCGGCGGGCCACCATGCGTGCCTCGTCCTCCGGCAGCAGCGCGTACTGATAGAAGTTGCGCGGCGTGCCGACCGTGTCGGGAAGGAAATTCAGCGCGAGCGTCGGAGTGCGCCCGGCCACGGGCGCCGCGGCCGCGACATCCTCCTTGGTGAGCGGGCCGACGATGAATGACGCGCCGTCGGAGATCGCGCGCGCATAGGCGGTGGCCACGGGCTCCGCCGCCACGTCGTAGATCCTGAGACGCGGCCGCTTGGCGGCCTCCTGCTCCAGGTAGGCGGCGATGAATCCGTCACGAACCGCGACTCCGAAGGCCTCGGCGTGCCCGGAGAGCGGCAAGAGCACCGCGATCTGGTCGGGGAGCTCTGCCGTGACGGCGACTTGCGTCGACGCCGACGCACCGACGACCTCGTTCGCCTCATGGGAGGGGTACTGGCGCTTCCAGCCCGCGAGCGCGGCCGGGGCGCGCATCGGGTCGCGCGCCAGCGCCACCGCGACCGGGCCGAGGTCCAGCCATCCCGCCACGACCGCGTCGGTCTTCGGCGGCGGCTTCATGGGCTGCGCATGCTCGGCGGCCGCGCGGACCCGGTTGTAGAGCTCCTGGCGATTGGCGCGCAGCGCATTGGGATCCGTCAACCCGTGCTCGCGCTCGACCAGTGCACGCGTGCCTTCGATGGGATGCCCCGTCATGAACGCGCTGCGTCCGCGGATCCACCAATAGTTCTGTGCCTGATCCGCGGCTGCGGGAACGGGAATCTGGTCGAGCTCGCGGATGGCGCGCGCACCGTCGTTCTCCGCGTACGCGATCTCGGCGGCAACCAGGGCACGCGGCGTCGCGAGCTGCGTGCGCGTGCCCTCGGACACGCCCGCGAGCGCCTGCTTCGCAGCCGCGACGTTGCCGGCGCCCACCCATTGCTCGGCGCTCAGCAAGAGGTAGTTGTCGCGCTCCGCGGGGGCTTCGTCAGCGAGCTCGGCATACGCCTGCGCGGCCTCGACATGCTTGCCGGCCTGGGCAAGACGGGTGGCTTGCGCCTGCCGATCCTCGGCCGGCTGCGGCGGCCGCACCAGGCTGCAAGCAGCCATGGCCAGCGATATCGCAAGCGCCGCGCACGGCGGCCACCATGGACGCCGGGAAATCGCTGCCATAACCTTCGGACTCCTGCTGCGAATACCGCGTGGATTATAAGTGACAAACCACACCTCAGGGCGCTTGTACGTCGTTGCCACGCCGATCGGCAATCTGGGCGACATCGGCGCGCGCGCCGTCGATGTGCTGCGCAGCTGCGCGTTGATCGCGGCCGAGGACACGCGACACACGGGTGTGCTGCTCAAGCACCTCGGAATCGAGACTCCGCAGATTTCGCTGCACGATCACAATGAGCGGGCCCGCGCTCCGGAGCTCGTTGCGCGTCTGCGCGAGGGCGCCGACATCGCGCTGGTGAGCGATGCGGGGACGCCGGCGATCAGCGATCCTGGCTTCGAGCTGGTGCGCGCCGCCGCTGCCGCCGGAGCATCCATAATCGCGATTCCGGGACCGTGCGCGGCGATCGCCGCGCTTTCGATCGGCGCGCTTCCGACCGATCGGTTCTGCTTCGAGGGCTTCCTGCCCGCACGCGGCGCGGCGCGGCGCAAGCGTCTGGAAACGCTGGCTCGCGAGCCGCGCACCATCGTGCTGTACGAGTCGCCGCATCGGATCGGGGATACGCTGGAGGATTGCGCAAGGGCATGCGGCGGGGAACGCGTGGCGGTGATTGCCCGAGAAATCACCAAGCTTCACGAGCAGGCGTATCGAGGCAGCCTGCGCGAGCTCGCGCAGCTCGCCGCCGCAGACCAAAACATCGCGCGCGGCGAGATCGTGCTGCTGATCTCCGGCAGCCCGACGGGTGCGGATGACGAGACGCACGGCGGCGATGGCGGGACAGGACGCGCGCTCGACCGCGCGCTCGAGATCTTGATGGCCGAGCTGCCGCTGAAACAAGCCGCACGGCTCGCGGCGCAGCTCACCGGCGCGCGCGACAACGAGGCATACAAGCGCGCTCTGCAGCTCAAAAAAGAATGATGCTCGCGGCTCGAGTGATTTCTTCCTTGCGCCCGCGAAGCGGGTGCCCAACGTTCGCGGCCGCTTCGAGCGCGCGTTTGTCCCGGCGTCAGCCGGTGGATACACCGCGTAAATCCCGGCGTTAGCCGGTACAATAACTCAGAGTCGGCCAGGCAGCCGCTGTGCGCACGAGTGCATGGAGGAAAGTCCGGGCTCCATCGGGCAAGGTGCCAGGTAACGCCTGGGGGGCGTGAGCCCACGGAAAGTGCAACAGAAAGATACCGCCTAAGTGCCGTGCAAGCGGCAACGGCAAGGGTGAAATGGTGCGGTAAGAGCGCACCGCGCGAGTGGCAACACTCTCGGCACGGCAAACCCCACCTGGAGCAAGACCAAATAGGGAAGCGAGCAGCGCCCGGGGCTGCTACATGTGCCCACATGGGCTTCCGGGTAGGTCGCTAGAGCTGCGCGGCGACGCGCATCCCAGAGGAATGGCTGTCCAAGACAGAACCCGGCTTATCGGCCGACTCTTTTTTTACCGCCTGACGGCGGGGATTTACGCGGTCGAGGCGACCGCGACCGATGGGCGCCCGTTTTGCGGGCGGAATATAAGAAATAACTGAAATTGGGGGCTGGAGGCCCGGGGAGTGGTCCCTGTGGTGCCCGCGGCTTCCTGCCTGGGCAAAAATCCCACCGGGGCGGTGGTTGGCTCTGACGCCCTGGGCAACTCGCGCGATACAAGCTAGATCGACGAGTTTCGACGAAGATAGGCCCAAATAGCTATTATCTAAAGTTCCAGGAAAGGGCGCTAACGGATTGATTCCGTTGGCAGTCGTTGGTTGGCGACATCAGGCCTACAAGAAATGTGACCTAAGTCACTGTCGGGTCGAGACTTTTTTTAACTTAAAGCGTTGACAGTCTGACACGCGCCTCCCTATAGTGAGCGTCGGTGGGAAATTGTGGGGGAGAATGGGTCAAAAGCCCATGGCGCGATGTTCCGGGGTGCCAACAAGCTGACTCTTGACGCGAAAGGCCGGATGGTCATGCCCACCCGGTACCGGGAGCGGCTGGCCGAGCGGTGCGGTGGAAAGTTGGTGGTCACCGTCGACAAGGACCAATGCCTCCTCATCTACCCCCTCCCCGACTGGGAAGAGATCGAGCGCAAGGTGATGCGCCTGCCCGCGCTGAATCCGCAGGCGAGGATGTTGCAGCGCTTGATGGTGGGTTACGCCACCGACCTGGAGCTCGATGGACACGGCCGGCTGCTGCTGCCGCCGACACTTCGTGACTACGGACTCTTGACCCGCGACGCGGTGCTGATCGGACAGGGCTCGCGATTCGAACTATGGGACGAGACGCGCTGGAAAGAATGGATGGCGAACCCGGACACGACGGCGGCTTTGTCCGCCGATCTCGAGTCGTTGTCGCTGTAACCGGGCGATCCGGTGGGCGCAACGGCAGGACACACGCCGGTACTGCTAGCTGAAGTACTGGCCGCGTTGGAAATACGGGCAGGTGGCACCTACATGGACGCCACTTTTGGTCGAGGCGGACATGCAGGGGCGATTTTGCGGAACCTCATCGCGAGCGGTCGATTGCTTTGCCTCGATCGCGACCCCACGGCCGTCGCGGAAGCGCGCGCGAGCTTCGGCTCCGATCCGCGAGTGGCGATTTTTCTCGCGCCCTTTTCGGCGCTCGAGCGTTGCGCGGATCAGGTGCAGCCCGGTCTCGAGCTCGACGGCATCCTGCTCGATCTCGGCGTGTCGTCGCCCCAGCTCGACGACGCGGAGCGGGGATTCAGCTTCATGCAGGACGGACCCCTCGACATGCGCATGACGCAGGGGCAAGGCGCGAGCGCGGCGGACGTGGTGAACGGCGCGCCGCTCGCGGAGCTCATCCGCATCTTTCGCGAGTACGGCGAGGAGCGCCTGGCGCCGCGCATCGCCCGCGCGATCGTCAAGGATCGCGAGACGCGGCCGTTCGAGCGCACGCTGCAGCTCGCGGAGATGATCGCCCGCGTGGCGCGCGGCGGCGACCGCCACAAACATCCCGCGACCCGCGTGTTTCAGGCGCTGCGCATTCACGTGAACCGCGAGCTCGAGGAGCTCGAGACCGCGCTCGACGCGGCGCTCGTCCGGCTCGCGCCGCGCGGCCGTCTCGCCGTGATCAGCTTCCATTCACTCGAGGATCGGATGGTGAAGCAATTCATGCGCCGCCACGCCTCGACCGACCCCATGTACGCGGGCCTGCCCCAGGTTCCCGCGCACGCCCGCCCCAAGCTCAAGCTGGTTGGCAAGGCCGTCCGGCCGCAGCCCGCCGAAAGCGACAGCAATCCCCGAGCGCGCAGCGCCACCCTGCGCGTCGCAGAACGCCTCGAACCGGGACTCGCCGCATGAACTACCGCAGATTGCTTCCCATCGCCCTCCCCTTGCTCTGGCTCGCCGTTCTCGCCTCTGCCGTGGAGGTGATCTACGCGCGTCACGAGGCACGCGGCATCTTCGTGCATCTCGAGAAGTTGAACGCGGAACGCGATTCGCTCGACATCGAGTGGGGGCGGCTGCAGCTCGAGCAGAGCTACCTGTCGTCGCACGCCGCGGTCGAGCACGTGGCCAATTCCAAGCTCCAGATGAATCTGCCGCAGATGCGAGATGTGAGGATCGTCCGACCGTGAAATCGCGCCCGGCGGAAAACGACACGCGATCGCGCGGCTTTCGTTGGCGGTCGGGTGCGATCCTCATTCTGGTCGGGCTGGGCGCCGTCGGGCTGGTGGCGCGCGCGATCGAGCTGCAGCTCCTGGATCACGGGTTCCTCGCCAAGCAGGGCGACGATCGGTCCATGCGCGTGGTCAAGATCGTGGCGCATCGCGGCGCCATCACCGACCGCAACGGCGAGCCCCTGGCGGTCTCGACGCCGGTCGACAGCGTATGGGTGAACCCGCAGGAGCTCAAGGACAACATCGACGAGCTGCCGCGGCTCGCGAAGGCGCTGAAGGAGGACCAGCAGTGGCTGGCGCGCCGCATCACCAGCAATCTCGATCGCGAGTTCCTCTACCTGGTCCGGCACCTGCCGCCCGAGCAGGCGGCCTACATCAAGTCGCTCGGCATCCCCGGCGTATATCTGCAGCGCGAGTACCGGCGCTACTACCCTGCGGGCGAGGTTGCCGCGCACGTCGTCGGCTTCACGACCGTCGATGACAAGGGCCAGGAGGGGCTGGAGCTCAGCTTCGACCAGCTGCTGAACGGCGAGGACGGCGCGAAGCGCGTGATCCAGGACATGTACGGGCATTACGTCGAGAACGTCGAGAGCATCAGCGCGCCGCGCCCGGGGCTCGACCTCGCCACCAGCATCGATCTGCGCATCCAGTATCTCGCCTATCGCGAGCTCAAGGGCGCGATGCAGGACTACCACGCACGAGCAGGATCGGTGATCGTCATCGACGTGGACACCGGCGAAGTCCTCGCCATGGTGAATCAGCCTTCCTATAACCCGAACGACCGCGAGCAGCTGAAGCCCGACCTCTACCGCAATCGCGCCGCCACCGACATCTTCGAGCCCGGCTCGAGCGTGAAGCCTTTCATCATGGCGGCGGCGCTTGCCTCCGGACAGTACCGCCCGGACAGCGTCGTGGACACCTCGCCGGGATTCTTCAAGGTCGGCAACAAGGTCGAGGAGGACGAGCACAATCTCGGCGTCATCGATCTCGCGACCATTCTCGCGAAGTCCTCCAATGTCGGCACCGCCAAGGTGGCGTTGTCGCTCAAGCCCGAGGAGATCTGGCGCACGCTGAGCGCTCTCGGGCTAGGTCAGGTGACCGGCAGCAATTTCCCGGGGGAATCGGCCGGCACGCTCACCAGCTACTCGCACTGGCGCCCGATCGGCATCGCGACGCTGTCCCACGGCTACGGGCTTTCGGTCACGCCGCTGCAGCTCGCGCACGCCTACGCGACGATCGGAGCCGGCGGCGTGCGCCGTCCGATCTCCTTCGAGCGCGTCAACGGCCCGGTGGCGGGCGAAAGGGTGATCGATCCGAAGGTGGCGAGAGAGTTGATCCAGCTGATGGAACAGGTCGTCGAGAAGGGCGGCACCGCCACCCGCGCGTCGCTCATCGGCTATCGCGTGTCCGGCAAGACCGGCACGGCTTGGAAGTCGATCGCCGGCGGATACTCGACGGATCGTTTCATGGCGGTGTTCGCCGGTCTCGTGCCCGCCTCCCACCCGAAGCTTGCCACGGTGGTCGTGATCGACGAGCCGGGCGGCAACATGCATCAGGGCGGCGAGGTGGCCGCGCCGGTATTCGCCAGCGTCATGTCGGGCGCGCTGCGCTTGATGGACATTCCCCCCGACGATCTGCAGAACGTGCCGGCGGCGACGCTGGTGCAGGCCACGGAGTCGCCGTGAGCGCCGCCCTCACCTGGCTGCTCGACGGCATCGCCGACATTCCCGCGAGCGACAGCCGCATCGCGGATCTCACGCTGGACAGCCGCGAAGTTCGTCCCGGAAGCCTGTTCCTCGCCTTGCCGGGCCGTACGGTACATGGCCTCAAGTTCGCGGCCGAGGCCGCCGCTCGCGGCGCGAGCGCGGTCCTTTGGGAGCCGAGCGCCCAGGTGCCGGCACCGAAGCTGCCGGCGGGCGTGTTCGGCGCGCCCGTTCCCTCGCTGAAGAGCCTGGTGGGCCGCATCGCGGATCGATTCTTCAACTGGCCTTCGGCGCAGCTGCGCATCATCGGCATCACCGGAACCAACGGCAAGACCACGTGCGCCTACCTGCTCGCGCAGTGCCTCGATCGCCTCGGCTCCAAGGCCGGATACATCGGCACCGTGGGCTGGGGCCCCGTCGGGGCGCTCGAGCCGCCGACGCTGACGACGCCGGACGTGGTCAGCCTGCACCGGCAGCTCGCAAAGCTGCGCTCCGCCGGCGCGCGCGACGTTGCGATGGAGGTGTCGTCGCAGGCGCTCGATCAGGATCGGATCGCCGCGGTGCGCTTGCATTGCGCGGCCTTCACCAATCTCAGCCGCGATCATCTCGACTATCACGAGACCATGGAAGCCTACGGCGCCGCGAAGGCGCGCCTGTTCGATGCACCCGATCTGCAGCACGTCGTGCTCAACGTGGGCGATGCGTTCGGGCGGGATTGCGCACGCAAACTCTCCGGGCGCGTGCCCGTGATCGCCGTCTGGATCGGCGCCGGCGAGTCAGGCTGGCTCGCCGAGCACAATCTGCACGCCGCCGAAGTGTCGCTCGAGGTGCACGGCATCTCCCTGAAGATCGAGGGCAGCTACGGCACCCAGAGCGTCGACACCAAGCTGCTCGGCCGCTTCAACGCCGAGAATTCCCTGATCGTCATCGGCTGTCTGCTCGCGCTCGGCGCTTCGCTCGCCGAAGCGGCGCGCGCGCTCGGCGCCTGCGTGCCGCCGCCCGGCCGCATGGAGGTGGTCGAGCCGGCCGCGCCCGGCAAGCCGATGGCGGTGGTCGACTATGCGCATACGCCAGACGCGCTCGCCAAGTCGCTCGGTGCGCTGCGCGAGCATTGCAAGGGCGAGCTCTGGTGCGTGTTCGGCTGCGGCGGAGACCGGGATCCCGGCAAGCGCCCGATCATGGGATCGATCGCCGACGAGCTCGCCGACCGGATCATCGTGACCGACGACAATCCGCGCTCGGAGAAGCCCGAGGCGATCACGCGTGCCATCGTCGGCGGCATCCGGTCGAAGGCCGCCCGGATCATTCACGACCGCGCCGAGGCGATCGGCACCGCGCTCAAGGAGGCGGGCGCCTCGGACATCGTGCTGATCGCCGGCAAGGGCCACGAGGATTACCAGATCTACGGCGACACCCGGCGCAGCTTCTCGGACCGGGTCGAGGCCCGGCGCTATCTCGGAGCGGCGGCATGAAGCGCACGCTCGCAGCGGCCGCAAGCGCGACCGGAGGACAGCTCGTCGGCGCCGATCGCGCCTATGGGGCCGTTGCCACGGACAGCCGCACGCTCGCGCCCGGCTCGCTGTTCGCCGCGCTGCGCGGGCCGAATTTCGACGGCGGGCGGTTCGTGCAGGCCGCCGCCGAGCGCGGCGCGGTCGGCGCCCTGGTCGAACGCGCCGTGCCGCATGCGCTGCCGCAGGTCGTGGTGCCTGACGCCTTGCGCGCCCTGCAGCAGCTCGGCGCGAGCTGGCGTGCGCAGTTCTCGATTCCGGTCGTGGCGGTCGCGGGCAGCAACGGCAAGACCACGGTCAAGGAAATGACCGCGGCGATTCTCGGGCGCGTGGGTCAGTGCATGGCCACGCACGGCAATCTCAACAATCACATCGGCGTGCCGGTGACGCTGATGCGCCTGGAGAGCGCGCACAAGAGCGCCGTGATCGAGATGGGAGCCAATCGCATCGGCGACGTGCGCGAGCTGATCGGCCTGGTGCGGCCCACCGTGGGCGTCATCACCAACGCGGGCGCGGAGCATCTCGAGGGATTCGGCAGCCTCGATGGAGTCGCGGAAGGCGAGGGCGAGACCGTATCCTGCCTCGATCCCGACGCGACCGCCGTCATCAATGCCGACGATGCTTACGCGGGCTACTGGCGCGGCGTCTCCTCGGCGCGGCGCATCCTGAGCTTCGGCGTGCACGCGGCCGCGGACTACGCGGCGAGGAACCCTGTGCAGGCGATCGAGCGCGGCGAGTTCATCACGCGCTTCACGCTCGAGTCGCCGCAGGGCCGGCAGCCGGTCACCCTCAAGGCCGGCGGCGCGCACAACATCGTCAACGCGCTGGCCGCGGCGGCCGCGGCGGCGGCCGCGGGCGCCGCCCTGGAGCAGATCGCGCAGGGCCTGGCGGACTTCCGCGCGGTGGCCGGCCGGCTGCAGCTCAAGGCGGGCACGCGCGACAGCTGGATCATCGACGATTCCTACAACGCCAATCCGAGCTCGGTGCGTGCCGGCCTCGAGGTGATGCGTACCCTGCAGGGCACGACCTGGCTGGTGCTCGGCGACATGGCCGAGCTGGGCGAGCACTCCGAGGACAGCCACGCGCACATGGGTTCCTACGCGCGCGACTGCGGCATCAAGCGCTTGTTCGCGGTCGGGCCGCAGAGCTCGCGCGCGGTCGAGACCTTCGGCTCGGGCGCGGAGTGGTTCGCGGACGCGGACTCCCTGACGCGGCGCCTGCAGGCGGAGATAGCCCCCGGCGTGACGGTGCTCATCAAGGGGTCGCGGGTGAATCGGCTGGAGCGCGTGGTGCAGGCGCTCACCGGCGCCGCCGCGGCCGGCGCGATTCCGAGGGCGGGCTGACCATGCTCCTGTACCTCACCGAATACCTGGCGCGCTTCTATTCCGGCTTCCACGTGTTCCAGTACCTCACGCTGCGCGGAATTCTCGCCGCCATGACCGCGCTCGCATTCGCAATGCTCATCGGGCCTTCCATGATCGCCGCCTTGTCGCGCTATCAGATCGGGCAGCGGGTGCGGAGCGACGGCCCGAAATCGCATCTGCAGAAGTCGGGCACTCCGACCATGGGAGGCGGGCTGATCCTGGTCGCGATGGGGTTGGGCACGCTGCTGTGGGCGGATCTGTCCAGCCGCTTCGTGTGGGTGCTCATCATGGTGACGGCCGGCTTCGGCCTCATCGGCTTCTACGACGACTATCTCAAGCTGGTGAAGGGCAATTCCAAGGGCTTGAGCGCGCGCTACAAGTACCTGGCGCAATCCGTGGTGGGCGTGATCGCGGCACTGGCGCTGCACAACCTGCACCAGTCGCTGTCGGAGGTGACGCTCTACGTGCCCATCTTCAAGACCGTGGCCCTTCCGATGTCCACGGCGGCGTTCGTCGTGCTCGCTTACTTCGTGATCGTCGGCACCAGCAACGCGGTGAACCTGACCGACGGGCTCGACGGGCTCGCCATCATGCCGACCGTGATGGTGGCCGCGGCGCTCGGTGTGTTCGCTTACGCGACGGGCAACTTCAAGTATGCCGCGTATCTGCAGATACCGTACATCCCGGGCGCGGGCGAATCGCTGATCTTCAGCGCGAGTCTGGTGGGCGCGGGCCTCGGGTTCCTGTGGTTCAACGCATATCCGGCCCAGGTCTTCATGGGCGACGTCGGCGCGCTCGCGCTCGGCGCCGCGCTCGGCACCCTCGCCGTGATCGTGCGCCAGGAAATCGTGCTGTTCGTCATGGGCGGCGTGTTCGTGCTCGAGGCCGTCTCGGTCATGCTGCAGGTGGCGTCGTTCAAGCTCACGGGCAAGCGGATTTTCCGCATGGCCCCCATTCATCATCATTTCGAGCTCAAGGGGTGGGCGGAGCCCAAGGTGATCGTGCGTTTCTGGATCATCAGCTTCATGCTGGTGCTGACCGGTCTTGCGACCTTGAAGATCCGCTGATGAAGAGCGTGGTCGTAGGTCTCGGCAAGACGGGCGCCTCCTGCGTGCGCTATCTCGCGAAGCGCGGCATCGCCGCGAGCGTCACCGACTCGCGCCGCGCGCCGCCGGGTCTCGAGGGCCTCGCGAGCCTCGGCCGCCCGATCGAATTCCGGCTCGGCGGCTTCGACCTGTCGCTGCTCGACGGCGCTTCCCAGGTTCTCATGTCTCCCGGCGTGTCCCTCGAGGAGCCCATCGCGCGTGCCGCGCGCGAACGCGGCATCGAGGTGCTGGGCGACGTCGAATTGTTCGCGCGCAACGTGCGTGCGCCGGTGATCGGGATCACGGGCACCAACGGCAAGAGCACGGTCACGACGTTGGTCGCGCGCATGGCCGCCGCTGCCGGACGGGCGGTGCTCGCGGGCGGAAACCTGGGCGAGCCCGTGCTCGACCTGCTCGAGCACCCGGTTCCCGACCTGTACGTGCTCGAGCTGTCGAGCTTCCAGCTCGAGACCACCTGGTCGCTCGAGCTTGCAGCCGCCGTGGTGCTCAACGTCACCGCCGATCACATGGACCGCTACCCTTCGGTCGAGGCCTACGCGCGCGCGAAGGCACGCATCTTCGCGCACGCCGCGACGGTGGTGCTGAACGTGGACGACCCCTGGGCCGCCGGCATGCGGGCGGCAGTCGTGCGCGCGGAGACGCATAGGGGAGCGGCGGGCGCGCCCAGCATCGTCACTTTCTCCATAGAGCGCGCGGACACCGATTTCTCGCTGCTGCGCGGCCCGCAAGGCGCCTTCCTGGCCCGCCGCGGCGAGCGTCTGCTCGATCTCGATCGCATGAAGATCACCGGCGCGCACAACGCGGCGAATGCGCTCGCCGCGCTCGCCCTGGGAGAGGCCGTCGGGTTGCCGATGCCGAGCATGCTCGCCGCCCTGGAGTCGTTCACGGGTTTGCCGCACCGCTCGGCGTGGGTCGCGGACATCCGCGCAGTCCGCTACGTCGATGACTCCAAGGGCACCAACGTCGGGGCCACCATCGCGGCGGTCGAAGGCATGCCCGGTCCCCTGGTGATGATCGCGGGAGGTGAAGGCAAGGGCCAGGATTTCACGCCCTTGGCCGCGGCCTTCCGCGGCAAGGTGCGGCATACGGTATTGATCGGCAAGGACGCGGCGTCGATCGCCGCCGCGCTCGACGGCGTGTGTCCGACCGAGACGGTCTCGGGCATGCGCGAGGCGGTCGAGGCCGCGGCGCGCGCCGCGAAGGCCGGCGACACCGTGCTGCTGTCGCCGGCTTGCGCCAGCCTCGACATGTTCCGCGACTACGGTCATCGCGGCGACGTGTTCGCCGAAGAAGTCCGCAACCTGGACCGGAGGGGGTCATGAGCTTGACCACACGCAGGTTCCGATGAGCGCCGCCGCGATGACCTTGCGCACCCGCGCGCGCGAGCGGATGCCCTTCGCGTGGGACTACCTCACGCTCGGGCTCGCCGCGAGCTTGCTGCTCGTCGGCATGATCATGGTCACCTCGGCCTCGATGTCGATCGCCGCGCGCGATCTCGCCAATCCGTTCTACTTTCTCCAGCGGCAGTTCGTGTTCGGCCTCGCCGGGGTCGCGATCGCGTGGGTGCTGACGCGCATTCCGGCGGACCTCTGGGACCGCTACAGCATGCCGCTCCTCTGCATCGGCCTCTTGCTGCTCGTGCTCGTGCTCGTGCCGGGAATCGGGGCCATGGTGAACGGTGCGCGGCGCTGGCTGCGCGTCGGGCCCGTCAACTTCCAGGTCTCCGAGCTCTCCAAGGTGCTGATATTGACCTGGGTCTGCAGCTACTGCGTGCGCAAGCGCGACGAGCTGGAGAAATCGCTCCCCGGACTGTCGAAACCCGTGGGGCTGCTCGCCGTATCCGCGCTGCTGTTGCTGCTGGAGCCCGATTTCGGCGCGGCCACCGTGCTGTTCGCGACCGGGTTCGCGGTGCTGTTCGTCGCGGGCGCGCGGTTGCGCTACGTCCTCCTGCTGGTATCGGCCGCCGCCCTTTGTTTCGCGGTCCTCGCGTTCACCTCGGCTTATCGCCTCAAGCGCCTGACCGGATTCCTGCATCCCTGGGACGACCCTTTCAACGGCGGCTTCCAGCTCACCCAATCGCTCATCGCCATCGGCCGCGGCTCGTGGTTCGGGGTGGGGCTCGGCTCGAGCGTGCAGAAGTTGTTCTACCTGCCGGAAGCGCATACCGACTTCGTGTTCGCGGTGCTCGCGGAGGAGCTCGGGCTCGTCGGAGTCCTCGGCGTGATCGGTCTCTTCATGGCGCTGGTGTGGCGCGCGTTTCAGATCTCGCGCATGGCGTCGCAAGCGGGCATGCGGTTCCAGTCGTATCTGGCGCTGGCGTTCGGCGTCTGGCTCGGGCTGCAGGCCATGGTCAACATCGGCGTGAACATGGGCGTGTTGCCGACCAAAGGTCTCACCTTGCCGCTCTTGTCCTACGGCCGCAGCAGCCTGCTGGTAAGCCTGGCGTGGCTCGGCGTCGTGCTGCGCATCTATCACGAGGTCAAGGTCACCTCGCGCTCCGCGGTCACCCGCGTGCCGGGAGGGGTGCGATGACCGCCGGACCGGTGCTGATCATGGCGGGAGGCACGGGCGGACACGTCTTTCCCGCGCTCGCGGTCGCCGAGGTGCTGCGCAAGCGCGGCGTCGGCGTGATCTGGCTGGGGGTCCCGGGCGGCATGGAGTCGCGGCTCGTGCCCGCGCACGGCTTTCCGATCGAATGGGTGCGCGTCGGCGGCATCCGCGGCAAGGGCATCGCGACCCGGCTGCTCGCGCCGCTGCGCATCGCCGGGGCCGTCGCGGAATCCTTGCGGGTGCTGCGCCGGGTCCGGCCGCGCTCGGTGCTCGGGCTGGGCGGCTACGTGAGCGGTCCGGGCGGAATCGCCGCCTGGCTGCTGCGGATTCCGCTGTTGATTCACGAGCAGAACGCGATCGCGGGATTGACCAACCGCTGGCTCGCACGGCTCGCCACGCAGGTGCTCGAAGCCTTTCCCGGAAGCTTCGGCGGCCGGGTGCGGGCCCGAACCCTGGGCAACCCGGTGCGAGCCGACATCGCCGGCCTGCCCGCGCCGCGCGAGCGCTTCGCCGGACGCGAGCCGCGCTCGCGCCTGCTGGTGTTCGGCGGCAGCCAGGGCGCGCAGCGCTTGAACTCGGTGCTGCCCGAGGCGCTGAAGCGGGTGGCGCCGGACCGGCGTCCGTCGGTCCGCCACCAGACCGGCGCGCCCGGCCTGGAAGCGACGCGGGCGGCCTATGCCGACGCACGGGTCGAGGCCGAAGTGGTGCCCTTCATCGACGACATGGCCGCCGCGTACGCGTGGGCCGATCTCGCCGTGTGCCGCGCGGGCGCGATGACCGTGACCGAGCTGCAGGCAGCCGGCCTCGGCGCCATCCTGGTGCCGCTCCCCATCGCGACCGACGATCACCAGACCAAGAACGGCGAGGCGATGGTGACGGCGGGCGCGGCGCGCCTGATCCAGGAGCGGGACCTGGGTCCCGCGCGGCTCTCGAGCGAGATGGGCGAGCTGATCGGCGACCGCAGTCGCATGCTCGCCATGGCGGAGGCCGCGCGCGGCGCGCGCATCGTCGACGCGGCGGAGCGGCTCGCGGACTTCTGCGTGGAGGACGCCCGCGCATGATGAATCCGTTGGCCCTCGTCGACCGCATGCGCCGCATCCAGTGCATTCATCTGGTCGGCATCGGCGGGAGCGGCATGAGCGGAATCGCCGAGGTGCTGCTCAACCTGGGCTATGCCGTGCAGGGATCGGATCTGCGCGCCAATGCGGTCACGCAGCGGCTCGCGCGTCTCGGCGCGACCATCTTCGTCGGTCATTCCGCCGAGCACCTCGGCAACGCGGACGTGGTCGTGGTGTCGAGCGCGGTCAGCCGCTCGAACCCGGAGGTGGCCGCCGCGCTCACGCGGCGCATCCCGCTCGTGCCGCGCGCCGAGATGCTCGGCGAGCTGATGCGCTTCCGCTACTCGATCGCGGTGGCGGGCACCCACGGCAAGACCACCACCACGAGCCTGGTCGCGAGCGTGCTGGCCGAGGCAGGCCTCGACCCGACCTTCGTCATCGGCGGGCGCCTGAAGAGCGCGGACAGCAACGCACGCCTCGGCGCGGGCCGGTATCTCGTGGCCGAGGCCGACGAGAGCGATGCATCCTTCATGCATCTGCAGCCGATGATCGCCATCGTCACCAACATCGACAACGATCACCTCGGCACGCACGACGGCGACTTCACGCGCCTGAAGCAGAGCTTCGTCGACTTCCTGCACAACCTGCCGTTCTACGGTCTTGCCGTGCTGTGCGCGGACGATGCCCAGGTGCGCGGCCTGGTCGAGTCGATCGCCCGGCCCTTCGTGACCTATGGGTTCGCCCCGGAGGCCGACGTTCGCGCGGTCGACGTGGTCCGCGACGGCATGCGCTCGCGCTTCCGCGCGCTGCGCCCGGGGCTCGAGCCGCTCGATCTCACCATCAGCCTGCCGGGCCGGCACAACGTCCTCAACTCGCTCGCCGCGCTCGCCGTGGCGACCGAGCTCAATGTCGAGGATGCCGCGATCCAGAAGGCACTGGCGAGCTTCCAGGGCATCGATCGGCGGCTGCAGCAGCTCGGCGAGATCCACTGGCCGGGCGGCAGGGCGCTGGTGGTCGATGACTATGGGCATCACCCGACGGAGATCGCCGCCACCCTCGACGCGGTGCGCCAGGGCTGGCCGGGGCGACGCCTGGTGCTCGCTTTCCAGCCGCACCGCTACACCAGAACGCGCGATCTCCTCGACGACTTCGCGCGCGCGCTGAGCGATTGCGACGTGTTGCTCGTGACCGAGGTGTACGCCGCGGGCGAGGCGCCGATCTCGGGAGCGGACGGCCGCGCCATCTGCCGCGCAGTCCGCACGCGCGGCCTCAAGGAGCCGGTTTTCGTCGAGCGCGTCGAGGACCTGGCCGATGCGCTGCGGGCCGTGCTCAACGACGGCGACGTGGTGCTGACCATGGGTGCCGGCAACATCGGCGCCGTCGCGCAGGACCTGAAAAGCCGCATCGCGGCGGGGGCGGCGGCATGAACGCGCAGCGCCTCGATCTGTCGCCCGAGCTCTCCGCACGCATCCTGCATGACGTGCCCATGTCCGAGCACACCTCCTGGCACGTGGGTGGGCCCGCGGACCTGTTCTTCACGCCGCGCGACGTGATGGACCTTGCCTGGTTCCTGCGCCAGATCCCCGCGCGGGTGCCGCTGCTCTGGATCGGTCTCGGCAGCAACCTGCTGGTGCGCGACGGCGGCTTTCGCGGCGCGGTCGTCTCGACGCACGGTGCGCTGGCCTCGCTGGAGCGCCTCTCCGCCACGCGCATTCAAGTGGAGGCGGGCGTGCCGTGCGCCCGCATCGCGCGCCAGTGCATCAAGTGGGGCCTTGGTCCGGCGGAGTTCTTCGCCGGCATCCCTGGCACGCTCGGCGGCGCGCTCGCCATGAACGCGGGCGCCTGGGGCAGCGAGACGTGGCCTCACGTGGCCGCCGTCGCGGTCATCGATCGCGACGGCGGGCGTCGCACGCGCACCCCGGCGGACTATCGCATCGGCTACCGCAGCGTTCGCGGGCCCGAGAACGAGTGGTTCGTCGGAGCGACGCTGGAGTTCGCGCGGCGTCCGGGCGTGAGCACCGAAGCGATTCGCAACCTGCTCGACAAGCGGCGCGAGTCCCAGCCCATCGGCGAGTGGAGCTGCGGGTCGGTGTTCACCAACCCGCCGGGCGAGCACGCGGCGCGGTTGATCGAGAGCGCCGGCCTCAAAGGCTGCCGCATCGGCGATGCCTCGGTGTCCGAGAAGCACGCGAACTTCATCATCAATCACGGCGCGGCGTGCGCTGCCGACATCGAGTCGCTGATCGTGCACGTGCGCGAGACCGTGGCGAGCGTGCACGGCATCGTGCTGGCGACGGAAGTGCGCATCGTGGGAGACCCGGCATGAGCCTCCTCAGGCGCAACCGCTTCAAGAAGCCGAAGGAAGAGAAGCGCAAGTGGAAGTGGCCCGCTTTCGTGCTCGAGTGGCGCACGCATGCCCGGCGCACCGCGATCTTTTGCGCGGCGGCGGGCGGCGTCGCGAGCGCGGCGTGGGCGTTGGACCGGCCGCTGCACGTGATCTCGATGGACGGCAGCTTTCAGCGCGTGTCGCCCCAGCAGATCGAGAAGGCGGTCGCGCCGTTCAGCAACGAGGGGTTCATGTCGGCGGACCTCGATGCGATTCAGCGCGCCGTGGAAGCCTTGCCATGGGTCGAGCACGCGCGGATCCAGCGCCGTTGGCCGAACGGCCTGCACGTCGCGGTGGTCGAGCAGACCGCGGCGGCCCGCTGGGACGACTCGGGGCTCCTCAATACGCGCGGCGAGTTGTTCGTGCGGTCGGCGACGCACGTGCCGGCGGAGCTGCCGCGGCTGTCCGGGCCCGACGGCACCGAATCCCAGGTGGCGCAGCGCTATCTCGCCCTCCAGGGCCGGATGACCGAAGCGGGCATGCGAATCGCGGCGCTGCGTCTCGATGAGCGCGGCGCCTGGGAAATGGACCTGGACAGCGGAGTGACGGTGCGGCTCGGGCGGCGCGAGGTGGATGAGCGCATCGACCGCTTCATTCGCACCGCCTCGCAGGTGATCGCGCACCGGCTGAGTGAGATCTCCTACGTCGACATGCGCTACTCCAACGGTTTCGCGATCGGGTGGCGCAATCCGGCCATCCCGGCCTCGGTGCCGGCCAAGCGCGGCGACGATACCGACGCATAGGAAGCCAAAGGACATGTTGATGAAGCGCGCGGATCGAAATTTGTTGGTGGGTCTCGACATCGGGACCAGCAAGGTCGTCGCCATCGTGGGTGAGATCAAGACGGATGGGGCGCTCGAGATCATCGGGGTCGGCAGCCATCCGTCCCGCGGTCTGAAGAAGGGCGTGGTGGTCAACATCGAGTCGACCGTGCAGTCGATCCAGCGCGCGATCGAGGAGGCGGAGCTCATGGCCGGCTGCGAGATCCACTCGGTCTACGCCGGCATCGCCGGCAGCCACGTGCGCAGCCTCAATTCGCACGGCATCGTCGCCATCAAGGACAAGGAGGTGGTGCAGGGCGACGTGGAGCGCGTGATCGATGCGGCCAAGGCGGTGGCCATTCCGGCGGATCAGAAGATCCTGCACGTGTTGCCGCAGGAATACATCATCGACAGCCAGGAAGGCATCCGCGATCCCATCGGCATGTCGGGCGTGCGGCTCGAGGCCAAAGTGCACATCGTCACCGGGGCCGACAGCGCCGCGCAGAACATCGTCAAGTGCGTGCAGCGCTGCGGGCTGGCGGTGGACGACATCGTCCTGGAGCAGCTCGCCTCGAGCTACGCGGTGCTCACCGAGGACGAGAAAGATCTCGGCGTGTGCGTGGTCGACATCGGCGGCGGCACGACCGACATCGCGGTGTTCGGCGGCGGCGCAATCCGCCACACCGCCGTGATCCCGATCGCCGGCGACCAGGTCACGAACGACATCGCGGTGTCCATGCGCACCCCGACCCAATATGCGGAGGACATCAAGATCAAGTACGCCTGCGCGCTGTCGCAGCTCGCCAATCCGGACGAGACCATCGAGGTGCCGAGCGTCGGCGACCGTCCGCCGCGGCGCCTTGCGCGCCAGACGCTCGCGGAGATCGTCGAGCCGCGCTACGAGGAGCTGTTCGGCTTGATACGCGACGAGCTGCGCCGCGCCGGCCTCGAGGAGCAGGTGGCCACGGGCATCGTGCTCACCGGAGGGAGCTCCAAGATGGAAGGCTGCATCGAGCTCGCCGAGGAGGTTTTTCACATGCCGGTGCGGCTCGGCGTGCCGCAGTACGTGAGCGGGCTCGTGGAGGTCGTCAGCAATCCCATTCACGCGACCGGAGTCGGGCTGCTGCTCTACGCCAAGGGCAATCTGGATGCGCAGCACACCGAGTCGCCGCTGCTCGCAGGCGGGGTCAAGAGCATGTTCGAGCGCATGAAGTCGTGGTTCGCGGGAAATTTTTGAGAGCCGGGGCGATCGGCCCTGCAGGAGATCTGCAAGCGACGCAGAGATTTTCGGAGGCTTTGAGGGTGATGTTTTCTTTGCAGCAATGATGTTTTGAGGATATTCGCAATGACGAGCCGCTCGACCGGCGGCCGGTGATGATTGAAAACAGAGGAGACCTGGAATGTTCGAACTGATGGATTCTTTTAGTCAAAGCGCCGTGATCAAGGTGCTGGGCGTGGGCGGCGGCGGCGGTAATGCCGTGTCGCACATGGTCCAGTCCGGACTCGAAGGCGTGGATTTCATTTGCATCAACACCGATGCGCAGGCCCTGAAGCACTCCAAGGTGCGCACCGCCCTGCAGATCGGCTGCAACATCACCAAGGGATTGGGCGCCGGCGCCGATCCCGAGGTGGGCCGCCAGGCGGCGATGGAGGATCGCGACCGCATCATCGAGCTCATCGAGGGATGCGACATGCTGTTCATCACCGCGGGCATGGGCGGGGGGACGGGAACCGGCGCCGCGCCGGTGGTCGCGCAGGTGGCGAAGGAGCTGGGCATCCTCACGGTGGCCGTGGTCACCAAGCCTTTCGAGATGGAGGGCGGCAAGCGCTCGCGCGTCGCGGATCAGGGCATGCTCGAGCTGTCCAAGTACGTGGACTCGCTGATCACGATCCCGAACCAGAAGCTCCTGTCGGTGCTCGGTTCCAGCACCACGCTGCTCGACGCCTTCAAGGCGGCGAACACCGTGCTGCAGGGCGCCGTGCAAGGCATCGCGGAGCTGATCACGCGGCCCGGCCTCATCAACGTCGACTTCGCCGACGTCCGCACCGTCATGTCCGAGACCGGCATGGCGATGATGGGCTCGGGCAGTGCCGCGGGCGAGGATCGCGCGCGCGAAGCCGCGGAGGCGGCCGTCTCGAGCCCGCTGCTGGAGGACATCAACCTGGCTGGCGCGCAGGGCATCCTGGTCAACGTCACCGCAGGCATGGACCTGTCCATCGGCGAGTTCCAGGAGGTCGGCAACGTCGTCAAGCAGTTCGCCTCCGACGATGCCACCGTGGTGGTAGGGACGGTGATCGATCCGGACATGTCCAACCAGATCCGGGTGACGGTGGTCGCGACGGGCCTCGGCAAGCCGGTCGCTCGTGCGATGCCGCAGCCGGCGAGTCAAGCCTCGGCGGTAGCGCCTCCGCTCACCATGCGGGTCGTGCGGCCCAGGGCGCCGTTGGCCCAGACGGACTACACCATGCTGGACAAACCTACCGTGCAGCGGCAGCGGGCGGTCGGCGACGGCCTGCGATCGGAGATGGATTCGGAGGATCTGTTGGATATTCCGGCGTTCTTGCGCCGGCAGGCGGACTAGGTTCGAGGTTGGTCCATTAGTCAGTAGGTTCCAGGCTTTGGCGCCGAGGCGACTCGGCGCCGGTTTGGGCACCCTCTGGACGCGCGTACGGCCGTCCGAATCTTCCTACGCCGCGGCGGTCGAAGGCGGTTTGGGAAGGATATCCCGGAGCGTTTCGCTTCGGACTGAGATACCGCGTGTGGTACCTTGTGCAATAACAACGTCCCCCTTGCTCAGATAATGCTCAATCAGAGAACCCTCAAGAACTCGATCCGTGCCACCGGCGTCGGCCTGCACACCGGCAAGAAGGTGCTCATGACCTTGAAGCCGGCGCCGCCGGACACCGGCATCGTGTTCCGGCGCATCGATCTGCCGCATCCCGTCGACATCAAGGCGCATGCCGAGAACGTCGGCGACACGATGATGGGCACGACGCTGCAGAAGGGCGAGGCGAAGGTCTCGACCGTCGAGCACCTGCTGTCCGCGCTCGCCGGGTTGGGGGTGGACAATGCGCTGGTCGAGGTGAGCGCGGGCGAGGTGCCGATCATGGACGGAAGCGCCGGTCCGTTCGTGTTCCTGCTGCAATCGGCGGGCATCGAGGAGCAAAAGGCGCCGAAGCGGTTCACGCGCATCTTGAAGAGCCTGCAGGTCGATGACGGCGACAAGTGGGCCCGCTTCGATCCCTACGACGGCTTCAAGGTCAACTTCGAGATCGAGTTCAATCACCCCACCTTCAAGAAGCACTCGCAGACGGCGTCGATGGATTTCTCGACGACGTCCTTCTTGCGCGAGGTGAGCCGGGCGCGGACCTTCGGGTTCATGCGCGATCTGGAGAGCCTGCGGGCGCGAAATCTCGCGCTCGGCGGCAACATGGACAACGCGATCGTGCTCGACGACTACCGCGTGCTGAACGAGGACGGCCTGCGTTACGAGGACGAGTTCGTGAAGCACAAGATCCTCGACGCGATCGGCGACCTGTATCTGCTGGGCCACAGCCTGATCGGCGAGTTCAGCGGCTACAAGTCCGGGCACGCCCTCAACAACAAGCTGCTCCGCACCATGATCGCGACGCGCGGAGCCTGGGAAGAAGTGACCTTCGACAGTCTGGCGGACGCACCGATCTCCTACGTTGCGGCGGCTGCCGCGCGCGCTTGAGCCGGGGCGCCGCAGCCATACAATCTCAATCGACCTGATCCCTTGCCGGTTGCGATCGATGCGCGCGGCTCGAAGCCGAGATCCGTTCCGGTCACCAGAAAATCGAACGCATGCAATCCGCAGAGGCGCTGCAGTTGCGGAGCCGATAGCGCGATGTGGGTTGCGCCCGCGTCCCAGCCAAGGAACATCCGGGCTGGGATGACCGCATCGAGGCTGCGCGCCCGCCGCTCGAGCTCCATGGCCGCGCGGCGCGAGAACACCATGCCCGAGGTTTGCAGGACGGAAACATAGTGCGGCCGGTCCAGGAGCACCCATGCCGCGGGCGGTGATTCGGGCCAGAACACCTGTCCGGTCGGAGGAATGATGCGGCGCCACGGCTCGAGGGCGGCCGCAACGCGCGTCGGGTAGTCTCGCCGGGTCCATGACGACCAGCTTTGCGGCAAGGTCAGCAGCACACCCGCCGCCGCGAGCGCGGTGAGCGCCGCGAGGGCGGGATATCTGCCTCGATCCCGAGCCGCCCATCCGATCAAGAGCGCGGCGGCGGCCGGCAACGATCCGTCGGCGCAGAGGCTCATTGCCCGCCTGAACCACAGGGGCAAATCCGAATCGAGGTAGTGCACCTCGGCGAGCTGTAGATTGGAGGTCACGCGCCACACGGCGGCGAGGGCCAGCATCGCCCAACAGCCGAGTGTGACCAGACGCAATTCTGCCGGCCGCAAACGGCCGGCACACGCGCCGACCGCGATCAGCATGAGCAGCGCACCGAGCGCGGATCGGTCGGCGCCGAAGATCCAGGCTGCGGCGAGCAGCAACGCGGTCGCCCGGCCGCCGCCGTCCGCCCGCCATCGCGACGCCAGGATCAGCGGCAGAACGAGCGCTGCGAGCGTGGTGCCGAGCCACTGCCAGCGCCAGGGTTGCAGCCTTGCGATCGAGACCAGGTTCAGCCGATCGCAACCGACCCAGGTCAAGATCACGCCCGCCGCCACCGTCAGCAAGACCGCACGGCAAACCGCGGCGGCCCGGACGAACGGCAAGCCGAGCGCGCCGACCGAGAGCGTCGCGAGAACCAGCGCCAGGCGGCTCCAATCCTCGATACGCCAGCTCGACATGAACAGGTACGGACTCCGATCCTTCACGAGCGCGAGCCAAGCGGGGTCGAACCGGCCCCAGGCACCCGTGATCAGGGAGCTCAGAAAGAGCGCGACGAGCACGCCTCCCATCGTCCAGAGACCGACGCGCGGCCGAGGAACCGCGACATATAAGAAGAACAGCATCACCAGACCGGCCGCCGCCATGATGGGATGCATGAGGAGAGCCAGCACCAGCAGCGCGGATGCGGCCCAGTGCCGATGAGCCAGGGCCGCGGCGACTCCCGCCAAGCTCAGCGCCTCGCCGGCCATCCGCGCCGTCACGAAGGGCTCGACGCACGCAAAGATCCGATCCGCCCCGTACCACCCGGGTACGGCGATGAGGACCGCGACCGCGAGGAGCGATGAGCCCGTCGGATTGACGGCACGGGCGAGCACGCCGGCCGCCGCGAAAAATGCCAGCTGGAACATCAGAGTCAGCACCGCGGCAGTCGCCTCGGGACTCAGCGGACCCGATGCGGCAAGGCCGCCGAGGCTCCCGGTCAGCGCGAACAGCGGGGCAAAGACGCTGTAGCGGTCCTGAGAGCCGAGCTGCAGAAATACATCGTTCCAAAGAGCCGCGTGGGAGTGCGCAAGTCCCTGCAGAACATAAAGGCCTGCATCATGGAAGATACCGTGGTACGGATGCGAGAGCTGCCAGATCGAGCCGCAAAGCAGCAGCATCGCCACCGCCCCGGGCGCATTCAGGCGCGCGCCGGGGATGCCAGGGGACGAATGGACACGGGCGCCGCTCAAGCGCTCGGTACCACCCTGATCCGCACGCTTTGGATGTCGGTGCCGGCCGCCGTGCCGACCTGCTTGCGAAGGGCATCCGTGCAGTAGCGAAGGCGCGAGGCCCACACCGCTCCGGTCACGCCGACCGTGAGCCGGCTGCCCTCGATCTCGGCACCGGCGACCGCCCGAGCCAGCTCCGCCGGCAGCGCCGCACGCACCAGGTCGGCGATGCGCGCCCGCGCGGCGGAACGCGTTTTCAGCGCACTGAGTTTGTTTCCAGTTCGTGACAATAAGTCACTGACACTTCTAGGGTTTTGCATTTGGTCAAATATTCTGACACTCAATCGAGCGGAAATGGCTGCTGAAAATCGTGCGGAAATCCTTGTTTTACGTCAACTTTCTGCATAGTCTAGCCCCTCCCGCGCGGGGCATGGTCTCATCTTCCGAGAGGACGTATGCACCAGTTCATGATCGAAGCGTTGGAAGAACAATTGGCATGAATGTCATTTTTGTCGGCCGAAAGTCCGGCCGAGTCAAGCAATTCGACCTGCGCCATCCGCTCGTGATCGGCGCGGCAGTGGCGTTGGTGCTCGCCGTCATCGGCGGCGCGTTCTCGATCGGCGTCGGCCTCGGCAGCCGTCACGGCGCGTCGAATCCGATCAACCAGCTCGGAAGCTGGTCCGCCGACTTGATGCGTCAGCAGGCGCAGCTCGAGGATCTGAAGCGCACGCTCCAGGAAAAGGTCAACGCGCTCGCCCTGCGCGTGGGACAAATGAATGCCAACGTCATCCGGGTCAATGCGCTCGGCAAGCGCTTGACGCGCATGGCCAATCTCGAGAACGGCGAGTTCGACTTCACCAACCCGCCGCCGCTCGGAGGCGCCGAGAGCGCCGATGGCCAGCCGGCACAGATTCCAAATCTGACCGCCATGGTGGACGACCTGCAGGGTCAGTTGTCGAGCCGCGAGCAGCAGCTCGGGGTGCTCGAGAATCTGATCCTGACGCGCGAGCTGAACAAGCAGGTCTATCCGGAGGGCCGGCCGGTGGAGGAGGGATGGATCTCCTCGTATTTCGGTCACCGGACGGATCCGTTCACCGGCTATAGCGCCGTCCACAAAGGGGTCGATTTTGCCGGCCCGGAGGGAACCCGCGTGATCTCGGTCGCCGCGGGCCTCGTGACGTTCGCCGGCGAGCGCACCGGATTCGGCGAGATGATCGAGATCAACCACGGCAACGGGCTCGCGACGCGGTACTGTCACAACGAGCGGTTGCTGGTGAAGCAGGGCGACATGGTCCGCAAGGGGCAGGAGCTCGCGCTCATGGGCTCGACCGGGCGCTCGACGGGACCGCACCTGCACTTCGAAGTCCTGAAGAACGGCAACCAGGTCGATCCGCTCAAGTTCATCGGCGAGGAGCGCTAACAACAAGCTTTGCGCACTTGCGGCGCGCCTTTGGGCGTCGGTGCTGCGGGCGCGCGGCCGACGCGGCGCGACGCTCCCTCCCGAGTCGACGGGATGGCTTTCCGGCACGCCTTTAAGTGGCGGGCTTCGCCCTCAAATCAACGGCTTGGCGGCTCGAAACGAGCCTCCCAGAAACGATTTCCCGCATCTTGTGTCTACCCGTACAATAACCAGTTTTCTCAAGGACTCCCCGCGTGTGGAAGCTTCTGACCCAAGTATTCGGCAGCCGTAATCAGCGCCTCATCAAGGAGCTGAGCCGGACCGTCGTCGCCGTCAATGCACTGGAGCCCACCATCCGCGCGCTCAAGGACGAGGAGTTCCCGGAGCGCACCCGCGCGCTGAAGGCGCTCCACGCTTCCGGCACGCCTCTGTCCGACATCACTGCAGAAGCATTCGCGCTGGTGCGCGAGGCCGCCCACCGAGTGCTCGGAATGCGCCACTTCGACGTTCAGCTCATCGGCGGACTGACGCTCCACCTCGGCAAGATCGCCGAAATGCGCACCGGCGAGGGCAAGACGCTGATGGCGACCTTGCCCGCCTACCTGAACGCGCTGACCGGCGAGGGCGTGCACGTCGTCACGGTGAACGAGTACCTGGCGCAACGCGACGCCGACTGGATGGCTCCGGTCTATCGCTTCCTCGGCTTCGACGTGGGCGTGATCAAGAACGCACAGAGCTCCGAGGAGAAGCGTGCGGCCTATGCCAAGGACATCACCTACGGCACGAACAACGAATTCGGCTTCGACTATCTGCGCGACAATCTTGCGTTCAGTCTCACCGATCGGGTGCAGCGCAAACTGGCCTTTGCGATCGTCGACGAGGTCGACTCCATCCTGATCGACGAGGCGCGTACGCCGCTCATCATCTCGGGTCCGGCCGAGGAGAGCACCGAGCTCTACATCAAGATCAACACGCTGATCCAGCGGCTCACGCGCCAGGAAAAGGAGGATGGTCCGGGCGACTATGCCGTCGACGAGAAGCACAAGCAGGCGACCTTGACCGAGGAAGGCCATCAGAAGGTCGAAGAGCTGATGGCCGAGACCGGTCTGCTGCGCGAAGGCGAGAGCCTGTACGACGCGGGCAACATCCGCTTGATGCATCACTTGAACGCCGCGCTGCGCGCGCACTCCATCTACAAGCGCGACGTCGAGTACATCGTGCGCCAGGGCGAGGTGATCATCGTCGACGAATTCACCGGCCGCACCATGGTGGGCCGGCGCTGGTCGGACGGCCTGCATCAGGCGGTCGAGGCCAAGGAAGGCGTGAA
>DATAUO010000250.1:0-13999 GCA_036268215.1 Steroidobacteraceae bacterium
GCGCAGGATGCTCGGCGTCGTGGCGTACAGCAGCTCGTCGAAGTTGAGCGACCCGCAGTCCAGGCTCCCGATCTCGGGTCCGAGCTCGACGATGTGCGCCATGCGCGCGGCGGGTCCGACGAGATCGGTGCCGGCGCGGAACTCGAGCGGCGCGGCATCGGGACCGAGCATCAGATCGCCGCCCATGCCGCCGGTCAGGTTGAGGATCACCTCGGTGTTGCGGCTGCGGATCCTCTCGACCACCTCGCGGAACAGGCCGGGATCGCGGCTCGCGAGGCCGGATTGCGGGTCGCGCACGTGCAGATGGACAATGGCGGCACCGGCGGCATGCGCGTCGAGCGCGGAGGCGGCGATCTGGGCCGGCGTGACCGGGACGTTGGGGCTCTTGCGCGCCGAATCGGCGGATCCGGTGACGGCGCAGGTGATGAAGGCTTCGGCGGCCAGCATGAGGTAATCTTTCGGGGTTCGCTCCGGTCTACTCGGCAGGAGAGCGTACAACAAATGACCTTGGTCCTATTGGTGTTTTTCGGCGGCGTGCTCACCATCCTGAGCCCCTGCATCCTGCCGGTGCTGCCGTTCGTGTTTGCCCGCTCGGACCGCCGATTCATCTCGAGCGGCCTGCCGATGCTCGCCGGAATGGCGGTGACTTTCGCGGGCATCGCGACGCTGGCGGCCGTGGGCGGGGCGTGGGCGGTGCGGCTCAACCAGTACGGGCGCACGGTCGCGCTGCTCCTCATGGCGCTGTTCGCACTGACGCTTCTGTCGCGGCGGCTGTCGGACTGGGTGGCGCGTCCTTTCGTCGCGCTCGGCAACCGGTTGACGCAGGCCGGCGGGGGCGCGGACCTCGGGGCATTGCAATCGTTGCTGCTCGGCGTCGCGGCCGGGCTCCTCTGGGCGCCGTGCGCCGGACCCATTCTCGGGCTCGTGCTCACCGGTGCGGCGATCTCCGGACCGAACGCGAGGACGTCGCTGCTGCTCTTCACCTACGCAGCCGGCGCGGCCACTTCGCTCGCAGTGGCGATTCTCGCGGGTGGGCGCGTGTTCGCGGCGCTCAAGCGCTCGCTCGGCGCCGGCGAGTGGGTGCGGCGCGGGTTGGGGGCCGCCGTGCTCCTCGCGGTCGCCGCCATCGCCCTCGGCTGGGATTCGACGGTGCTGACGCGGCTCTCGCTCGCGGGAACGAATCACATCGAGCAATCGTTGATCACCGCGGCGGCTGCCGACGGGTCCGAGGCCGGCCGCACCTCCGGCGGAGCTGCGATGGCGGCCGCGGCGTCGTCGGGCGCGGGGCAGGCGACGGGCGCGACGGGCGCCGGGCAGACCGCGGGCGCGCCGGACGCGGCCGATGCCGCCGGCGCCAAGCTCGGTGTCGAGGGGGAGTTGCCTCCGCTCGGCGGTGCCACGGCGTGGCTCAACTCACCGCCGCTGACCGTGCAGAGCCTGCGGGGCAAGGTGGTGCTGGTCGACTTCTGGACCTATTCCTGCATCAACTGCCTGCGCGCCCTGCCGTACGTTTCCGGCTGGTACGCGAAGTACAAGGACCACGGCCTGGTGGTGCTCGGCGTGCACGCGCCGGAGTTCGCCTTCGAGAAGGACGTCGCCAACGTGCGGCGCGCGGTCGCGGACCTCGGCATTCGATATCCGGTGGCGCTCGACGACGACTACGCGATCTGGCAGGGATTCAACAATCAGTACTGGCCCGCGCACTACTTCATAGACGCCCAGGGGCGCATCCGCGCACATCACTTCGGCGAGGGCGGCTACGCCGAGTCCGAGCAGATCATTCGCGCACTCTTGATCGCGGCGGGCCACGCCGATCTGCCGCCTGCGGGGGGCGAGGCGGCGCCGACCGCCGGCATCAAAGCAGCCGCCGACATGGCGCACGAGGGATCGCCCGAGACCTACATCGGCTACCAGCGCGCGCAGAATTTCAGCTCCGCGGGCGGCTTCGCCGAGGATCGCGCCAAGTCCTACAGTGCGCCCGGCTCGCTCGCGTTGAATCACTGGGCGCTCGCCGGGAGCTGGTCGGTGGATCGGGAAAAAGCGGTGCTGCGGGCCGCCCCCGGCAAGATCGAGTTCCGCTTCATCGCGCGCGATCTGCATCTCGTGCTCGGGCCCGGCAGCGATGGAAAGCCGATCCGATACCGCGTGCTGCTCGACGGCGCGGCGCCGGGTGCGAGCCACGGCGCGGACACCGACGCGGACGGACGCGGCGTGGTCACCGAGCAGCGTCTGTACCAGCTCATCCGTCAATCGGGCGAGGTCGGCGAGCACACGTTCTCGATCGAGTTCCTGGATCCCGGCGTGCAGGGCTATTCATTCACCTTCGGATGAGGGCGTTCCCCATGTCCATCCAGCGGCGCGAAATTCTCCTGGCCTTGGGCTCGTTGGCGCTGACCGCTTGCGGCAAGCCGCCCCGCGCGGCCGCCGCGGAGATGCCCGCCCCGGCGGGCGGCGAGATATCGATCGAGCAGTTCTCGGCCTCCGGCAAGAGCGAGGGCGTGGTCAAGGTGCCGAAGGTCGTGCACACCGATGCGGAGTGGCGCGCACAGCTCCCCCCTCTGTCGTACGACGTGACACGCCGCGCCGGCACGGAGGTCGCGTTCACCGGCGAGTACGACGCCAACCACGCGGATGGCATCTATCGTTGCGTGTGCTGCGGCACGGCGCTCTACGACTCGCACACGAAGTTCGACTCCGGCACGGGCTGGCCGAGCTTCTGGAAACCGATCTCGCGCTACAACGTCGCGCAGAGCGCGGATCACAGCCTGGGAATGGACCGCGACGCCGTATCCTGCCGTCGATGCGACGCCCATCTGGGCCACGTCTTCGACGACGGTCCGCGTCCGACCGGCTTGCGCTATTGCATGAATTCAGCGGCGCTGCATTTCGTTCCGCGCGCCTGACCGTTCTGCCGCCTTCAACTGCTCCGGGGTCGTCATGTCATCCAATTCATACCGATATTCCGCTTGGATTGCCGCGATCGCGATTGCGGCGTTCGCATCCCTCGCCTGGCATGGGCGCCTGCTCGGCGCCGAGGCGCCCGTGACCATTCCTCCGCCGTCGGTCGATAACCCCAGGACCGGGGGTCCCGCACAGACGGCGGTGCTGTCCGCCGGCTGCTTCTGGGGGGTCCAGGGCGTGTTCGAGCACGTGCGCGGCGTGCGCAAGGTGATCGCGGGCTACGCGGGCGGGGAGCGCTCGACGGCCGACTACGAGCGGGTGAGCTCGGGCACGACGGGTCATGCCGAGTCGGTGAAGATCACCTTCGATCCGGCCGAGATCAGCTACGGCCAGATCCTGCAGATCGCCTTCTCGGTCGTGCACGATCCGACGCAGCTCAATCGTCAGGGACCGGACGTCGGCAGCCAGTATCGATCCGACGTGTTCTACGGGGACGAGGGCCAGAAGCGCATCGCGGAGGCCTACATCGCTCAGCTGAACGGTACCCACGTTTTTGCGCGTCCCATCACGACGCACGTCGACCCCTTGAAGGGCTTCTATGCCGCGGAGGACTATCACCAGGATTACCTGACGCGCCATCCGGAGGTCCCCTACATCGCCTACTACGATCTGCCGAAGATAGAAAGCCTCAAGCGAACCTTCCCGGAGCTTTACAATGGACGTCCCGTATCGGCGCAAAACTAGGACGTTCCTCCATGAAGAAGATCGCCCGCAGATGGCTCTGCTGCTGGATGGTGCTGGCGTTGCCCGCGTTTGCCGCGGACGGCGACCGTCCGCCGGTGACCGTATTCGCCGCCGCCTCGCTGACCAATGTGCTGCAGGATCTGGGTGACGGATTCGAGAAGGACACCTCCATCCGCATCAAGTTCTCGTTCGCCGCAAGCTCGGCGCTCGCGCGGCAGATCGAGAGCGGCGCTCCCGCCGACATCTTCTTCTCGGCCGACCAGGAGTGGATGGATTACCTCGAAAAGCGCAACCTGATTCAACCGGCCTCGCGGCACGACGTGCTCGGCAACCGCCTGGTGCTGATCGCGCCCGCGGACAGTCTGATCAAGCTGCACATCGAGCCCAAGTTTCCGCTCGCAGTCGCCCTCGGCAACGGCAGGCTGGCCACGGGCGATCCCAATTCCGTTCCGGCCGGCAAGTACGCCAAGGAAGCGCTCACCGCGCTCGGGGTGTGGGCCAAGGTGGCCGATCACATCGCGCCCGCGGACAGCGTCCGCTCGGCGCTCAGCTTCGTCGACCGCGGCGAGTCGCCGCTCGGCATCGTGTACGAGACCGACGCGCTCATCGACAAGCACGTGCGGGTGGTGGATATATTTCCGGCCGATACGCACAAGCCGATCGTCTATCCCATTGCGCTGACCGGCGCGGGCAAGGACGCGGGCGCCGCGAAGTTCATAGCCTACCTGCGGGGGCCGGCGGGCGACCAGGCCTTCAAGTCCTACGGTTTCAAGCCGCTGCACTGACCCCGGTGCGCGCTCTCTCTGGGCATCAGGTGCCGTCGGGCACTCCCCGGCGGATGTCGGCCGAGAAGCTCGGGCTCGCGTCGGCGCGCCGCGCGCGCTCGGTGATGCGGCCGCGCTCGCGCAGCTCCGCGAGGGAATAGCGGGAATCGAGACCGCCCACCCGGTACACATATCCGGGCAGATATCCGGTGAACAGAAGACGCGCATCGAGCGGCAGGTAGCCTACGATCCGCTTCATCATGTGATATACGAGCGTGGTGCAGTTCGCCGTGATCGTGTTGTAGAAGCGCGGCGTGGTCACGAGCGAGTTCGCCTCGTCGAGGAATCCGAGGAACAGCGAGCGCATCGCTTCCGGAGGAATGAGCAGCCGATAGAGATAGGCGTCCTCGCCGCGCACGTTCGTGCGCACGCGGACCACGTCCCGTTCGTCGGCCGCGATGACGCTGAGCTCGAACTCCTTGAAGAAGCCGCCGATCTCGGAGAAGCCTTCGTCGCGCTTGCGGCGTATCTCCACGGAGAAGGCGAGGTAGGTGCCGTCGTCGAAGCCGAACGACACTAGCATGTGCGCGATGGCCCGGCCGGACCAGTAGGACAGGATCATGTCCGTCGAGCACAGCCGATCGAGCCGGTACCACCGCGTCTCCCAACGCGGTGTGCAGTCGGCGGTGGTGCGCCAGTCGAAATTGCGCACGTTCCTGATCTCGACGGAATCGCCCTCGACGGAGCCCTGCGCCGTCATGGCCACGTCACCGGCCCAGATCCGCTCGTTGGAAGGCTGGATGCGGCGCCACCAGACGATCAAGCACGCCAATACCACGGCGAATGTCGCGAGCCCGGCTTCGATCCGGCCCTGCCAGAGCGCGGCCAGCACGGCGAGCGAAAAGCAGGCCCACCCCGCCACGGCGGCGCTCTTCAGGGCTTTGCCGCCGCCCGTCTGGAACCAGACCGCCAGCGCTCCCCAGCCGGCCGGCAGCAGGACGACGAGCGTCGCGAGCGAGGCGATCAGGAAGCGGCCCAGACCCGCAGCGGTGATGCTCATCGGCCGGGCACGGCGTTCATGACTCGGCGACGATCCTCACGACTCAGGTCTTCAGAGCCTCGAGCGACGCCGCCAGATCGGCGATGAGATCCTCGGGTTCCTCGAGCCCAATGTTGAACCGCACCACGCGGCCGCTCAAGCTCTCGCCGCCCCGGTCGAGCTCGGGGTACGTCATCACCAGGCTGGTGACGCCGCCCCAGCTGAACCCGACCTTGAAGAGCTCGAGGCCATCGGCGAACGCCCTGACGTGCGCGCGAAACTCGGGACGGAACAACACGGAAAACACGCTGGATGAGCCGGTGAAGTCGCGGCGCCACAGATCGTGCCCGGGACAGGATGGGAGCGCGGGATGCCGGACGGACTCGATTTCCGGCCGTCGCGCCAGCCATTGCGCCACGGCGAGCGTCGAGCTCTCCAGCCGCTCGAGCCGAACGCCGAGAGTCAGCAGACCCCTGAGCGCGAGACTGCAGTCGTCGGGGGAGACGGCCATGCCGAGCTGCTTGTAAGCCGAGCCGATCCGCCGGTACAGGGTCGCATCGGCGGTGGCGGTGGCGGTGGCGGCGGCAGTGGCGGTGGCGGTGGCTTCGGTGGCAGTGGCGGTGGCTGCGGCGGCGCTGGGCGAGGCGGCGCCGGCCGCCGTGGCGGAGGCGGGCGGTGCGATCGACACGCTGCCGAGCAACAGGTCGCTGTGTCCGCCCACGTACTTGGTGAGCGCCTGCATGCTCACGTCGACGCCATGGGCGAAGGCGTCGAACATCACGCCGGCCGAATAGGTGTTGTCGAGGGCGACCGGGACGCCGCGTGCGCGAGCGGCGGCCGCGACGGCGGGCACATCCTGGATCTCCATCGTGATCGAGCCCGGGCTCTCGGTCCAGACGAGCGCCGTCTCGTCGTGGATCAGGCGCGAGATCCCGGCGCCGATGCGCGGGTCGTAGGTCTCCACGCGGATGCCGAGCCCGGCGAGCAGTCCGCGCGCCATCTCGCGATTCGGGCCGTAGGCGTTCATCGGCACGAGCGCGTGGCTGCCGGCCTTGCAGAAGGCCAGATAGATCAGCGCGATGGCGGCCTGACCGCCCGGGACGATGAAGGTGTGGGCGGCGCCCTCGATCTCGGCGATGCGGGCGGCCAGCTCGAGCACCGTCGGCGTCCCGTACAGGCCATAGGTGTAGCCGATCTCGGTCTGGCGCCAGTCGTCGGTCACCTCGGCCTGGCGCTCGAACAACACCGTCGAGCCGCGGTAGGTCGGCGTCGTGAGCGAGCGAAATCCGGGCGGCGCGTGAGCGCGCGGGTGGATCAGCTTGGAGCGCCAGTGCAAAGGCACGCGCCGGGTCACGAGCGGCACGACTCCCGGTACCGCTTGGGGCTGATGCCGCAGTGCCGGCGGAACGCGGCGCTGAAGTGACTCAGCGTCGCGAAGCCCACGATGCCCGCGATGTCGCCGATCTCCAGGGGACAGGAGCGCAACAATTCCTTGGCGCGCTCCAGGCGCCGCGCGATGACGTACTGCCGCGGCGATTGACCGGTCGCCACCTTGAATGCACGCGCGAACCGGAACGGGCTCATGGCCGGCGCGGCGGCAAGATGGGCGAGCGAGAGGTCTTGATCCAGGTGCGCCTCGATATGGTCGATGGTGGTCTTGAGCTGCCGGGCGGTCATGTGGACCGGGGGCAGCCGCGGCGTGCGTGCGGTCGAGCGCCGCCGGATCAACTCGAGCGCGAGCGCGCGCGCCATGGTGTCGGCGAACAGCCGTGTGCCGAGCTCGGGCCGCTCGATCTCCGCGAGCAGCCGCATGGAGACCTCGCGGATCGTGGGCTCGATGACGCCCACTCCGTCGATCAGCTCGACCCTGCCGCGATCCGTCTCCGCGGCGACCTCATCGACGACGGCCGGGTCCAGGAAGATGTGCAGCTCGTCGATACGATCGGAGCAATTCCACTCGCTCTCTTGTCCCGCCGCCATGAACAGGCTGCAGCCGGCGTGCGAGCGGCCGCGATGCGTGCGGTCGGCCCAGCGTGCCTCGATCCGGCACGGCTTGCGCAGGTGCGCGGCGATGAAATGGCGATCGGAGGCGGGCAGCCGCAGATCGCGGCACAGCAGCCCCTCGTAGCGATGCGCCTCGATGCCCTTCCAGCCGAGCGAGGTGCTCGAAGTGGCGGGGGCCTGACGCATCACTGAATTCCACGGGAACAGCGCCTCGGTGCCTTGGATGTCCGTCTGTGCCGAGCTCATACGCCGCTCCCCGGATGCGAGCCCACACTATAGCGTTTGTGCGTACCCGCCGCGACCCGAGCGCCTGACCGGCAGGCTGAGCAGAAGATGGACCGCCGCCGCCGCGCAGGCCGACGGCAGCGACGCCGTGACGTACGGATAGACCGCGGCCGAGGTGTAGGTCAGCGGATTCAGGATGGATATGTAAGTGAGGCAGCCCGCGGCGAGCGCGGCCAGCGCGGCGGGATTGACGCCAGCCCAGAAATAATAGGCGGATCGCGGCGACTCCGAATAGATGGCGCGGATGTCGATGCGGCGCCGGCGCAGCACGAAATAGTCGACGATCTGAATGCCGCAGAGCGGGGCGAAGGCGACGCCGATGAGCGCGAGGAAATTGCCGAACTTGGCGAAGAACAGCTCGGGAATGAAGATGCCGACCAGCGCGACGGGCGCGATCGTGACGAGCAGCAGCGTGGTCCAGGCGCGTTCCTGCAGCGCGGAGAAATTGCGCAATCCGATGGCGGAGGCGTAGATCCCCGCCGTGGTCGTGCCGAAGTTCGCGGCGGTCACGAACGAGAGCGAGACGATGGCGTACGCCGTGCCGCCGACGGTGCGCAGCCACTCGGCCGGGTCGGAGGTCTTCAGCACCAGCGCGCCCGCCAGGCCGATGAGACTCAAGAGCGGAACCGGCGCCGCCATGCCGAGCATCACCGGCAGCACGATGCTGCGTCCGTTCGGCGCCATGCGGATCATCGCGCCGATGTACGGCCACCAGGAAAGGGTCGCACCGATCCCGAGCTCGATGCCGGTGGTGTAGTTCCACAGCCGGTCGGGGCTCGCGTTCACGGGATGGGCCGAGACCAGCTCCGGCCAGCGGTGGGACACCAGGAGGTACAGCATCCACAAACCCACGACGACGTGCGCGACCAGGAGGTTCGATACCAGGGATACGCCGCGCGCGCCGCGCCGCAGCGCGACGAAGATGGTCGCGCACGCCAGCACCGTCAGGACCGGCACGAGCGCCGCTCCGCGCGCTCCGGCATCGAGCAAACCGAGGGCGACGCTCAGCTGCACGGCCGATTTGGCGAAGAAGATGATCAGCAGGGAGTTCCATCCGATGATGGAGATCGCCTGCAAGGCCGCCGCGACGATCCAACCGCGGGACCCGAACTGCGGCTTGGTCGAGGCGACGGAGTCGATGCCGAAGCGCACGCAAGTCGGGCCGGCGGCGGCCAGTACCAGCAGCATTCCTATGAGGCAGCCGGCCGACAGGGCGAGGCCGCCCTTGATGAAGTTGAGGTAGCCGCCGACCGACTCGCCGATGAGATAGCACCATGTGGCGGCCGCGGTGGTCGCGAGCGTGAGCGTGAGGCGCGCGGGACCCCACGTGCGCTCGGAGGGCAGCAGCGGCCACGCGCTCTCGTCGGCGACCGTGCTCACGCCCACCAGCCGAGGAGGATCAGCACGACTGGAACGGCGATGCCGAGCAGCACCATCCATACCCAGCTCGCGAGGTCGAAGTCCGCCGTCGCTCCCGGACGCTCGAGCGCGGCGATGCGCGCCTCGAGCGGCGGCGAGAGCTCCCGCTCGGGCTCAGGCACGGCGGCCGCCGGTGAACGCTTCGGCGTCGGAGTAGGGGAACCACCAGAAATCGTGGGGCTTCGCGGCATGATCGATCATGGCGAGCTTCGTGTGCCTGAAGGTATCGAGGCCCTCGGCGCCGAGCTGCCGACCCATGCCGGACTGCTTGCGGCCGCCGAATGGACCGGCGTCGTTGTCGAGCAGCGGCGCATTGACCCACACCATGCCGGCCTCGATCTCGTTGACCGCGCGCATGGACTCGTCGAGATTGGTGGTGTAGATGGTGGCGCCCAGGGCGTAGCGCGAGCGATTTGCGAGCATCACGGCCTCATCGAAGCTCCGCACCACGGCGACCGGCGCCACCGGCCCGAAGCTCTCGTCGTTCATGATGCGGGCGTCGGGCGAGACGTTGCCGAGCACGGTCGGATCGACGAACCAGCCTTTGGCAAGATGCAAGGGCCGGCCGCCGCCGGCCGTGACCGTCGCCCCTTGGGAGATCGCTTCGTCGAGAATCTTGAGATACCGGTTGAGCTCGCGCTTGGAGGCGAGCGGTCCCATGTCCACGCGGTCGAGCCCGTTGCCCACGCGAACGCGATTCGTGTAGTGCGCGAGCTTCTCCATGAACTCCTCGTACACCGCTTCGTGCACGTAGAAGCGCTCGGCGGCGGCGCACACCTGCCCGCAATTGAGGAAGGCCCCGAACGCGGCGCCGCGCGCCGCGATCTCGATCGGCGCGGAGGGCATGACGATGAACGGATCGTTGCCGGAGGTCTCGATCAGCGCGCGCTTGTACAGCCGCCCGCAGGATTCCGCCACCGTGCGTCCGGTCTCGATGCCCCCCGTGAACGCGACCATGTGCGTGCCGGGGTGCTCGACCAGGCGCTTGCCCGCGCCGCCGCCGCCGGTCACGACCTGCACCAGTCCCGCGGGCAGCGCATCGAAGGCCTCGATGAATTGCAGCGTGGTGAGGCTGGTCAACTCCGACGGCTTGATGATCACGGCGTTGCCGCTGGCGATCGCAGCCGCCGCCTGCCAACAGAGCAGGCAGAGCGGATAGTTGAACGGCAGGATGATGACCACCACGCCGAGGGGATCCTTGGTGGTGAAGTGAAGCTGTCCATCCACCGCCGAGCCCAGCACCTTGCCGTTCTCGTGCCGCGCGATCTCCGCGTAGTAATCGATCGCGCTGGCGGACCAGGCGACCTCGTCCGCCGATTCCTTGTAGGGCTTGCCCATCTCGCGCGTGAGCATTTCGGCGACCAGGGGACGCGCCGCCATCACCCGGCGGGACACCTCGTGGAGGAGCTCGGCGCGCCGATGATGGTTCACGGTCCGCCAGCCGCACTGCACCGTGTTCGCGATCGACACCGCCTCGTCGATGTCGGCGGCGGTGGCATCGGCGATCTGGCCGTTGCGCTGCTCCGTGGCCGGGTCCGACACGTCGAGCGCCGCGCCGCCGCTCGAGCGCACCAACCGGCCGCCGATTCTCTGATGACCGCTCAATCTCGCAAAAGCTGCCGCTGCGTCCATGACCACCTCGGAATGAATGCCCGATTGTAGTGTCCACGACGGGTGCCGGGCGCGGTTGTCATTTCGACCGCGGAATGTCGAAAGCTTGCCGGATTTGGCCGGACGGGGCGAATGCGCGGGAGCTCAGCGGCGGGGCGTGCTGCTCCCCGCCGCGGCGACGCGGGCCGCAGAGGTCACGCGCCAGACGGCATTGCCGACATCGTCGGCGACCAGCAAGGCTCCCTGCTTGTCGAAGGTCACGCCGACCGGCCGGCCCATGGCGCGGCCTTTCTCGTCGAGGAAGCCGGTGAGCACGTCGATCGGCAGGCCTTGCGGCTTGCCGGCGGCGAAATGCACGAACACCACTTTGTAGCCGCTGCGGGTCGAGCGGTTCCACGATCCATGCTGCCCGACGAACATTCCCTGCCGCAGTTGCGGCGGCATCGACCGGCTGTCGCCCCAGGCGAGCCCGAGAGAGGCGGTGTGCGCGCCAAGGGCGTAGTCCGGCGCGATCGCCTTGGCGACCATCTGCGGATCCTGCGGCTTCACCCGGTCGTCGACGTGCTGACCGAAGTAGCTGAATGGCCAGCCGTAGAAAGCTCCCGGACGGATACCCGTCATGTAATCCGGCGGCAGGTGGTCGCCGAGCTCGTCCCGCTCGTTGACCGAGACCCACAAGACGCCGCTCTCGGGCTCGAACGCGAGACCGACGGGATTGCGCAGGCCCGAGGCGTAGATCCGATGAGCGCCGGTGCCGGGATCGATCTGCCAGACGGATGAGCGCTCCTGCTCGACCTGCAGCCCGTTCTCGCCGGCGTTGCTGTTCGAGCCCACGCCGACATAGAGCTCGCGGCCGTCCGGGCTTGCAACCAGGCTCTTGGTCCAGTGGTGGTTGATGGTGCCGCCGGGCAGCTGCGTCACGACCGCCGGCGCGTCCTTGATCTCCGTCTGTCCGGGATGGTAGGCAAAGCGCAGCAGCGCATCGCTGTCGGCGACATAGAACGTATTGCCGACCAGCGCCATGCCGATGGGCGCATTCAGTCCCGAGATGAACACGTGACGTTCCGGCGCGCCGCCCTGGACGCCGCCGCGGAGCAGGGTGATGCGGTTTGCGCTGGGGTGCGCCCCGGAGCCCGCGTGCTTCATCACCATCTTGTGAACCTTGCCCTCGATTCCTTTGGAATCGTCCGGCTTTTTCGGCGCGTCCGTCTCCGCGACCAGCACGTCGCCGTTCGGCAAGACGTAGAGCCAGCGCGGATGCTCGAGATCGCGGGCGAAGGCCTCCACCTGGGTGTCCACGCCCGCCGTCGGCTTTCCACCCTGCGGCCATCCGACTGCTTTGGCGACGTGGATGGTCGGGACCAGATGCTTGTCCGGCGGTCCGATGGTCGGGTTGGGGCCGTATTCGCCCGCGCTCGACTCCGGAGCGTCGGCCGCCTGCACGCAATCGGGTAAGGCCGACGCAGCCGCCGACGCGGCGACCACGAGGGCCATGGCAGTCATGCTCCGCGAGCCGGCGCGGGTGTTTGTAGCTGGCATGACGGGAAGCTAAGCGCAAATCGCGCGGCGAAAAAGCGGCGATTCGCGTTCGCCGGCGTCAGCGCACGCCGACAGCTCGCGGTGAGCGTCTCAAGAGCTACCCGCGTTCAGCGTCTCAGGAACTTGAATATTCCCATGCCTTTCGCCACCAGGCGGTTCGAGGCATCGTGCACCTCGCCGTCGCAGAAAGCCATGGTGGTCGAGCGGTGATAGGCGTGCCCCGAGGCCTGGATGCGCGGGCCGCGTGCCGGCTGAACGAAGGTCACCTTCATCTCGACCGTGACGCCGGCGCCGGCCTCGGGGTCGAGCGAACGGCCGGCGACCGCCATGGCGACGTCCAGCAAGGTCATGAGCACGCCGCCGTGCGCGGCGCCCCAGCTGTTCAAATGCCGCGGAGCGAGATCGAGCGCGACGACCGCGCGCCCGTCGCCGGCACTCACGAGCTCGATGCCGACATCATTGAGAAACGGTACGTCGGTGCGGAACGCATTGGGCGAGGCCATCCCGCCAGTATAATTTACCCGATGACTCAACGCGCTTCGGGACACGAATCCGACCTTCGCGCCGGCGGCGGCGACCCCGCCGAGTGGATCGAAGCCGCGGGCCGCGACAGCCCCGCGCGCCCGTTCGTGGAGACGCCCGATGGGCGGCACATGGGCTACGGCGAGCTCTTCGAGCAGTCGGGGCGCTACGCGGCCGCGCTGGCGAGGCGCGGGGTGCGGCAAGGCGACCGTGTGCTGGCACAGGTGGAGAAGTCGCTCGATGCCGTGCTGCTGTACGCCGGATGCCTGCGTTTGGGCGCGGTGCTGGTGCCGATCAACACGGCGAACACGGCGCACGAGGTCGAGTATTTCCTGCGCGACTCGCAGCCGCGCCTCGCCGTCGTGCGTCCCGCGGACCGCGAGCTGCTCGAGGCGGCGGCACGAGGCGCCGGGGTCGCCGAGATGGACACCTTGGGCGCCGCCGGCGAGGGCAGCCTCAGCAGGCTGGCCGGGGATTGCGCCGCCCTGGTGCCCGAGCGCGGCGGCGGCGGATCCGCGCTCGCCGCCATCGTCTACACCTCGGGCACCACCGGCCGCTCCAAAGGAGCGATGTTGACGCGCGCGAATCTCGCCTCGAACGCGGCGGCGCTCGACGACGCCTGGCGCTTCTCGCCGGACGATGTCCTGTTGCATACCCTGCCGCTGTACCACATCCACGGCCTGTTCGCGGCGCTCAACACCGTGCTCATCTCGAGGTCGAGCGTGCTGCTGTTGCCGAGGTTCGACGCGGCGCTCACGCTCGAGCACCTTCCGCGAGCGACGGTATACATGGGGGTTCCGACGCACTACACGCGGCTGCTGCACCATCCGGCATTGACGCGCGAGGCGACCGCGCGCATGCGGCTGTTCGTGTCGGGCTCGGCGCCCCTGCTCGCGGAAACCCATCGCGAGTTCGAGCGCCGCACGGGGCATGCCATTCTCGAGCGCTATGGCATGACCGAAACCTTGATCAATACGTCGAATCCCTATCTCGGGGAGCGCAAGCCCGGCACCGTGGGACCGCCGCTCGAGGGCATCTCGATCCGTGTGATCGACCCCGCGCCGGAATCGGGACGCCCGCAATCCGATGCCGCCCGGCAAGCCGGTGCGGGCGCCCCGGGGGCGATCGAGGTCAAGGGTCCGAACGTATTCGCGGGATATTGGCGGGCGCC